>JANPAZ010000669.1:0-11834 GCA_031430225.1 Rhodoferax sp. | reverse complement strand
ACCTCAGCCATGTAGGCCGCAGCAAATAGCGTGATACCCACCAAAACGCGAATCAGCACGTCAATGGTGAAACCCTGTGGCATGAACAGCGGGAACATGAAGGAGGCCATGAACAGTACAGAAATAAGCGGCACGCCTCGGATCAGTTCAACATAAATCGTGCAAAACGTGCGAATGGCCGGCAACTTGGACCGCCGACCCAGCGCGACGACCAGTGCGATAGGGAAGGCCATCACCATGGACAAGGATGCCAGAAGAATGGTGAGTGGCAGGCCACCCCAGCGGTCGGTCTCCACCTTGCTTAACCCCATCGCGTTGCCGTACATCAGCATGAAAAACAGTGACAGCACAACCACCCACAGAATGAGTAGCCAGGAGTGCCAAAACGCCCGTGTGCAACTTGCGCCCAGTAGCCCCAGCATCAGCGTGGTGGCCACCAGTGGACGCCATTGCTCCTCAAAAGGGTAGCGGCCAAACAGGATGATGCGGTACTTCTCTGCCACAACACCCCAGCAGGCACCTACGCCATCGACCCGGCAGGCCTCGAAGCTGGGAATCCACGAAGCCCTGAAGATGGCCCAGCTCAGCAACTGTGGCACCAGATACAGCAGCGCGCCGCCGATCACGATGGTCAACAGGGCGGTGCCCCAATCGCTGAACAGGTTGACGCGCAGCCAACCCACTAACCCCTTGGTCTGAACGGGTGCGGGTCGCGGCGCGATAGGTAGAAAAGTTTGTGCTGTCATGGTGTGTGCGTTTTCTTCAGCTTTCTTCAACGCTCTTGAATCGCAGAACGGTTGTTGTACCAGTTCATCAGGATGGATGTGGTCAGCGATGTCGTCAGGTAGACCAGCATGACGATGGCAATGCATTCGACCGCACGACCGGTCTGGTTCAAAGCGGTATTGGCAATTGAGACAACGTCGGGGTATCCAATGGCGACTGCCAGTGAGGAGTTTTTGGTCAGGTTCAGAAACTGGTTTGTCATGGGCGGGATGATGACCCGCAGGGCCTGGGGCAACTGGACCAGGCGCATGGACTGACCGGGGTTCAAGCCCAACGCGGCGGCTGCCTCGCCCTGGCCGCGCGCTACGGACTGAATGCCTGAGCGAACTACCTCAGCTACAAACGCGGCGGTGTAGATCGTCAGGCCCAAAAGCACTGACAGGAACTCAGGCGTGAGCGACCCGCCTTTTTCTATGGAAAATTCGCCTTTGACAGGGGTGTCAAGCTCTGTTGGTGCGCCGCCAGCCAGCCAGCCCAACAAACTTGCCGCCACACAAATACCCACGGGAACCCAGAACATGCTCTTTAATTGGCCCGTGGTTTCAAACTGCCGATATGCCCACTTGCGGTAGACAAATGCCAGCGCGATACCAGCCACCAGACCCCCCAGGGCCCACAGGTGGCCAACTGCCCACACTGGTATGGGGAAACTCAGGCCGCCCTTGCTCAAAAATATCGGGCCAAGTTTCCAGGCCTCTGCGGCGGCAGGTAGTGCTTCAGTGAAGAGCAGGTACCACATCAGCAACTGCAGTAGCACTGGTACATTTCGGAAAAACTCGACGTAGCAGTAGCAAACACCGCGAACCAGCGCGTTGCGTGAAAACCGGCCCACCCCAAGCAGCGTACCCAAAATTGTCGTCAGGATGATGCCAATGATTGCGACCCGCAAGGTGTTCGTCAGGCCCACCAAAAAAGCTTGCCAATAGGGCTGAGCAGAATCAAAGGGAAAGAGGCTTTCGCCAATGTCAAAGCCGGCCGGGCCGGTTAAAAAGTCGAACCCGCTCTGGATGCCGCGGATCTTCATGTTGTACAGCGTGTTGTGCGCCAGGAACCAGACGACGGCAACAATCACGCCTACTGATATCAGTTGATAGATCAGGCCTCTGAAGGCCTGGCTGCGCCAGGACCAGGTTTTCTTTGTCGGGGGCGGCTTGGGTGTCATGGGATGCACTCTGGAAGAAAACAATCAATGAGCCGGGAAACGCGGCATAGAAAAAAAGCTGCTGCCAATACAAACCATGTGTACTGGCAGCAGCCTTGGAGTCACGACAGATTCAGTGTTGGATCAGCGAACCGGGTAGGCGTACATCAAGCCGCCCTTGTTCCACAGGTTGTTCAAGCCGCGAGGCAAATTGAGCGGTGAATTCGGCCCCACATTGCGCTCAAAGCTTTCACCATAGTTCCCGGTGGCCTTGATGGCACGTGCCATCCACTCTTTGTCCAGCCCCAGCAGCTTGCCGGTGTCTTCATTGCCGCCACCCAACAGGCGCTGCACAACGGGGTCGGAGCTGGACTTCATCTGGTCGACGTTGGCCTGGGTTACGCCATACTCTTCAGCTTCCAGCAGACCGTACTGCACCCATTTCACAATGGCGAACCACTCGTCATCACCCCGGCGAACCATTGGGCCCAGAGGTTCTTTGGAGATGAGTTCTGGCAGGATCATGTGTTCTTTAGGGTCTTTGGCAACCTTGCTTCGGGTTGAAGACAGGCCCGAGGCATCGGTGGTGTAGGCAATGCAGCGCCCGGTGAAGTAGGCATTCTCCGCCGCTTCAAGTTTTTCAAACACGACTGGTTTGATTGCCAAGTTGTTGGCCTTGGAGTAGTCAGTCAGGTTTTTCTCGGTGGTGGTACCCGACTGCACGCAGACTGTTTGACCCTTGAGTTGCTTGGCGCTCTTGATCTTGCTCTTGACAGGAACCATGAAGCCCTGGCCATCGTAGTAGTTCGTCACCGTGGCGCTCAGGCCCAGCGATGCGTCACGCGTCAACGTGAAGGTGGTGTTGCGGGCCAGAATGTCCACTTCCCCGGACTGAAGGGCGGTAAAACGCTGCTGTGCATTCAGGGGAACATACTTGACTTTCTCGGGATCGCTCAAGGTGGCGGCAGCGATGGCCCGGCACACGTCCACGTCCAATCCGGACCATTTGCCGGCTGAGTCTGCCGCAGCAAACCCCGCCAGGCCGGTGTTGACGCCGCAAACGACTTGCCCGCGCGCTTTGATGGCGTCCAGGGTTTTGCCTGCATGGGCGGGCGCTGCCAAGGCTGCGCCCAAAATGGCTACAACGGCAGCGGTGAGTTTGATGTGTTTCATTGTCATAAATCGTCTTCCAGTTAAAAACAGCCAAGAGAAAAAAATGTTTCAGCCTGATTGGCCCATGACCGAATCGCGAATGATAGCCTCGCACCAATCGTGGGCGTTACCGGGTTTGCACGGGGCTGATATGCGAAATTTGCATGGGCAAATGAATCGGGTACTTGTCTGCCACGCATCGGTTTAAGCAGCTTCCATGCCATCATCGTGCCGTCACCTTTGCGACTGGGGCTCATGGGGGCTTCCCCGATGCGCGGGCTGCCTGGGGCAGGTAGGCTCGGCTCATAAGGAGTATCAATGCGAGCACATCACAAGTTCTGGCCCAAGCGCCTACCCCATGCCATCACGATTCCCGAGACATCGCTGTGGGATAACCTGGAGACAAGTGCGCGGCGCTATCCTCACAAGGCGGCGCTGGTCTTTTTTGGGCGAACCTTCACCTATCTTGAAATGCTACAAAAAGCAGAGCGCCTTGCGGCCTGTTTATGTGGGCTAGGGGTCAAAAAGGGTGACAGGGTCGTGCTGAGCTTGCAAAACTGCCCGCAATTGGTGATTGCCCACTTTGCCGTTTTACGGGCCAACGCAGTCGTCGTGCCCGTGAACCCGATGAATCGGGCTGAGGAGCTGAAGCACTACATCACCGATCCCGGTGCCAAGGTGGCCATCACGACGTCTGATCTTGCGGCTGAACTGGTACGTGCCAGCGACGCACTTCCCGAGCAGTCCCGCCTGCGCCATCTGGTGGTCACCCATTTCACGGATGCTTTCGATGCTGACGTGCCTGGCGATGATGCGCCACCGCCCGCCTGGAGCGACTGGCTGATGACCCGCCATGCGTTGCCCGCCTTGCAGGGCGGACAAGTCCATGGCTGGGATGCGGCTTTGAATACGACTGAACCCGTTCCGGAGTTGACAGTCGGGCCGGGCGATCTGGCGCTATTGCCTTACACCAGTGGGACCACTGGCCTGCCCAAAGGGTGTATGCATTTGCACAGCAGCATCATGCATAACGCCATGAGTGCAGGGCTGTGGGGCACAGGAACCGCCGAGAGTGTGGTGCTCACCGTCGTGCCCATGTTTCACATCACCGGAATTGTTCCTCTGATGCACGGCTGTATTCGTCTGGGCGCGACGATGGTCATCATGCCGCGCTGGGAGCGCGAACTGGCCGGGCGAATGATTTCCCGGTGGAAGGTAACCAGCTGGACCAATATTCCCACCATGGTGATTGACTTGATGGGCAGCCCCAATTTCGCCAAATTCGATTTGAGCGGGCTGACAGGTATTGGCGGCGGCGGCGCGGCCATGCCGCAGGCTGTGGCGCAGCGCCTTTTTGAGCAGTATGGTCTGCGTTATGTCGAAGGCTATGGCCTGACGGAAACTGCAGCGCCGTCGCACAACAACCCGCCAGACAACCCCAAGCAACAGTGCCTGGGTATTCCTATCTTCGGCACCGATTCGCGCGTGATCGACCCCGAAACCCTGATGGAAATGCCGCAAGGCGAACAGGGCGAAATCATCATTCATGGTCCTCAGGTTTTTCAGGGCTACTGGGGTCAACCTGAAGCGACTGAGCGGGCTTTTATCGAGTTTGAGGGCAAGCGATTCTTCCGCTCGGGTGACCTGGGTCGCGTCGATGAAGACGGCTATTTCTTTCTGACGGACCGGCTCAAACGAATGATCAATGCCTCCGGATTCAAGGTCTGGCCAGCCGAGGTCGAAGCCTTGATGTTCAAGCATCCGGCCATTCAAGAGGCCTGCATTATTTCAACCAAAGACAGCTATCGTGGCGAATCCGTCAAAGCGGTGGTAGTGCTGCGGGGCACCCATAAATCCACCACAGAGCAGGACATCATCGACTGGTGCCGAGACACCATGGCGGTTTACAAAGTGCCGCGCACGGTGCAGTTCATGGATGCATTGCCCAAGAGCGGCAGCGGAAAAGTCATGTGGCGGGCGCTGCAGGAAGCGCAAGACCAAAATTAGTTGTCAAACCGTTAGTTGGCCCACATATCCATTAAACTCCGTGCTATCAAAAGCATAGTTTTCGGTGTATTGGGTTTCGTGTTTGAGGCGCCCATTGCAGCGCGCACATCGTACGCTGCGAAACGGGGCGGCAAGTCACCGGATCGTGCGGTTTGGGGCCTGGTACGCACCATGGTTGTGCATGACGCTTGCCCATGTTTGCATCACTTACAAGGAATTGAAATTGTCAGAAAAGTTGTTGCCCTTCGGTACCCCTGAGGAGTTGGGTTTTTGCCCGGTTCGCACGGACCGGCTGATAAGTGTTTTACAGGACGAAATTAATCGCAAGCGCCTGCCCGGCGCAGTGGTCCTGGTAGCGCGGCATGGAAAAATCGCGCTGTTTGAAAGTCTGGGCTACCAACGCGCAGATGACGAAACGCCCATGACCCGCGAATCTCTGTTTCGCATCTATTCAATGACCAAGCCCGTGGTGTCTGTCGCTGTGATGATGTTGATGGAGCAGGGCAAGTTGTTGCTGGGCGATCCGATCGCGAAATATCTGCCCGAGTTTGCAGAGCAGATGGTGTTGGTCAACGCCAATGGGCAATCTGAATTGCAGCCCGTTGGTCAAGGTGCCACGATTCAGGATCTTCTGCGACATACAGCCGGATTGACCTATGAGTTTCTAGGCAACAGTTTGCTGCAAAAGCAATACATTCAGGCCCGAATCAGGACTGACCTGCGGGATCGTTCCAATGCAGATTTCACGCCGGTGCTTGCCGGTTTGCCATTGTTTGCGCAACCCGGCTCGGTGTGGGAGTACAGCCGCGGCACCGATGTGCTGGGGCGACTGGTAGAAGTGTTGAGCGGCCAGACACTGGGTCAACATTTGCGGGAGCAGATTCTGAAACCGCTGGGCATGCTGGACACCGCCTTTTCTGTGCGCCCCGAGGATCATGCACGCATTGCCGAGCCATTTGCACGGGATCCCGATGGTGCGCCGCAGATGCGGGTGTTCGATGTGCGCAAGCCGGTGGCGTTTGAGTCGGGGGGCGGGGGTTTGGTGTCAACTGCCAAAGACTACGCACGCTTTCTGCAATTCATGTTGAACCGGGGTGAACTGGATGGTGTTCGCCTCTTGGGCCCGTCCATCGTCGACTTTATGACGTCAGATCACTTGGGCGGTATCCCAGTCAATGCGGGGGGCTCCAGAGCTTTGCTTCCACAGGGGTACGGTTTTGGACTCGGTTTCGCGGTTCGCACGGCGAAGGGCGTGTCGACAGTACCAGGATCCGTTGGGATGTACTACTGGGGTGGGTTGGCAGGCACGACTTTCTTTGTGGACCCTGTCGAAGACCTGTTTGCGATGCTGATGGTTCAGGCGCCGAACCAGCGCGAGTACTACCGCCATCTGCTTCGCAACATGGTCTATTCAGCGTTGATCCGTTAGTAATCTGCCGATACTTGCGTTCCATTTCGTAGTTTGCCCAAGAGTGATAGGCGTCTCATGCTATTATTTTGAGAGTAAGTGTAAAAATTTGAGTGGTCTTGACAGTTGTGCGCTGGCCGGATGGGTTGTGCTTTGGCCGGTGCTACGATTCTTAGCTCAGCAGGTGAACTTCTCAACCGACAAGAATGATGAAAAACTGTTTTCATGTTGTGCGTGGAAAGGCTGGAGAAATTCTCTCTGTGTCGCGTCAACCCCAAATCGGCAGCGAGATGGTGGATGAGCACGACGTGGCGCTCCAGACATTTATGGGTCGGCCCGCAACAGGTGTCGGCTTCGGGAGTTCAGACGCTGAATTTGTACGGGTGATTGAAGATGTGATCGACGCACTCATTAAAAACGGTGTCATGCGTTTCACGGACTTGCCTGTGGCCGTCCAACAGAAAATTACTTTGCGACGAGGCATGCGCAGCCGCCATAGCGGCACGCTGGATCTGATTGACGACGACAAGATGATCTTTTGACCATGGCTTCTATTCCCGGCACCAGCGACCTTTCAGGCGATCCGCCCCAAGCCTGGCATTTGGGTGGGCACAGTGCTCACCTTGATCCGTTGCTTGATTGCGTCGTGTCGATTGCAAAAATTTTCGGCATTTCGACGACTCACGAGGCATTGTCAGCTGGTTTGCCGCTGGAAAATAATGCGCTGACACCCGAGCTTTTGCCGCGGGCTGCTGCGCGTGCCGGGTTGACCTCCAGGATGGCAAGGCGGTCCCTCAGCGAGCTGCGCCCGGGGCTGCTTCCGGCAGTTTTGCTGCTCAAGAACCGACATGCCTGCATCCTGCTCGAATGGTTGCCGGATGGGCAGGCACGCATTCGTTATCCAGAGGGCGGCCAATCGGGTGACGTTTTGAGCAAGGAAGAGCTCCAGGACTTGTACGCTGGCGTCACTTTTTTCATCAAGCCGGTTTTCAATTTCGATCAAAGGACACCCGAGACGGGTGAGGTCAGAAGCCGCCATTGGTTTTGGGGCGTGGTGTTCCAGAACTGGCGGCTCTATCGCGATAGCCTGTTGGCGGCGCTTCTGATCAATCTGTTTGCGTTGGCCATGCCGATGTTCTCCATGACGGTATACGACCGTGTGGTACCCAACCGAGCAGAGGAAACCCTTTGGGTGCTTGCAACGGGCGTGATGCTCATGCTGATTTTTGATGTGGTTTTGCGGGTTTTGCGCGCCTATATTCTTGATACGGCGGGCAAACGTATAGATGTAACCTTGTCTTCCCGCATCATGGAGCGCGTGCTCGGGCTGCGTTTGGCAGATCGGCCGGCTTCAGTGGGGTCTTTTGCGTCTAACCTGCGTGCGTTTGAGGCGGTGCGTGATTTCATCGCATCAGCGACCATCACGGCTTTGGTCGACTTGCCCTTCGTAGTGGTGTTTTTGCTCGTTCTGGTTTGGATATCGCCTTGGCTGATTGTTCCGCCGCTCATTGGTATCGTGCTCCTGGTTCTTTCGTCCTTGGTTGCCCAGCACAAGATGAAAGAGCTTGTGGATTTAACACAGCGCGCGACGGCTCAAAAAAATTCAACCTTGGTGGAAAGTCTGGTGGGCATAGAAACCATTAAGTTCATGGTGGCCGAAAGCAGTATCCAGCGCAAGTGGGAGCGGGCCACAGTATTTTTGGCCCAGGCGGGAACCCAGCTTAAACTGCTGTCATCGGCCACGATCAACATTGCCCAGACTTTGCAGCAGCTAGTCTCCATAGCGGTGGTGATAACGGGCGTCTATCTGCTTATTTATAACCAGGTCACCATGGGCGGCATCATCGCGGCATCCATGCTGGCGGGACGTGCCATGGCGCCGTTTGGACAGATTGCCGGATTGCTGATGCAGTACCACAGTGCACGAAGTGGCTTGAGCTCGGTTGAGCAGCACATGAAAATGCAACCAGAGCGGCCTGATGACGCGACATTTTTGCATCGCACGCTTTTTCGCGGAACCATTGAATTCAAAAATGTGACTTTTGTGTATCCGGGTACAACGCAGGCCGTGCTGAACAAGGTGTCCTTCAAGCTTGCAGCTGGCGAAAAGGTGGCAATCATTGGGCGCGTGGGCTCGGGCAAGTCGACCATCCAGCGTTTGATCCTCGGTCTTTACCAGCCCAGTGAAGGGGCGATTCTGATTGATGGCATCGATGTCCGGCAGATTGACCCGGCCGAATTGCGCCGCGCCATTGGATTCGTTCCGCAGGATGTCAATCTTTTCTATGGCTCGTTACGGGAAAATATCGCGATGGGCGCGCCGTTTGCTGACGATCAGACAATTGTCTCAGCCGCAACTGTGGCCGGAGTGACCGAGTTTGCGAATCGCCATCCACGCGGGTTTGACATGCCTATCGGTGAACGCGGTGAATCGCTGTCCGGTGGGCAACGGCAGGCGGTGGGTATTGCCCGAGCCATGCTCAATGACCCGCCCGTCTTGCTGTTTGATGAACCGAGCAGTGCGATGGATCATCAAAGCGAGGACGCATTCAAGGGGCGTTTAAAAGAGTTTGCTGCGTCCAAAACCGTTGTGCTCGTCACGCACCGCAATTCTTTGCTTGAACTGGTTGATCGTCTGATCGTCATTGACAACGGTCAGGTGATGGCCGATGGGTCCAAGGCGCAGGTGGTGGAAGCACTTCAAAGCGGGCGTGTAGGGCGGGCGACAGTATGAGCGATGAAAAGTCAACTCCTGTGAGGCTTTCCTGGTGGGGGCGCGCCAATCGACGCATTTCTGGATGGCTTGATCGTGTACTCAGCAAGGTCGTCGGTAAAGCGAAAGACCAGGACGCTGATTTCGATGCGGATGCCGATTGGACGGTGGCGCAAAGCACTCCGCACAGTGCGCGTTTGATTGTTTGGTCCAGCTTTGGGGCTGTCGTTGTTCTTTTGTTTTGGGCTGGACTGTCACAGATCGATGAAGTGACGCGGGGGGAGGGGAAGGTCATTCCGTCCCGTCAGGTTCAAGTTCTACAAAGTCTTGATGGCGGTATCGTGTCAGAAATTTTGGTTCGCGAGGGGCAGTCCGTGAAAGTGGGGGATCTGTTGCTGAAAGTAGATCCCACGCGGATGGTGTCATCTTTGCGGGAGAATAAATCCCAGTATCTTGCTGTTTTGGCCAAGTCTGCCCGGTTGAAGGCCTTGGCGGACGGCGCGCGGTTCATACCTCCAGCAATCGTGACTAAAGAGGCCCCCCAGATTGCGGAGCAAGAGCGTGCGTTGTATGAGGCCAGACGTTCAGAGCTTGAGGCCACCGTTGGTGTCGCTAAGCAGCAGGTTACCCAGCGTACGCAAGATCTGGTGTCCGTGCGTGCACGGCGCGAGCAGGCCTCCCGCAGTTTTGACTTGACGCTTCAGGAACTGGAAATGACGAGGCCGCTGGCCAAGTCCGGTGCCGTATCGGATGTCGAGTTGCTTCGTCTTGAGCGAGATGTTGCCCGGTATCGCGGTGAGCGCGACAGTGCCAGCGCGGATATTCCCCGGCTTCAGTCAGCTATTTCTGAGGCGATGAGGAAAATCGAAGAGATAGATTTGACATTTAGAAATCAAGCCCGCTCCGAGCTTAGTGAAACAAACGCCAAAGGAACATCTCTGTCTGAAGGTAGCACGGCGCTTGAAGACCGTGTCAAACAGACTGAAATCAGGTCGCCCGTGAATGGCACTGTTAAGCAACTTCGTGTCAATACGGTGGGTGGAGTGGTGCAACCCGGGCGTGACCTTGTTGAAGTCGTGCCCTCCGACGATGCTTTGCTTCTGGAGGCCCGCGTTTTGCCAAGGGATATTGCCTTTTTACGCCCTGGACAGAGCGCACTGGTCAAATTTACGGCATACGACTTTGCAACGTACGGAGGGCTTGACGCAACGCTGGAACATATCAGCGCTGACTCCGTCACGGATGAAAAAGGTAACGCGTTCTTTCTGGTAAGAGTGCGAACGCTCGCGTCGGATATTGGGCCCGGTAAATTACCGATCATCCCGGGCATGGTGGCCGAGGTCGACATTGTCACTGGGAAAAAGTCGGTACTGTCCTATTTGCTTAAACCTATTTTGCGGGCGAAATCAAACGCGCTGACTGAACGATGAGTTCTGAACCCCTGATTTTCCTGAGTAACGATGAGGGCCTGTTGGAGCACTGGAGACGGGTTTTCAGGACTAAAAAAGTAGTCTGCATTGAACGGTTTTCAGGCTTGTCTGATGCCCACCTGTCAAAAAAATCAGTCATATGGGTGGATCAGGGTTTGCCTGATTTGCCGCATTTGTCAGATTCGGCTTGGGCTGCGCAGACAGCCGCAAAAAGTCTTGTTTTTGCAAGTTCACGGCCTGATCGTGAAGAAGGCATTCTGGCGCTTGACAAAGGTTTTTCCGGTTACTGCCATGCCTATTCGGACGGTCAGACCCTTCGACAAGTGCTTCAAGTCATTGAGGCCGGTCATATCTGGGTGGGTCGGGACATCATGCGTGACCTTCTGGCCGGTGTCCGTTTGAACCCGGTCAAGGTGACAGGGACTGATTCAGTTTGGTCGACTGGATTGACAGAGCGCGAGCGCGAGGTAGCCGGTCTGGCCGCCAATGGAAACGCCAACCGCGAAATTGCGGAGCATTGTGGAATTACCGAGCGGACTGTCAAAGCTCATTTGGCGGGGGTATTCACAAAGCTTGGCGTCGTGGACCGGCTTCAATTGGCGCTTCGAGTCCACGGAATTCGGTAATTCTTCACGTAATCTCTGAACTACCTGTACCTGAGGACAATATCTAGGCGGGCCGGTAACCGATAGCATGACTTCAGTTTTGTTAATTCATATTGGAGTTCACGATGGCCGTCGATCAAGTTATTGCTCAAGCGCGTGGTGTTGTTGTAATCCTTCAGGGTAAAGCTTGGGTTGTCAACGCTGCCGGGGTGCGTACAGAACTTAAAGTTGGCGACGAAGTGCAGGAGGGTCAAATTGTCGTCACTGACAACGGCACCCGCCTTGAACTGGCATTGCCCAACTCGCAGGCGATCATCTTGATGGGCGGGCGTGAACTGCTGGTTGACGCCAGTTTGCTGGGAACTGCACCGACTGACGCTACCGAGGCTGCACTCAAAGACTTGAATTCCGGGTCGGATCAGATCCTTCGCGCCCTCGAAGCAGGTAGAGACTTGTCCACGGAGCTCGAGGCAACGGCGGCGGGCTTGACGGCGGGTGGTGGTTCGGGCGAGGCCCATGATTTCGTGCGGGTTTTGCGGATTGTGGAGAGTGTCGATCCGCTGTTTTTGATCCGGAGCTTTGATCCGGCAGC
>JANPAZ010000668.1:0-3808 GCA_031430225.1 Rhodoferax sp. | reverse complement strand
AATCAGTGTGCGGCGCATATGAGACTTCACCGTTCCAAGCGGCAAACCGGTGTGTTGTGCCACTTCCTCGTGCGTCAAACCCCGGTAGAACACGAGGGCTATCATCTGGCGCTTGAGGGGGTCAAGCGCCCGCAGGCAATGGTGAAGTGTGCTGTCCCGCTGTACCGTCTCCAGCAAATCCAGTGGGTCGCTGGCGGTACTGTCCCCGAACTCGACGTGGTCTTGCACCATCTGCCGCAGGCCCTGAAGTACGTTGCGCGCGCTGGCACGACGAGCGTCCAGTGCCCGCGAACGGGCCATGGTCAGCACCCAGGCAATGGCATTGCCACGGGTCGGGTCGAAACGGGGAGCTTGACGCCAAACCTGCCAAAAGGTGTCTTGCGTCACTTCCTCGGCAGCGGAGACTACAGCGGTAACCTGCAAGGCCACCGCGTAGACCCGCCCGGACAGGGCGTCGTAAAGGGCGGCCAATGCGGCTTCGTCTTGCCGAACGACGCGGGCAATGAGCGCGGCCAGCGCTTCAGTATCGGGGCAGCAAGCCGCGGCAACCAGAGGGCAAGGCTCGCTGCCAAGCTGGTCGGGCAAATCGAGCGATTCTTCAGACTCTGCACAGTCAAACGAACCCAATGTCGTTGCGTCGTTGCGTTCACCCTGGACTTCAGGATCAATCATCAGCACGTGGTGCCGACTACAAGAAAATAAGCAGCAGGATGATGATCAAAAGAGCGCCGCCACCGATGTACATGTCATTCCCCTTATGCGTTGCCCACCTTCAACGAAGGTTGTCCGGCACGCCAGTGAATGCATTTGATCTGCGTCAGATTGCCGGGTCTGTGCTCTAGCGAACAGAGCCAGGCGAGGGCAGCTTTTCAGCCCCCCACGATCTTGTCTTGGTGATTGGCGATGTGAAAGGCGTACGTCAGTGCGAAGTCGGCATGGCCTAGAGCGCCTCAGGCAAAGTGCGGCTTTGTGACAGATTTACCTGATCAAATTAACCTATAGCCCACGTATCTACTGAATAGTTTGCTATATATTTCAAAGCAAGCTGCCATGCGCGACCGCACACAACCGCACGGGCCTTGCCGGTCAGCGACGGCGACCGCTACTGCCGCGCGTGCCGCACATTGCGCGGCAGCGCAGCGGGGTAGCTGGTACGAAACGGGTTGATGTCCAGCCCGCCACGGCGGGTGTAGCGCGCATAGACCGCCAGTTTCATCGGCTTGCAGCGCGTCCAGATGTCCATGAAGATGCGCTCCACGCATTGCTCGTGAAACTCATTGTGATTGCGGAAACTCACCAGGTATTGCAGCAGGCCGCCCTGCTCGATCTGGTCGCCGGTATAGCTGATCTGCACGCTGCCCCAGTCGGGCTGGCCCGTCACCAGGCAATTGCTTTTGAGCAGATTGCTGGTGAAGACTTCACTGACTGGCGCTTCATTCGGCGTGACGGTCAGCAAATCTGGTGCCGGGGTGTAACGGGTGCATTCAATGTCAAGCCGATCGAGGCTCAAGCCGTCCAGCTCATGCACGGGTTCGCGGTCAAACATGTCGGGGCCTAGTAGCGTGACACCAATGGATGTCTTGGGTGGTTTTGGGGTGCCACCGTCTGCCAAGGGCTCCCGCCACACCGCCTCGCTGATATCAGCACGCAGCACGGCCTTGACGTCGTCAAAGCTGGCAAACCGGGTGTCGTTGAAGCTGTTGAGGTACAACTTGAAGGATTTGCTCTCGATGATGTTGATCGTTTCACAAGGCACGGTGAAATGTGCCAACGCCACTTGGGGTTTGCCTCGTAAATTGAGCCAGCTCACTTCAAACGCAGTCCACATGTCGGCCCCAAAGAATGGCAGGGCATCTCCCAGACCCAATTCGGCACGTTTGTGTGCGCGGGGGATCGGGAACAGCAGAGTCGCGTCGTATTGGTCGATATAGGCCGACGGCTTGCCCAGCTGCGAGTGTTCTGGTGTGTTCACAAATCACCGCCGAGCCGCCCCAAGGGGATTGCGGCCCCCTTGGGGGGAAGTGAAGCACATGCAATGGCGAGCGTGGGGGTCATATCTATGCTGCCTTGAAATGCGGGATCATGCTGGCAAGCAAGCGCTGGACCACGCCGGGCGGCAGGTCATGCCCCATGCCCTCAATGGGAACAAATCTGGATTTCGGAATACGCCGGGCGGTGTCTTCGCCGCAGGCAAATGGCACCAATACGTCTTCGGTTCCATGAACTACCAGAGTGGGCACGGTCAAGCGCTTGAGTTCATCGGCGCGCTGGGCATCCGCCATGATGGCCACCATCTGGCGGGCCACACCTTGCGGGTGGTAGTTGCGCTGAAACGCGACGGCGGCGCGCGCACGCACTTCGGCTTCAGGCACCGGGAAGGCGGGACTGCCAATTACTTTGAGCAGTTTCACGTAAAAGTCGCCAATGTCCTGCGGCGCCAGACTGGCAGGGCGATTCAGCAGCGCCCGCACGACGCGGGGTTTAGTCTGGGGCAAGCCCCGTGCACCGCTGGTGCTCATGATGCTGGTGAGGCTCAGAGCACGCTTGGGCTGCGCCAGCGCCACGCGCTGGGCAATCATGCCGCCCATGCTGACCCCCACGATATGGGCTTTTTTAATCTTCAGCGCGTCCAGTACGCCCAACGTGTCTTGCGCCATGTCGCTGAGGGTGTAAGGGGCCTTGATGGTCAGCCCAAGGCGGGCCTTGAGGCCAGCCATCAGCACATTGGGCACGCCCAGGGCATCGAAATGCTGACTCAAGCCAATATCGCGGTTGTCAAAGCGCACGACGCGAAAGCCTGCATCCACCAACGCACCCACCAGATCGGCAGGCCAGGCAATCAACTGCATGCCCAGGCCCATGATGAGCACCACGACCGGGCGGTCGTTGCCACGAGAGTCAACGCCTTCGCCCGTGTCTTCCACTTCAACATCAATGCCGTTTGCTCTAATTTTCATAGCTATAAACCTTTAATCTTTGTGGGCCAGTGGCCTAAATCATCAAAATATCTAAGTCAGATGGTGGTTTTCCGGCGAAACACAAGCCGGTCCGGCGTGGACACGTCCTTTGCAAGCGTATAGCCGCCTTCGGTAAATTTCTCCAATGCATTGACGGTGCTCACGCGGTGTTCAATGGCATAGCGCGCCATCATGCCGCGTGCCCTCTTGGCAAAGAAACTGACCACCTTGAACTCGCCGTTGCTGAAGTCTTCAAATGCGCATTGCACCACACGGGCCTTGAGCAGTTTGGTGTTGACAGCCTTGAAATACTCCTGTGAGGCCAGGTTGACCACCACAGGTTCTGCCGCCGAATCCATCTCAGCTTGCAGGCGTTCGTTCAGATACGGCGAGATAACTTTCTGCCAATACTGGTAAAGGTTGTCTGGGCGACCGACCTTGAGTGCGATGCCCATTTCAAGCCGGTAGGGTTGCATCAGGTCCAGCGGACGAAGCACGCCGTACAGGCCACTCAAAATGCACAGGTGGCCCTGCGCCCAGGCAAGATCGTCAGGCTTGAGAGTTTTTGCCACCAGGCCGTCATAAACATCGCCGTCAAAAGCCAGCACCGCCTGTTTGGCATTGCGGGGACTGAACTCAGCGGTCCAGCCGGCATACCTCGCCACATTGAGTTCAGACAGTGCCTGGCTCAAGTCCATCAGTTTGGACACTTGGCGCCAGCTCTTCTTGCGCATGGCCTTGATGAGCGGCTCAGCTTGCGGTATGAAGAGGGGCTGCGTATGCGGCAAATCGCCCGCAGGGGTGTCGAAGTCCAACGATTTGGCAGGAGAGAGCAGGAAGAGCATGACGAT
>JANPAZ010000667.1:0-5968 GCA_031430225.1 Rhodoferax sp. | reverse complement strand
GTCGTGATGTGTTCGCTAAAACCCGTGGTGCTCGCCTGGAAGCGCGTATCAGCACGGAACAAAAGGCGCTGTTTCAGCAAGCAGCAACGCTGTCCGCACGCACGCTCAGTGAGTTTGTTGTGGCGAGTGCGCAAGAGGCTGCTGCCCGAATCATCCAAACCCACGAATCCATCACCCTGACACGCGACGAGCAGATCCGGTTTGTGTCCGCTTTACTTGACGCACCCGCCCCCAACGAGCGCCTGAACCAGGCTGCTCGCCAATATCGCGCTCAGACCGGGGTGTGAGTCCTTTGGTGCCATTTGACTGGCGTGTCGAGCTACTACAAAAGAGCCATGGTCGTGACGCATTCAGTTGCGGGCACGTCGCCTTAGACCGCTATTTGCGGCACCAATCGCGGCAAGATGCTCAAAGTCAAGTTGCCGCCGTGTTCGTGGCAGTGAGGCCACCCGATTCCACGGTTTTGGGGTTTTATAGCCTGTCGGCATCTGGCATCAACGCTTCCGATCTGCCACCCGACCTGGCCAAGAAGCTACCGCGCTATCCGCATTTGCCCGTCACTCTATTGGGGCGCTTGGCCATAGACCAGCCATACAAGGGGCAAGGACTCGGACAGTTTCTATTGCTGGATGCCCTTTACCGAAGTCTGCAAGCTGCGCCAGCCATCGCCGCTATGGCGGTGGTGGTAGACGCGAAGGATGCTGCGGCAGCGGCATTTTACGAGCGCTACGGCTTTATGAAGCTATCTGCTTCCGAAGGCAGGATGTTTCTGCCCATGAAGACGGTGGCTGCGCTGTTTTAGGTTTCACTGGAATTTTCCAAACGCTGAATTGAACCGCCGTCCGCAAATCGCACGCCGAAGTGAACGCGGCTTTTTTCTTATGCCCGTCAACCTCGCGCGCTTCGGTTCGCATCCAGGGTTCCATTGCTCCAGCAACCGACTGGATTAGCCGGGTATTGGCACCTGCGCTGACAGTTGCCGGCGAATAGATCAGAATCGCGCCATGTATCCTGCTGCGTTTGGCGGATGGCTGCAACAATTTCAACAACTCCGGAGTAATACCCCATGACCAATCGTCGCGAATTCGTTATCAAGATCAGTGCTGCAGGCGGCGCTTTGCTGTGTGGCCAGGCTATGGCGCAGGCAGCCATGGTTGCCGAAACGGACGCTGCTGCCGCAGGGCTTGGCTACAAGGCAGACACCACCAAAGTTGACGCCAAAAAATACCCCAAGCATGCAGACAACCAGTTGTGCAACAACTGCGCCCTGTACCAGGGCAAGGCAACAGATGCTGCTGGTGGCTGCCCGCTGTTTGCGGGTAAACAAGTTGCTGGCAAGGGCTGGTGCAGCGCCTGGGCCAAAAAGGGCTGATTTAGCCCTGTTCGTAGTGGGTTAGTGGTGATTTGTGTCACTGGCCCACAAAGAACGGGCATAGTTCGCTATAAGATATGTAGCGGACTATGCCCGTTCTTTATTGGGTTTTTACGTCCCGGACATGCTTGATCAAAGACGGGTTTCGCATCAACGTCATGGTAACGAACATCTGCTCGCGTATCGATGCAATGGCCGATACAAAAATCTGATTGTCTGATGCGTGTGCGACCGCCAGGTGGAAGATGAAATCTTCAACGCACACACGCGCCATGAAAGTGCCTTGACAACACCCAGCGCAATCCATCCGGGAGACTTCGCGGCTTTGCGATAC
Source organism: Rhodoferax sp. (assembly GCA_031430225.1). Lineage (GTDB taxonomy): Bacteria > Pseudomonadota > Gammaproteobacteria > Burkholderiales > Burkholderiaceae_C > JANYCG01. Next base: position 4,262 of record JANPAZ010000667.1, on the reverse strand, counting down.
TTGGGGCATGCAATTGCAAGACATTCTCTATTCGCAGGGCTTCGGTACCCGCCGGGTGTGCGCCGGGCTCATCCAACAGGGTCACGTGCAGGTTTTGGACAAAAATGAGCCGTATGCCCCCGTGGAATGTACTCAGGCAGCTATGGAATTTGTAGCGTCTGGCCTGCGCTTCAGGGTGCAGGGCGTGGACTGGCCGTATGTTGACAAGGCCTACCTGATCTTGAACAAGCCCACCGCCACCGAATGCTCGCAAAAGCCATCCACTTACCCGAGCATCTACACCTTGCTGCAATCGCCGCTGCGCCTGCGACCGCAAAAGGCTGCCGTGCAGGGCGTGCAGGCGGTGGGTCGGCTGGACCAGGACACCACCGGTCTGCTGCTGCTCACTGATGACGGCAAATTCATCCACCGCATGAGCTCGCCGCGCCACCACGTGCCCAAGGTGTACGAGGTGACTGTGAAGCACCCGCTCGACGACCGACAGGTGCAGATGCTGCTGGATGGCGTGGTGCTGGACGACGACCCAAAGCCCGTGCGCGCCGCCGCCTGTGAAGCGGTGGACAGCCATCATCTGCGTCTGACCCTGACCGAAGGCAAATACCACCAGGTCAAACGCATGGTCGCCGCCGTGAGCAACCGGGTCGAAGGCCTGCACCGTTCACAAATTGGCGGACTGAAGCTGCCCGCCGACTTGTTGCCGGGGCAATGGAAGTGGTTGAGCGAGGCCGATCTGGCTAGCATCTCGGCCTGATTCATTGCGCCGCCAAGTCAACGCCGCCCGTTTGCGGGTCACGTCTTGTCGGCGAGGAAATCGACAATCAATGGCGTGGTCAGTGTCGTCTGGTCCCGATGGGGCGAATGCCCGCATTGCTCTAGTTTTTGTAGCAAACTATTGACGTTATTTGTGGGCCAGAGGTCATTTTCTTGACAAGAAACCTGTATCTCCTCAATCTGGCGCATCGTGCCGTACGGGTCATCTTGTCCCTGGATGGCCAGCAGGGGTGCCGTGATGCGGCGGCAGTCCGGTCGTATGTCAAAGCTGCGAAACGCGTCAGACAACCAGATGTCGTTCCATTGCCAGAAGGCGCAATCCACATCGGCGTGGTAGCGGACAAGTCGCGCGCGCAGGTCGCCCTGCGTGAAAGCGTCCCGCGCCTGCGCGATGGACTTGACCGAAATGTCTTCCACCATCACATGCGGTGCCATCACCACGCAGGCTGACACGGGGAAGCGGCTGGCATGCAGCAGGGCAATGCTGCCGCCATCTGAGTGGCCTACCAGTACCGGTGCCTTGACGTTTAGCGCTTCGAGCAGTGCAGGCAGCACCGCCCACGCTTCAGCGTGCATGTAGTCCGGTTTGAGCCGACCCAGGCCGCGCACGTCTTGCAAGGCGTCTGACTGCCCGTAGCCCCGGCGCGAGTAGACCCAGCCCGCGCGCCCAGTGGCCAGGCACAGCTGAGCAGGCCAGCCACGCCACATGGCGACCGAGCCCAGGCCCTCGTGCAGGAAGACGAGCGGGGCGAGATGCGAGGCGACATGCGGGTCGGCGCGGCTTGCGGCAATGTGCGAAACCTCAAGGCGTACACCGTTGATGTCAATCAAGTTCATGCCCGGGATATTAAGGGAAGTGGCAAAGCGCACGCTGCCCAGCCAGCTACACTCTTGGGTTACCTTAAAAGTGGAAATTTGTGACGTTTTTTGCCCCCATGGCTGCCGCACTGGCGCTCTTTATTTCGGCCCTGGCCCCAATCACCGTGGCTGCGCAGAGCCAGGCGGTGGCCTCCGCATCCAAGCCGATTTTTGTGCTCAACTCCCAGGAGGCCAGCATCAGCGTGATTGATCCCGCCACCTGGAAGGAAACCAAGCGCATCCCCACCGGCAAAGAGCCGCACCACATGTACCTCACGCCCGATGAGAAATCACTCATCATTGCCAACGCAGCCAGTGACTCCCTGACGTTTGTCGACCCGTTGACGGCCGAGGTGCAGCGCACAGTACGCGGCATCCTGGACCCTTACCAGTTGCGCTTTTCGGCAGACATGAAGTGGTTCGTTACCGCGGCCAACCGCCTCAACCATATCGACATCTACAAGTGGGACGGCACCGACCTGAAGCTGGCCAAGCGCATTGCCACGGGCAAGACGCCCAGCCACCTGTGGATCGACACCAAAAGCACCACCATCTACGCCACCATGCAAGATAGTGATGAGCTGGTGGTGATTGATCTCCCAACCCAGACGCTCAAATGGCGCGGCAAGACCGGCACCATGCCTGCCGACGTTTTTGGTACGCCAGACGACAAGTTTTTGTTGATTGGCCTGACCGGTGGCGACGGCGTGGAGATTTATGACGTGTCTGGCCCTGCGCCCAAGTTTGTCAAGCTGCTCAAGACAGCAGCGGGCGCACACGCCTTTCGCGCCGCCGGCGACAAGCGCCATGTGTACGTGAGCAACCGTGTGGCCAATACCATTAGCAAGATTGATTACCAGACCATGAGCGTGGTCGATAGCTACCCTGCACCCGCCGGCCCGGACTGCATGGACGTCACGGCTGACGGCCGGTTCATTTACGTGGCCTCGCGCTGGGCCAGGAAACTCAGCGTTATCGACACCACCACGCGCAAGGTGGTGCGTCAGGTCAACGTGGGGAAATCACCGCATGGCGTCTGGACACTGGATCACGCGGGGCGTTACTAGCTTGCCCCATTTCGCACCACCGGCCGTCACGCAGCCGCGGCCCATGCGCGGGCTTGAAACGTGTAGGAACGCTATTTTTTTCATAGCTATTGGCGCTTGTTCTACGTGGGCCAATGCCGCAAATGGCTGTGAAAAGCCGTTGTACCTGACGTTTGACACCGGCCACATGGGTGTTGCCCCTTTGGTGGCCGATGTGCTTAAGCGCCAGAACGTCAAAGTCACTTTCTTTGCGGCCAACGAGCGTACCCAGGAGGGTGATGGCAGCCTGGGCAACCATTGGGCACCCTGGTGGAAGGCGCGGGCTGCGGAGGGCCATGAGTTTGCCTCGCACACCTACGACCACGCTTACTGGCGCGGCGACCTCAAGGGCGTGGCTGCGCAGTTCCGCATACGGCCGTCAGCGGGTGCGCTGGAGGGTCGTGAGTTCACCTGGGACGCGAAAAAATACTGCGACAACATTGCGTATGCGGCAGAGCGCCTGAGTGACTTCACGGGCAAAAAAACGCTTCCCGTGTTTCGCGCGCCGGGCGGCAAGACATCGCCCCGCCTGCTGGCCACGGCCAAGGCCTGTGGCTACGAGCATGTGGGCTGGTCGCCCGCCGGGTTTTTGGGCGATGAGTTGTCTGTTGCGCAGGCCAGCAACGAAGCCTTGCTCAAAAAAGCGCTGCGCGACATCAGAACCGGTGACATTCTGCTGGCACACCTGGGCATCTGGTCGCGCAAAGACCCGTGGGCACCTGCCGTCCTGGAGCCGTTGATCGTCGGGCTTAAGGAAAAAGGCTTCTGCTTTCAGACTTTACGTGAACACCCCGCTTACAAGCCGTGGATTGCGGCCCGGGGACAGTAGGGCAGGCGAGCGAAGAACATGGACACTGTGGCCCAGTCGGTTTCAAACACGTTTTCTGACGCCCAGCAATGGCTGTTCGAGACGCTGATCCAGCCGTTGATGTTTCTGGGCGGCATGGGCAACCTGCTTGAAGACGGCTACCGCGCCACGGGCTGGCTGCTGGTGGGGTTGCTTCAGCTGGCAGTCATCGTCGCCGTGATCGGGCCGCTGCAACGCTGGCGCCCCGTGGAGGCCATCTCCGACCGCGCCACGGTGCGCACAGATGTCCTCTACACGCTCATTCACCGGCTTGGGCTGTTTCGTGTGGCGCTTTTCTTCTCGCTAGAGCCGGTGTTGACCGACCTGTTTGGCGAGCTTCGTGTGGCCGGATTGGGCACCTTTCACCTGGACGACGTCTGGCCGGGAGTGACGGATCAGCCTCTCGTGAGCCTGCTGATTTACCTGCTGGCGTTCGATTTTCTCGATTACTGGATTCACCGGGGCCAGCATCAGTTTGAATGGTGGTGGCGCCTGCATTCGCTGCACCATGCCCAGCGCCAGATGACCATGTGGAGCGACAACCGCAACCATCTGCTGGACGACTTGCTGCGCGACACTTTGCTGGTGATTGCCGCGCAACTCATTGGCATTGCGCCGGGCCAGTTTGTGGCGATTGTGGCGTTCACCCAGCTCAGTGAGAGCTTTCAGCACGCCAATGTGCGGATCTGGTTTGGCCGCGT
>JANPAZ010000666.1:0-3485 GCA_031430225.1 Rhodoferax sp. | reverse complement strand
GGAGTCACGGGCGTGGTCAACTCGGTCGCAGGTGCACGGGGGCTTGAAATTGCGGGCAAGGGCCGCTGCCCAGCTTCGCGCCCTGCGCGCGCGCCAGACGCAGGCACGAGAGGCTTCAGGATGACTTTAGGCGCACTGGCGGCAGAAGCTGTGGACGAAGCACTCGCCGAACCAGCAGCTGGAAGCGCCACCACGGATGCCGCAGTAGCCGGCGTGCTCGCAGTTGTGCTGGGCAATGGCGCGATGGACGCCGCAGGAGTGGATCCGCTTGCCGCAACGCCAGGGTTTACGGGATCTGACGGTGGCACTGCAGATGCGGTATTTGCGACCGGCGACGTGGCGACGCCTGAACCGGCAGCTGGCGCTACCGCAGTTGTGCCGGAAGAGCCCATCCAGAACCAGGCAGCGACTGCGGCTAAAAAGGCACCGGCCAGCCCAAACCAGAGACCTGCTCGGCGCGGGGCTGGGCTCTCAACGTGGGTGTTTTTCGGTTTCTTGGCTTTTGCTTCAGGTTCAACCGTGATCACTTCCGGCTGGCTGATCTTTGGATCACGTTCGGGTTCGCCATCGAGGGCTTTTTCGGGGGCAGGCGGGAGGTCGGGTAAAGGATCAGCCTCTGGCGCTGGCAAAGGTCCGACCTTTGCCTCGGGCAACTGATCCGCATCGACGGGCACGGCGCTCAATTGAATCGCAGGCGGGCGAACAAAAGTTGCGTCAGGGTCGATCTGGGGTCCGGCGGGTTGCGTCTCAGGTGGCTCGGTGGAACCTGTCAACATTGCGCCAATGGCCGGAACGGTCACATCGTCCGAACCCTCAAGGGGGTCTTGCACCGCCTTTAATGCAGTTCTGCCAACCACCTCGGTTTGCTCATAAGGTGCTTGACCCGGAATCGTGCCCATACCGGCAATTCGCTTGAGGCGCCGTTTCGCCAGATCGGAATACACACCATCAGGAAATCGCCGCAGGAAACCTTCAAGGTCATGCAAGTCGTCGCTGTCCTTTACGTCTTTCCAGTAAACCAGTTCGAGCTCCTGTGTGATGGTGCTGAGGCTCCCACCGCCGCGGCCCGAGCGGAGGTTGACGGTTGAGCCGCTGCGTTCGTCAATGGTTGCGCCACTGCGCGGCGACTTGTACGGATTGGCACTCGGGACAATCGTAGGGTCTGCACTGCGTGCCGCCGCCTGCAAAGCCAGTGCGAAGTCGATGGCTGATGCATAGCGCTGGCTTTTGTCTTTGGCCAGTGCTTTGGCCACGACCGCATCAAGCTCCACCGGCAGCATCACATTGACCGTGCTGGGGGCGGGTGGGTCCTGGTGGGTGATCTGGGTTGCAATGGCAAAGTAGCTATTACCGTCAAAGGGGCGCCGGTCGGTCAGCAACTGGTAGAGTACGATGCCGGCAGAAAACATATCGGACGCCGCATCTACAGGTTTGCCATCCACCTGCTCGGGCGACATGTACTTCAGGGTCCCCACCATGCCGCCTTGCGTGCGGGTTCCGTCGCCAGAGTCCTGAATGCGGGCAACGCCAAAATCGGTCAGCTTGAGCCGGCCACTGGCCTCAATCAGCATGTTGGCGGGCTTGATATCGCGATGAACAATTTTGTGTTGGTGGGCGTATTCCAGCGCCGACAGCAAGTCGCACATCATCCGGACCGACTGCTCCAGCGTATAGCGCTGCCCGTCGTCCAGATGGCGCTTCAGGTCTTTACCATCCACGTACTCCATGACCATGTAGGGCGTGTCGTCATCGCGGTCCGAATCGTAGACGCTCACGATGTTGGGATGCTGCAGCCGGGCTGCCGAATGCGCCTCTGTGCGAAAGCGTTGCTCGTAATCGGCTGCTTCTTCGGGTGAAAGGGTGTCAACGCCAATCACCTTGATGGCGACCCGCCGGTTGAGATTGGGGTCGCGCGCCTCATAGACAACCCCCATCGCGCCCTTGCCCAGGACCCGAAGGATGTCGTAACGGCCCAACTTTTTAGTCAGCAACGCGCGGTCTGCCATGAATCAATGTTGTACCTCTGGTGGGGTGCACCGGCCCAGTTTGCTGGCGCCCGTCCTCTCGCATTCTACTTTTTTGCACGGATGCCCTTGATGGCAAATAGCTCGAATCGTGGTTTATGTCACGCTAGAAGATAGCAAAAAAGACCCCGAACAGCAGAAGGATCGGCACAGTGATGGACAACCCCATGAGCGACCAATGTGCGGCGCGCCTGAGGTAGTACGTGTATTTTTGCTTCGACGTGGCTTTGATGCCAGCCTCCTGGCATTCCCGGCAAATGTATTCACCGAAGCGGTTCTTGTGGCAGTCCACCCGCGATACCGTGTTGCCGCAGGCAGAACATGGCAGCATTTTTTCAGGGTCGCGGGCCGGATAAATCGTCATGCCACCACGGTTTCAGATGTGAAAAAGCAGAGGCATCTTTTTGATGAAACTTTGAAAGGCAAGATTCGCAAGATTCAACCCGGAATGCGAACGGGCAAATGCGTGAAGCCGCGTACAAAGGCAGATCGAACCCGGGTTGGCTCACCCATCACTTCGATCACAGGGAAGCGTTTCAATATCTCTTCCCAAAGTATCTTGAGTTGCAGCTCCGCCAGCCGGTTACCCACACAGCGGTGAATGCCAAAGCCGAACGACAGGTGCTGGCGCGGGCGGGCACGGTCTACGATGAAGCGGTTGGGCTCATCAATCATGGTCTCGTCCCGGTTACCGGACAGGTACCACATCGCCAGCTTGTCGCCCTTTTTGATCTGCTTGCCGCCCAACTCGGTATCTTGTGTGGCCGTGCGTCGCATGTAGGCCAGTGGCGTCTGCCAGCGAATGATCTCGGGCACCAGGCTGTCGATCAGCGCCGGGTTGGCGCGCAATTTGGCCATTTCGGCCGGGTTATTGCTCAACGCGAGCAGGCCGCCGGTCATCGAATTGCGAGTGGTGTCGTTGCCCCCCACAATCAGCAGCACCAGGTTACCCATGTACTCCATCGGGCCCATGTTCCGGGTTGCGGGGCCGTGCGCCAGCATGGAGATCAGATCGGTGCGCGGTGGCTCGTTTACCCGTTCGTTCCAGAGCTTGGTGAAGTAGCCCAGCATCTTTTTGAGCTCGCCCATGCGCACTTCAGGCTCCGGCGCATCCGGGTTGGTGGATTTGTTGGAGGTGGCCATGTCTGACCAGTGCGTGAGCAGGCGCCTGTCTTCCAGGGGGAAGTCAAACAGCGTAGCCAGCATGTAGGTCGTGAGCTCGATAGAGACTTTGTCTACCCAGTCAAAGGTTTCGTTGCGCGGTAGGCTGTCGAGCACCATGCAGGTTCGCTCGCGGATCAGGCTTTGCCAGTTTGTCAGGTTGGACGGCGCCACGATGGTGCTTACGGCCTTGCGCTGTTCGTCGTGCTTGGGTGGGTCCATGGCAATGAACATCTGCAACTGCTGCTCGCCCGGCGGAAAATCCATCAGCGTGATGCCGCCTTTGGCAAAGTCGGACGA
>JANPAZ010000665.1:0-1797 GCA_031430225.1 Rhodoferax sp. | reverse complement strand
TAGCCCGCGCTGAACACGTCGGCATCGTGACCGCGGATGCTGATGACCTTGTCGCCCCTGACCTTGAGCTCCAGCCCGCAACAGGCCTCGCACAGGGGGCAAATGCGGTGGTGGATTGCGTCTGTGGGGCTGGCGTTGGGGTTGGGGTTGGGGTTGGGGTTGATTGTGGCGGTGCTGGATGTCATGGGCGTCTCGATGGGTATGTCTGCGTGCCTTTGGCGAGTGTTGCATCTGAACCGGGATTACAGCCGGTGTCCATCACGCGCGCGACAGCGCACGCACTAGGTCAGCGGGCTAGTTCATCGCGCGCAATGTCTGCAGCGTGAACTCGTCGGACGGAAAGAAGGTCTCCAAGGCGAGCTCCTGCAGGGTTATATCCACTGGGGTGCCAAAAATCGTGGTCGTGCTGATGAAGCTCAGCACGCCCGCGGGCGTGCGGAATTTCAGGGGCACGACGATGCCGATGTGCTCGCCCGCCATCTGCACGTCTGGCGTGCCTTCGGGCAATGGCAAGGCCCGCAGCTCTGCCAGCAATTCAACCAGGCCCGTGTCAGCCGTGGCGGCAATCTGCTGGCGCAAGCGCTCAAAAATATGGGTGCGCCACTGCAGAAAGTTGACTATTTTTGTAGCCAGGCCCAGCGGGTGCAGACTTAGCCGCAACACGTTCACAGGCGCCTGAAGCAACGGCGGATCAACGTCGGTGAGCAGCAGGGGCAGCATGCGGTTGGCGGCGACCATGTTCCAGTGCCGGTCCACTGCCAATGCAGGAAACGGCTCATGGCTTTTCAGGATCAGCTCAACCGCCTTCAGCGCACCTGCCAGTGCCGGGTCATCCAGACGGCTTTCGCGGTACATCGGCGCATAGCCGGCGGCCACCAGAAAGTTGTTTCGTTCGCGCAGAGGTACATCCAGCCGCGCGGTGAGCTTCAGCACCATCTCGCGGCTGGGATTGGCGCGGCCGGTCTCGACAAAACTCAGGTGACGGGTGGAGATATCGGCGTCTGCTGCCAGGTCAAGCTGGCTCAGGCGCCTGCGCTGGCGCCATTGCCGCAAGTGGTCGCCAAAGGGGACGATGCCTGCGCTGGCCTGTGGGCGTGCGGTTAGGGGAGGCGGGTTCATGGCGCAATGGTAGGGCGTAACGGCGCAAAGGCCATTACCTTGCACGTCATCGACTTGCCTGCGATTGGTCGACACCATCCATGGCGGCATCACCTGCAGCGCCGTGCCACCCCCTAACTTCAATTTTTTTCAAGGAGTCTTTCATGTCAGTTTCAAATTCATCCAGTTTTCTGCGCATTGTCTTGTGGGCTGATGCCATCGTGAGCTTTGCCACCGGCTTGCTTCAGGTGGCCGCAAACGCGCCATTGGCTGACCTCACCCGGTTGCCTGCCGGTCTGCTGGGCTGGACCGGCGAGTTTTATCTGGTGTATGGGCTGTTTGTGGGCTGGCTGGCCAGCCGCAAATCGCCACCCGGCATGGCCGTCTGGCTGGTCGTCATTGGCAATGCGGCATGGGCACTGGCCACACTGGTTGTGCTGTATGGCGGCAGCCTTGCGCCAACTGCTTTGGGTCAGGCCTTTGTACTGGTACAGGCTCTTGCTGTGGGGGCGCTGGCCGGGTTGCAGTTCATGGCGCTGCGCGCAAGATCAGGGTCTGCGGCGGCTGTTTGAACCGTCGTCTGCTATTTGCGGGTCACCAGAAAGACCCCCGGCAGGATCAGGGCTGCTCCCACCAGGTGATGCCAGCCCAACGGCTCATTCAACACCAGATAAGCAGCCACAGCCCCATACAAAGGGC
>JANPAZ010000664.1:0-1880 GCA_031430225.1 Rhodoferax sp. | reverse complement strand
AGGACTCAGTCCAGCTTGAGGTTGGCGGAATCAACCACCTTTTTGTAGACTTCAAACTCAGCCTTGATTTGCGCCGCAAATTGCTCCGGCGTGTTGGCGATGATGATGGAGCCCGTGTCTTCGATCCGCTTCTTGACAGCCATTGCGGGCGACGGGTCGGAAGGCCTGACGGTTGACCCGGCCAGTCAGGCGTCTATCGATGCGTTCATCGACGCGCTCTGGCTGGAAGAGGGGCTCTCCAGAAACACGTTGGGGGCTTACCGGCAAGATCTCACGTTGTTTGCACGATGGTTGAAAGACCAGGGCAGCAAACTGGATGACACGGTGGAGGTCGATCTCAACGCCTATTTTTCTGCCCGGCACAACGACACAAAGGCCACCACAGCCAACCGCCGGCTGACCGTGTTCAAGCGCTACTTCCGCTGGGCGCTGCGCGAGCGCTTTACGACGGCCGACCCCACATTGAAGCTGCAGCCGGCGCGCCAGGCGCTGCGTGTGCCCAAGACCTTGACTGAGCCCCAGGTTGAGGCCTTGCTGGCGGCACCAGATGCCGACACCTTGCTGGGCATGCGCGACCGCACCATGCTGGAGCTGATGTACGCCAGTGGTTTGCGGGTCAGCGAGCTGGTGACGTTGAAGAACCTGAATGTGAGTCTTTCAGAGAACGTGCTGCGCGTGTTTGGCAAAGGCGGCAAGGAGCGACTGATTCCCTTTGGCGAAGTCGCCAGCGATTGGATTCGTCGCTACATCACGTCAGTGCGCCCCCAGTTGCTGGAAGGGCGGCAAACCGATGACCTGTTTGTGACGCATCGCGGCCCCAAGGTGGGCACGGCCATGTCGCGCGTGATGTTCTGGATGATTGTCAAGAAATATGCGTTGATGGCGGGTATCCACTCGCCCATGTCACCGCATACCTTGCGGCATGCCTTTGCAACGCATTTACTCAATCATGGGGCGGATCTGCGGGCGGTGCAGATGCTGCTGGGGCACGCCGATATTTCGACAACCACGATCTACACCCATGTGGCGCGTGAACGGCTGAAGGCCATTCATGCGCAGCATCATCCCAGAGGGTGACTGTTGGTTTTCGCTATTCGCGATACCCGTCACTGCGAGGCCGCAGGCCGTGGCAGTCCATATTGACCACTGAAAAAGTGGATTGCCACGCTGCTCTCGCAATGACGGAGATACGGTGATGCATTGTGAAAACGTCAATAGGGTTACTCATCGCCCATGGTGTCAGCCCAGGCGAGCGCCTGCAAATGTGCCCAGTTGACCTGGTGATTGCTCAGCTTGAGTGCTGTGGCGTAGTGGGCAAAGGCCTCATCGTTGACGGTTTCGCAAGCCCGGGTCAGCTCCAGGAAGGGCGCCAGCAGACCGCGCTTGTGCAGCAGCGCATCGGTCACCATTTGCGGCAGGGAAATCGTCTCCAGCGCCTTTTCCAGGGGCACACCCAGCATGGTGTCAAGCAGCGAGAACACGCCCGTCACGAAGGCGTTGTCGCAGTCTTCAGGTGACAAAAGCTCGCCTGCCAGCAATTCCATGAGCCGCCCACGCACCACCGCCATGGCACCCACAGCCGGCGCTGCGCCGCCCACGCGTGACGTGGCCATCAGCAGGGCGGCCCAGCGAAACATTTTCTTCAGACCCAGCAGCATGACGGCGTGCCGGAAAGAGGTGATTTCGACGCTCAGGCCGAAACTTGCAGAGTTCAGAAAACGCAGCAAATTGAATGACAAGGTCGGGTCGCGCTTGAGCACGTTTTCTATCTCCAGCGTGTCAGCCTGTTTGCGAACCAGGTTGATCAGCTGGATGATGTTGGCCTGAGCAGGGCGGATCGTCTGGCCCTTGACGAGCACCGGCTTGGCAAACCAGTAACC
>JANPAZ010000663.1:0-1856 GCA_031430225.1 Rhodoferax sp. | reverse complement strand
TACGTTGGCCGAGTTGCAAACAGAAGTGCAAGTGGCGCGTGTGTTTGTCGACAAATGTACCGAACTGCTGCTGCAAGACAAGCTCGACACCGCGACCGCCAGCATGGCCAAGTACTGGTGCAGTGACCTGCAATGCAAAGTGATGGATGAGTGCGTGCAGCTTTTTGGTGGCTACGGCTTCATGTGGGAATACCCCATTACCCGGGCCTACGCCGATGCGCGGGTGCAGCGCATTTATGGCGGCACGAACGAAATCATGAAAGAGGTGATTACGCGGTCCATGGGCCTGGGCAAGTGAACTGCAGCGGCCTATTGCCGGGTCCAGAAGTCGAACAGCCGGTAGACCTCGGGCATAAAGTCTTCCACATTCGCAATGAGAACCAGCACCCGGCCGCTGGCCGGGTCGACTGCGATGCGCTGCCCTGCGTAGCCGGTCATCCAGAAAGACGGTGACTTGACCAGATAGTTGTCCGCCCAGAAGCCGTTGCCGTAGCTTCTGAAATGGGACAGGATTTGGGTATTGTTTGAGACTCTCTTGCTGGTCGCCTGCCGCAGGTAATTCCCGAGGCAGCTGGTGTTGTCTGCTGCCGCTTGATCTCGGACATACAGGGCAAATCGCCCCCAGTCCCGCAGCGTGGCACCAAAGCCTTCAGCGGTGGACGTGTCACCGTTTCGATCCAGCAGCCAGGCCGCATCAGACTGCGCCCCGATGCGGCTCCATACCGCTTGGGAAAAGTAGGCGTAGGCCGGCTGTTTGCTCGCATCCGCCAGCGCAACACCCAGGGCATACGTGTCGTAATTTTTGTAGGATAGTTCGCCGCGTGTTGCTGCGCTTGCGCCGCCGCCTCCGAATTCCTTGAAGCCGGACCGGATTGTCCGGGTCTGGTGCCGCAAAATGTCCGAGGTGATGCCCGGGACTGCCTGCCCGGCCTGTTCGCCCTTTTTCCCGCCACTGGCCAGGTTCAACAGTTCCTGAAGCGTGGCCTGGCCATAAGCCGTGCCCTTGAGCGTTTCCGAATATTTTTCTGCTGCGTCATCCAGCGAAGTGAACACGCCGTCGCACAAGGCCTGCCCCACAGCAACCGATGTGGCGCTCTTGGACATCGAGTAGCCGATCATCACACTGTGCTGGTCTGCGCCGCGCTTGTAGGACTCAAACAGAATGCTGCCATCCTTCTCAATCAGCAGCAAACCGATGGCGGAATTCTGCTCAAAAACTCTTTTGGCTTCAGTGACGATTCTGGTTTTTGCATCCAGAACTTCCAATTGAGCGGCCCGCAATTCCCTGACCTGCAAATTGCCCCGCGAAACGCTGCCTGACTTGAACGGTGGTTTCAACCAGCCGCTGATGATGAGTTCCGGGGGCAAGCCCGGCACGGGTTGCGCGATGGCGGGCAGGCCGGCAAAAAGGACGGTAACGCCCACAACCCAAACGGCACTTTTAAAAACGAGTTGGCTGGCTTTCATCTGGCGTTCTCAATTCAATTGTCCCGGTACCTACCGCATTATGAGGGGGTCAGGCTGCGAGGGGCAAGGCCTCAAAAGGGGGGGAGATTATGCAGTCCATGGGCCTGGGAGGCAAATGGGAAAAGCAGGAAATCGGGGAGAGGATGCCAAAGCCTGAAATCACAGAAGATGCTGAGAACCACTAGGCTCCGCTCAGCCTCATCAAGGGTGCGGGATTCAAGTTTCACCGCCAGGGCGACCACGGTAGTCCTAAGCCACATTCGAGTCAAAAAAGCGGAAGGTATTCTTGCCAGATGCTTTAGACGCATACATGGCTGTATCGGCCTTCTTGAGCAAATCAGGTCCCGACATGCCATCGTTCTGAAAAAGTGCGATGCCAATCGATACGC
>JANPAZ010000662.1:0-1760 GCA_031430225.1 Rhodoferax sp. | reverse complement strand
CTGGGCCCACGTTTGAAGCTGGTGGGTGCCAGCGAGGCCGACCGGCTGTGGACTCATCAAATCCAGCTGACGATTGCCGATGTGGTGAATGAGGCGCACAACACCCACCACCCGGTTGGCACCAGTCTGCATTTTGAGGATCAGAAAGCTGAAGCGATGCGCGCCGCAAAAGAATTCCGGACGCAGCGCATTCCCAAATACCTGGGCTGGCTGGAGGCTGTACTGTCCCGAAACACCAAAGGTAACAAGCAGCTTGTCGGCGGCCGTCTCAGCTATGCTGACCTGTCGTCATTCCAGCTGGTCGAGGGGCTGCTATACGCCTTCCCCAAAGCTACGAAGCGCGCCCTCAAGAAAACACCTTTGGTCCTGGCGCTGCATGACCGCATTGCACTGCTTCCGCGCGTGGCGGCTTATCTTCGCAGTGAACGCCGCATCCCCTTCAATGAAGAGGGCATCTTCCGGCGTTATCCAGCTTTGGATGCGTGACGCAAGGCAGTCAAGTCTGTGGCGTTGACCCGTCTGGCTTCGCATACCGCGAACAGTGTCCTGGTGACAACAACGCCAAGCCTTGACCCGCGTCAATACACCGATCCGCCATCGGCCTAAGCTGCCCTTTTATTGCCAATAGAAGGAACCCCATGTCGCACTACCACGCCGTCGTCTGGCTCGATCACTCAGAAGCCCATGTGATGCACATCACGCCCGATGATGTCGAGAAATCAGTCGTTCACCCGTCAAAGCCACACCAGAAGCTGCACTCCAAGAGCGGCACAGTGGGTGCAGGGCGCAAGGCGGAAGACCATAACTATTACCATGCCATCGTTGAAGCACTCAAGGGGGCCGAAGAAATTCTGGTGGTCGGCCCGGCTCAGGCCAAGCTGCAACTCATCAAGCACATCCACTCGCACGACCATGGGATGGTCGACAAGGTGGTGGGGGTGGAAAGCATTGATCACCCCAGTGACGGCCAACTGGTGGCCTATGCACGCAAGTATTTTGTGGCCAAAGACCGGATGCTCGGCACACCCTGATACGGATGAGTTGACACAGCGGCCCCAAGCCGCGAAAGAAATGCCCCGCGAGGGGCATTTCGGCTACAAATTGCCTGAGAACAAGCGGCGCATCAGCAAATCCTTGAAGCTGTGCGCGTCCGCCAGGCCCAGCCTGTCCAGATAGGCCTTGGGCGCTTCCTTGCCTTCCCACAAACTTTTAACCGCCATGGTCACCAGCTCTGCCGGGTGATTGGCGGCATGCTTCATCTTTTTCATGGCGCGCACCATGGCCAATTCATCGTCAGTCAGATCTGTGCCAAATGGGAAGTCGGGCAGCAGGCCCGCTTCGGTCCACGGGTGCAGCTTGGCCTCCAGCACCTGGGGCAGGTTCTGGCGATAGCACTCGGGTACCACGTAGTCGGCTTCCAGCTTGCCGTGCGCTTTGGCCGCCTTGACCAGCTCATCCTGAAAGCGCGAGTCGGCAATGGCAATCAGCCGCTTGACGACCTCACTGTCTGACTGGCCGCGCAGCTCGGCCACCCCATATTCGGTGACCACCACATCGCGCAGATGGCGCGGTATGGTGACGTGGCCATAGTTCCAGACGATGCTGCTCTTGAGGCCATTTTTGTTGTCGTGCGTGGCACGCAGCATCATGATCAGGCGGGCGTCTGGCAGCGCATGGGACATGGCCACAAAGTTGTATTGCCCCCCTACGCCGCTGACCACTTGGCCGGACTCCAGCGCGTCGCTGGCGGCAGCACCCAG
>JANPAZ010000661.1:0-3549 GCA_031430225.1 Rhodoferax sp. | reverse complement strand
CCCGATCTCTCTTTGATCATCGTCAAGCTCATGGGGCGGGGTGAATACGTCGTTGAAGCACAGGGGGGCTTGCCCGTAGGCCACTTTGGCCTGGCGGTGCGCGACTACACCCATTCAACCGCACCCAACAGGCGCTTTCCGGATCTCATTATTTCAAGACTCCTCAAGGCCGCCTTGGCGGGCAAGCCACCCGCCTACTCCAATGGTGAACTGGGTGTTCTCGCCGTGCATTGCACCCGTCAGGAAGATGCTGCGCAGAAGGTGGAGCGGCAGATGCGAAAGTCAGAAGCGGCCTTGCTGCTCGAATCGCGCGTTGGCGAGCAATTTGACGGGGTCGTGACGGGTGCTGCGGTCGATGGGGTCTGGATTCGTGTTTTCTCGCCGCCGACCGAGGGCAAATTGCTCGCGGGGAATGCTGGCTTCGCGGTGGGTGACAAAGTCCGTGTGAAGCTGGTGTCTACCAATGTGGAGCACGGCTTCATTGACTTTGTACCTGCGCTTTAGCGCCTTGGGAACCCCATCGGTGTTGGGCGAAACCCTTTAAACTGAGGAATCGCTCAGGTGCCTGGTTTCTGGTTTACCGTTGGGTGCCAGCCTGGGGACTATGTATGAAGCCAACCATCGAATTTCAGGGACACACAATCCCTGCTGAAGACTTCTTTCAGCGCTATCAGCGGGCCGCGACAGCGTTGAGCGCTGCGGGCGTCAAGCCAGGAGACGTGGTGGCGATGATGATGCGCAATGGCCCTGCCATGTTGGAAGTGATGTTGGCCAGTCGCTGGATTGGCGCTTTGTGGTGCCCGGTCAACTGGCATTTCAAGACAGATGAGGTGCAATACATCCTCACAGACAGTGCCGCGAAGGTGTTTATCGTGGACGCTGACCTGATGTCGGGGCTGGCAGGTCTAGACCTGGAGGGAGTTGGCGCCTATGCGGCGCTCCCGTACGACACCCACGGGGCAGCGGGTGAGGCTGTGCCAGTGTCGCTGGCTTCGTGGGAGTCTTTTCGTGACTCGGACCATGGCCCGGCAGTCGCCGCCAGTCAGCCCCGCGGCGCGACCTTTTACACCTCGGGCACGACGGGCCGCCCCAAGGGCATCAGGCGTGCCGAGTCCACGCCGGAACAAGCCGCAAAAGGGTTGACCATATTGCGTCATGTACTGGGGTTTGAACCCGCAATGCGGGCACTGGTCAGTGCGCCGATGTACCACAGTGCACCCAATTCCTATGCCATTGGTGCGTCCCAGGAAAACGCGCATCTCTTCATTGAAACCCGGTTTGATGCCGAAGGCACATTGGCTCTCATTGCGCAGCACCGCATCACCCACGCCTATCTGGTGCCCACCATGTACGTTCGCATGTTGCGACTGCCCCAGGCGGTGCGGGGTCGCTATGACGTCAGCTCCATCCGTTTTGTGGCTTCAACCGGCTCGCCGTGCCCTCCAGACGTCAAGCGGGCGATGATTGAATGGTGGGGCCCGGTGATCCATGAGTCTTATGGTGCCAGCGAGTTGGGCTACATGACCCGGCTTGACAGCGATGAGGCACTTCGCAAGCCCGGGTCTGCCGGCAAGCCGTTGCCCGGGGTGGAGGTTTGCATACTCGACGAAGACGGAAATCCATTGCCCCAGGGCCAGGCCGGTCTGATTTATGTGCACCAGCCAGCCTATGCCGACTTCAGCTACATCGGCAACGATGCCGCCCGCCAACGTATGGAACGCAATGGTTTGAAAACGCTAGGTGACATCGGGTACATGGACGAAGACGGATTTTTGTTCATCGTAGACCGGTCTGCCGACATGGTGATTTCTGGTGGCGTGAACATATACCCCGCCGAAATTGAGGCTGCATTGCAGATGATGCCCGGTGTGGTGGACTGCGCCGTATTCGGGATTCCTGACGCGGAGTTTGGCGAGGCATTGGCCTGTGCGGTTCAGCCTGTGGCGGGGTCGCCGTTAAATTCCAGTGCGGTACAGATGTATCTGAAACAGCGTTTGGCCGACTACAAAGTGCCAAAGGTCATCAGCTTTCACGACGACATGCCACGTGAAGATACAGGCAAGATATTCAAGCGCAAGCTGCGAGAGCCTTATTGGGCTGGCGTCAACCGGCGCATTTGACCACCCCCATGAGTCAGCCGTTTCAAATGCGTGCCGCAACGCCGTTTCTGGTACTTGACGGGCTGTGCCTGCGGTTTCCGCATTGCGAACTGTTTTCTCAACTGTCAGCTGAAGTCCCGCACGGCGTGACACTGGTGCGGGGTGGCGAAAGCAGCGGTAAAACCTCTTTGTTGCGTATCGTGGCGGGGGAGCTGTCGGCAAACGCCGGGAGCGTGCGGGTCAACGGCACCGACGTACAGGCCAATCCAGACACCTGGCGCCAGATG
The DNA here is from genome assembly GCA_031430225.1 of Rhodoferax sp. GTDB lineage: Bacteria > Pseudomonadota > Gammaproteobacteria > Burkholderiales > Burkholderiaceae_C > JANYCG01. The sequence goes on along the minus strand of JANPAZ010000661.1, from coordinate 1,163 downwards.
GTGTTTTGGGTAAGCCCCAGGACGGACGCCTATGACGCGATATCGGCAGCTGACTTTTTCGAAAGAATGCGACGGGTGCACAGCCACTTTGATGACAGGCTGTTGCAAGACCTGGTTGACAGCCTGACAATCGCGCCGCACCTGGACAAGCCGCTGTACATGCTTTCCACGGGTTCCCGGCGCAAGGTTTGGCTGGCAGCAGCCTTTGCGTCAGGCGCGCCCATCACTCTGCTGGATGAACCTTTTGCTGCGCTGGACAGTCAGTCAATCGCTTGTGTCAAGCAACAGCTCGCCCTGGCAGACAGCCAGCACATGCGGGTTTTTTTGTTGGCGGACTACGAGGCACCGGTCGGTGTGCCATTGGTGGGCGTGATCGATTTAGGTGATTAAAACCCTTGAATCGACGGCCTAGGGTGCGGGCCTTTTTGAACGCTGCATTGAAATTTTCCGAACCCGCTCGACATCCATCAGACCTAAACTGATCCGCACCCCGACTTCGACATCATCAGGAAACCACCATGTCAAACAGATTGCCCACCTATTTCATCTCCCACGGCGGTGGTCCCTGGCCCTATATGGAAGAGATGCGCATCCCCATGGCCGGGCTGACCCGTGCGTTGCAAGACATGCCGCGCCAGATTGGCGTGACGCCCAAGGCTATCTTGATGATCTCCGGTCACTGGGAAGAGATGGGATTCAACGTCATGTCCAACCAGCACCCCGGCATGTTGTATGACTACGGTGGCTTCCCCCCACACACCTATAAAGTGATCTATGCAGCCCCGGGTGCCCCAGCGCTGGCCGCGCGGGTTCAGGGCCTCATCATCGGGGCCGGTTTGCCGTCCAAGCTGGATGCCCAGCGTGGTTTTGACCACGGCACGTTTTCGCCGTTGGCGGTCATTTACCCGCAGGCCAACGTGCCTGTCATTCAGGTGTCGATGCGCACCAGCCTGGACCCGGCGGAACACATTGCCCTGGGCCGGGCGCTGGCCCCTTTGCGCGATGAAGGCGTGCTGATTGTGGGCAGCGGCCTGAGCTATCACAACCTGCGCCAGTTTGGCCTCGCGGGCAAGGCACCGTCGCAGGCCTTCGATGCCTGGCTGCAAGACGCCGTGGTGGCCAGCGCACCGGCGCAGCGCGAGGCCAAATTGCTGGCCTGGGCC
>JANPAZ010000660.1:0-4244 GCA_031430225.1 Rhodoferax sp. | reverse complement strand
ACGCCAAAGACAGCACGCATCGCATCACTCCTGTTTGCCGTTCAGGCCGAGTTTGTCCATCCACTGTCCCAGCGCCCGATCGTTGTCATTGCCTGCCGCGTAAACCTCACGCATGCGCGCGTGGGCTTCGGGGCGGTGCTGGTTGACCTTGAGTTTGCCTTGCAGACTGGTCACCTTCAGCTCAAAGGCCACGATGCCTGACAGCATCTTGTGCTGGTAGTCCGTGCCCAGGCCAACCCACTGTGGTGCATAGGCAGGGTCGTGATCGCCGATGAGCTTCTTCAGCAGACGGTCTTTTGCCAGCGGCTCGTCAATCAGTGTGGCCTGCACCGTGCAATGCACGGCCAGGTAATTCCAGGTGGGCACCCGAACCAGATCGGGGTACACACGGGGCGACATGTAGGCGTGCGGCCCCATGAAAGTCACCACTGCCTTGGGTCGGGCCTGCAGGTAACGCCAGTGCGGATTGGGTTTGGCCACATGCCCCAGCAGAACCGCCTGACCAACGTCGCCGTCGTTGATATCGTGCTGCAGATGCAAAGGTAAGTGGGTGACAAAAGGAGAACCCTCGTCGTCGTTTGAGATCAGCGAGGCAAAGGGATAACCGCGGATGAGCTCCCACACATGGGCCTGGTCCTTGGCATTGAAATGGGGTGGCAGATACATGGTGGCTCAATTATGCGTTCACCCACGACAGACATTGCAGTACGATGGGTTGATGGTCACAAAGCGAAAAAGCAAAGATAAGACGGTGCAATCACCGTTAGCTGCCCAAACCCCACCGGCCGGCTCGGGCGCAGGAGCAAATGCAGGAGCAGATGCAGCCTCCGCCGCCGCCGGTTTCCCGGTGGTCGGCATCGGCGCGTCGGCCGGGGGGCTCGCTGCGCTGGAGGTGTTCTTTTCCAGCATGCCTGTCGATATCGATCCGGGCATGGCGTTTGTACTGGTGCAGCACCTTGCGCCAGACCACAAGAGCATCCTGACCGAAATCATCCAGCGCTACACACGCATGCAGGTGTTCGAGGTCGAGGACGGCATGGTGGTGCAGCCCAATTGCACCTACATCATCCCCCCCAACCGCGACATGGCGTTTCTGAACGGCACGTTGCAATTGCTCGAACCCTCGGAGCCACGGGGTCAGCGCCTGCCGATCGATTTTTTCTTTCGCTCCCTGGCCAGCGACCGGCACGAACGCGCCATCTGCGTGGTGCTCTCGGGCACCGGCAGCGACGGCACACTCGGTTTGCGGGCTATCAAGGGTGAAGGCGGCATGGCGATGGTCCAGAGCCCGGACACGACCGAGTTCGACGGCATGCCCAGCAGCGCCATCGCGACCGGAATGGTCGATTACGAGTTGGCACCGGCTGAGATGCCGGCCCAGTTGATCGCCTACGCCACGCATGCTTTCGGCCCTCTCACCCGGCAAGCCCTGGTGGCGGCACCCAGGACCGAGAGCGCGCTGAAGAAAATTTTCACCCTGTTGCGGGCCAAGGTAGGCCACGACTTTTCCCAGTACAAGCCCAACACGATCCAACGCCGCATTGAGCGGCGCATGGCCGTCCACCAGGTCGAGGCAATTGATGCTTACGTCAAATTCCTGCAACAGACACCGGCCGAGCTGGAGGCGCTGTTCCGCGACCTGTTAATCGGTGTGACCAACTTCTTCCGTGATCCATCGGCCTTCCTGGCGCTGGAGCAACAGGCCATCCCCGATATTTTCAAGGGCAAGCCTGCGGGCGAAGCGGTGCGCGTCTGGTGCACGGGATGCTCCACCGGAGAAGAAGCGTATTCCATCGCCATGCTGCTGCAAGAGCGCATGGAAGCGTTGAGGCAAACCTACCAAGTGCAGGTCTTCGCCACTGATATCGACAGCCGCGCCATTGCGACGGCCCGCGCCGGCGTCTATCCGGCCAGCATTGCATCCGATATTTCGCCCGAGCGGTTAGCCCGATTTTTTTCCCCTGAGGCCGATGGAAGCGTCTACCGCATCCACAAAGGCATTCGCGACATGCTGGTTTTTTCGGAGCAGGACCTGATCCAGGACCCGCCGTTTTCCAGGCTCGACCTGATCAGTTGCCGCAACCTTTTGATTTACATGGGCGGGGCGTTGCAAAAGAAGCTGATTCCGCTGTTTCACTACACGCTGAACCCGGGTGGCGTGCTTTTTCTCGGCACCTCGGAAACTGTGGGCGAGTTCTCCGATCTTTTCGCCGTGGTGGACCTGAAAGCCAAGCTGTTCAAGCGAAAGCAGGGCTTTGATGGTGCCCCTCGCCTGGCCCATGGCCGGTTCCTGCCGCCCCTCACGGTGGCCGATGCGACACCCCCGCAAGTTGCGGGCAAGCCGTCCCGCGCGGGGAGGCTGTCGTTGCGCGAGTTGACCGAGCAGGCACTGTTGACCCAGATCGACCTGGCGGGCGTCCTCGTCACCGGCCAGGGCGACATCCTGTACCTGCACGGGCGTACCGGCATGTACCTGGAGCCAGCGCCAGGCGAAGTCAGAATCAACAATATCCTGAAAATGGCGCGCGAAGGATTGCGCCGCGAGTTGGCCACTGCCCTGCACAAGGCAGCGGGTACTGGCGAAAGGGTGAACTCGCATGGCCTGCGCGTTAAAACCAACGGCCACTTCAGCACCGTCAATCTGGCCGTGCGCCCGGTCACCGGGGGCACCAGCGAAACACTTGAGACACCGCTGTACCTGGTGGTCCTGGAGCAAGCGCCGATCCAGAACCCGTCGGGTGGGCCAGCGACGAACCACGAGCCGGACGACACGACCGGGCGTGGCGCGCCATTGAACGATGGGGCATTCGACAAAGTCAGCGCGAGCGCGACAATCGCCGCGCTTAACGATGAACTGCGGGCCAACGAGGAATACCTGCAGGCCGCCAATGAGGAGCTGGAAACCTCCAACGAAGAACTCAAATCATCGAATGAAGAAATGCAGTCGGTCAACGAAGAGCTGCAGTCCACCAACGAGGAACTGGAGACCTCCAAGGAGGAAATGCAATCGATCAACGAGGAGTTGTCCACCGTCAACGCCGAACTGCAGGCGAAGGTGGTCGATCTGTCGCGCGCCAGCAATGACATGAACAACCTGATGTCCAGCACCGGAATAGGCACGGTTTTTGTAGACCACCAGCTGCGCATCATGCGTTTCACGCCTGCTGCTACCCAGATCATCAACCTGATTCCGAGCGACATGGGCCGTCCGGTGGCCCATACCGTCTCCAATTTGGTGAGTTACACCGATCTCGTCGCGGACGCAAAAGGGGTGCTGGACACCCTGGTTCCCAAGGAAGTGGAGGTGCAAACGTACGAGGGAGCCTGGTACAAGATGCGCATACAGCCCTACCGCACGCTGGACAACGTGATCGAAGGCGCGGTCATTACCTTTGTCGACATCACGGAGAGTGTGCGAACGCGGGACGCGTTGCACAAAGCCAATGAGCTGCTTCGCCTGGCCGTGGTGGTACGCGATGCGTTTGACGCCATCACCGTCCAGGATCTGAACGGCCGCATTCTGGCCTGGAACCCGGGCGCAACCCGGATGTATGGCTGGAGCGAAGCCGAGGCACTGGCGATGAATGTGCGCGACCGAATCCCGCAGGGGCTGCGCGAGAAAGAGTTGGTCAAGGTTCACCAGCTCAGCCAGGAAGAGGTTCTGGAGCCGTACCGCACACGCAGGATCGCCAAAAATGGTGCGGTGATGGAGGTTTCGATGACTTGCACGGCCCTGGTCAATGAGACGGGGCTTATGTATGCGATCGCGACCACTGAACGGGCCTGGGTACCCAGGCCCGGTCAAAACACCGGGGCGCATAATGGGCCGAATGAATAAACGCCCGGGAGAAGTTGCACCCAAGGCGGGCGGAGTTCGACCAGACCCTGTGTGGACGGCTACGGAGCTGCGTCGACAGGCTGAAGAGCTGGCTTTAAAAACTGCGGCGCTTTCGCGAGACAACGACAAGGCGCTATCGCCCGAAGCCACACGGCTGATGCTGCACGAGCTGCACGTGCACCAGATCGAGCTGGAAATGCAGAATGAGGAACTGCGCCGGACCCAGCTGGAGCTGGAGGCGGCGCGCCAGCGCTATTTCGACCTCTACGATTTGGCACCGGTGGGTTATTGCAGCGTCAGCGAGCGGGGACTGATCCTTCAGGCTAACCTTTCTGCCGCGACCTTGCTGGGTCTGTCCCGGACCGCGCTGGCAAATCTGCCGATCAGCAAGGTTATCTTCAAGGCG
>JANPAZ010000659.1:0-1509 GCA_031430225.1 Rhodoferax sp. | reverse complement strand
TACTGGGTGTTTGAAGGCGACCTGCAGCCCATACAGCGCCCCAGCTGGAACTACCGGCAAGAAGACGGCGGCGGCATGATTCTGGACATGATGTGCCACTGGCGCTATGTGCTGGACAACCTGTTTGGCGAGGTCAAATCGGTGTCATGCATGGGTGCCACCCACATCCCCGAGCGCTGGGACGAAGCCGGCAAGCCCTACAAGGCGACGGCTGACGACGCCGCCTACGCCACCGCCGAGCTCATTGGCCACAACGGCGAGAGCGTGATTGCGCAGATGAACATGTCGTGGGCCACGCGTGTGCGCCGCGACGACCTGGTCACTTTCCATGTAGACGGCACCCATGGCTCGGCTGTGGCGGGCCTGTCTTCATGCCGCGCCCAGAGTCGCGTGACCACGCCGCGCCCGGTGTGGAACCCCGATGAGAAGCAGACCATGAACTTCTTCGACCAGTGGCAAGAGGTGCCCGACACCCAGGTGTATGACAACGGCTTCAAGATTCAGTGGGAACATTTCATTCGCCACGTGGTGGAAAACGAGCCCTGGCGCTGGACCCTGCCCGAAGGGGCCAAAGGCGTTCAATTGGTAGAAGCCGCCCTGCAGAGCTGGAAAGAGCGCCGCTGGGTGGATGTTCCACCACTACAAATTTGATAGCTAACTATGAGCGTTCCATGTGGGCCTGCGCCCTTTTATTCTTTAAAATTCGGGTGAACTGATGTCCAGCACGTTGATCCTGCCGGATGCCAACGGCACATTGCAGCCTTACACCTTGCGCGGCAACGCGCCGTTGGGCCGCACCGCCCGGGCACCGGTATTCAACCGCATCGCCTATTCAGCCGCCCATGTGGTGGCAGACCCGCGCGCGGCAATAGACCCCTGGCTGCAGTGCGCTGTGGACTGGGAATCAACAATCGCCTACCGCAAGAACCACTGGTCGCTGGGCCTGGGCGTGGCCGAAGCCATGGACACGGCGCAGCGCGGCATGGGGCTGGACTTGCCCACTTCGCTGGAGCTGATTCGCCGTTCGCTGGATGCAGCCCAAGACTACACCTCAAAAGGTTCCGCGCATAGTGGCACCGCGCTGGTCGCGTCGGGTTGTGGCACCGACCATCTGGTGCTGGACGAGGTGAAGACGGTCGACGACGTGATTCGCGGCTACGAGACGCAGATGGAGGCCATCGAAAATCTCGGCGGCAAGCTCATCGTCATGGCCAGCCGGGCACTGGCCCGCGTGGCCAAAAGCCCGGCCGACTATGAGCGCGTGTACGACCGCATCCTGAGCCAGGCGAAGCAACCCGTGGTGCTGCATTGGCTTGGTGACATGTTCGACCCTGCGCTCGCCGGATATTGGGGCACCAAAGACGTCGGTGCCGCCATGGCCACGGCCCTGGGCATCATCAGCGCGCACCCCGCCAAGGTCGATGGCATCAAGATCTCCCTGCTGGACAAAGACAAGGAAATCGCCATGCGCCGACGCCTGCCCACCACCGGCGGGCTGGATGGCCGCGG
>JANPAZ010000658.1:0-3886 GCA_031430225.1 Rhodoferax sp. | reverse complement strand
GCCCTAGATTTCGATCTTGGACCCCAGCTCCACCACAGAGTTGTTGGGCAGCTTCAGGAAGTCTGCCGCGCCGCTGGCGTTGTGATGCATTTGCGCAAACAGTTTTTCACGCCACTGCGCCATGCCGCCGCCAATGGTCGGGATAACCGTGTCGCGCGACAAAAAGTAGCTGGTGGTCATGGCCTCCAGCTCGCACCCACGCCCTTTGATCTCCTCCAGCGCTTTAGGCACATTGGGGTCGTTTTTGAAACCGTAGTGAATCACCACCTGCCAACAGTCGTGTCCCAGTGACTCGATCTCAAGGCGCTTGTCCAGGCCGATCCAGGGGACTTCATGGTTGCGCACGGTAACAAACAGGTTGTGTTCGTGCAGCACCTTGTTGTGTTTGAGGTTGTGCAGCAGCGCATTGGGCACCGTGCCCGGCTCAGCCGTCAGAAACACGGCCGTCCCTTCCACTCTGGCAGGTGGGCTGACAAACACCGCCTCCAGAAAGCTGGTGAGATCAAGGGCATCGGAGCGTAACGTCTCATTGAGCAGGCGCCTGCCGTCTTTCCAGGTCACCATCAGGGTAAAGATGGCGCCGCCGATCAACAGCGGGAACCAGCCACCGTCAAACAGTTTGAACATGTTGGACGCAAAGAAGGCGAAATCCACCACAAAAAACCAGCCGGTGGCCGCAATGCAGAGGAACAGCGGGTAATTCCATTTGTACCGGATCACAAAGAAAGTGAGCACCGTGGTGATCAGCATGTCGGTGCAGACCGCAATGCCGTAAGCGGCCGCCAGGTTGCTGGAGGAGCGGAACATCACCACCGCCAGGACAATCGTTACAAACAGGCCCCAGTTCACCAGCGGGATGTAGATTTGACCTGTGTCCCGCACACTGGTGTGCTGGATGTTGAGGCGCGGTAGGTAGCCCAGCTGGATCACCTGCTTGGTGACGCTGAAAGCGCCTGAAATCAAAGCCTGCGACGCAATCACCGTGGCAGCGGTTGCGAGCAACACCAGCGGAACAAGCGCCCAGTCGGGTGCCATCAAGTAAAACGGATTCTTCACGGCTGCAGGGTTATTGAGCAGCAACGCGCCCTGGCCGAAATAGTTGAGTGTCAGCGCGGGCATGACCACGGCAAACCAGGCCAGGCGGATGGGCTTTTTACCGAAATGCCCGAGGTCGGCATACAGTGCTTCCGCGCCCGTGACGCACAGCACTACAGCCCCCAGAATAATGAACGTGGTGCCAGGCTGGTTCCACATGAACCTGACTGCGTGGTGCGGGCTGATGGCCCACAAAATCTCCGGGTGGGTCACGATCTGCATGACACCCAAAAGCGCAATGACCAAAAACCAGAACAGCGTGATGGGGCCGAAAAATTTGCCAATGCCAGCCGTACCCCGCTTTTGCACCAAAAACAGACAGAACAGCACAACCAACGTCAAGGGCACCACAAACCGCTTGAAAGCCGGTGAAACGACTTCCAGACCCTCTACCGCCGACAGCACCGAAATCGCCGGTGTGATGACGCCATCCCCATAAAAAAGCGATGTGCCAAAAATGCCCACGATCAGCAGAACTCGGCGCAGTTCGGGTTTGTCTTTCACCGCTTGCGACGCCAATGCCAGCATGGCCACCAGACCCCCTTCGCCGTTGTTGTCAGCCCGCAGGACCAGCACAACGTACTTGATCGAGACGATGACCGTCAGCGTCCAGAAGAAGATCGACAAAATGCCATAAACATTGTCGGGCGTGAGGGCGACGTGGCCTGATCCGAAAACCTCTTTGACCGCGTACAGGACGCTGGTGCCGATGTCGCCGTAAACCACGCCAATGGCGCCTAGCGTGAGCGCCGTGAGAGACGATTTGGATGCTGACACAAATTCACCCCGTCTTGAGATGGGCGGGGTTCCGTTCCGTTTGGGAACCGTATTTTGCGCCTCTCGGGGCGCGAGGCCTATTGGCGTTGCTGTCTAAATGACACAGGTCACTGTTTTGTTGCAGTGCAACAACTTGTCAAATGATCGTTTTTATGCGTGAACTTATGCATAAACCTCGGCCTCGGGGTCCGTCGCCTCGAGTTCATAGCTGGCGGCCACCATCGCCAGGCGACCGATCACACCGTACATGTAGAAGCGATTCGGCGCACTTGCACCGGGCTTGACGCCGGGCTGAGGCAAGTGGGTACTCTCTGCAAATGCCAGCGGCACGTAACGGGTGCCGGGGGCACACAGGTTTTCATCCACGCCACGCTCGGCATGAATGCGGTAGAAGCCGCCCACCACGTAGCGGTCCATCATGTAGACGACGGGCTCGGCCACGGCGTCGTTCATGCGCTCGTTGGTGAGCACACCTTCCTGAATGATGATCTCGTGGATGCGCTGCCCGGCCTTGGGCACCAGTGTGTCCAGGTCTTTGACATCGCGCACGGTCATGATGCCCATGCCGTCGCTCGCACCGTTGTCGGCCTTGACCACCACAAACGGCTTTTCGTTGATGCCGTATTCCTTGTATTTCTTCTTGATGCGCGTGAGCAGCGCGTCCACATTGCTGGTCAAGCATTCCATGCCGGATTTTTCGGCAAAATTGACTTCCCCACAGGTATTGAACATGGGGTTGATCAGCCAGGGGTCCACGCCAATGAGCTTGCCAAAGCGTTTGGAAACCTCTTCGTAGCTCTTGAAATGCGTGCTATTGCGACGCGTGGCCCAGCCCGCATGCAACGGTGGCAGCAGGTACTGCTCGTGGATATCTTCCAGAATACCGGGTACCCCGGCACGCAAGTCGTTATTGAGCAAAATCGTACACGGGTCGAAGTCTTTCACCCCCAGGCGGCCCCGACCGCCGCCTTTTTTGCGAATAACCGGCTCCAGCGTGACGCTGTCGCCGTCGGGTAGTTCGATGGTGGTGACTTTCTTGATGTCGGGGTCGATGGAGCCAATGCGCACATTGAGACCCGCCATATGGAATATGCGCCGCAGCTGGGCAAGATTGCTGAGGTAAAACGTGCTGTGGGCCTGATTTTCAGGAATAAGCAGCAGGTTTCGCGCTTCAGGGCAAATTTTTTCAATGGCCGCCATGGCTGCCTGCACGGCCAGTGGCAGCATCGAAGGCGTGAGGTTGTTCCAGCCACCAGGGAACAGATTGGTGTCGACGGGTGCGAGCTTGAAGCCGGCATTGCGAATATCAACCGCGCTGTAAAACGGCGGCGTGTGCTCCATCCACTCAAGGCGAAACCAGCGCTCAATGGCGGGCATGGAGTCGAGAATGCGCTGCTCTAACTCGTTAATGGGGCCGGTCAACGCGGTAACAAGATGGGGGACCATGCGGTTCTCGTGGGTAGAGTGGGTAAGTAGAAGAAAAGCGTAACTCGCTGCATCATATGGGGGCAGTCACGCAACTTGCAAGCACTCAGTTTCGCAACTCGCCATTGCCCAGCACCACGTACTTCAGCGATGTCAGGCCTTCAATGCCGACCGGGCCGCGCGCATGGAATTTGTCGGTGCTGATGCCGATCTCAGCACCCAGCCCAAACTCAAAACCATCAGCGAAGCGGGTACTCGCATTGACCATCACGCTCGCCGAATCGACCTCGCGCAGAAATGCCTGCGCATGCATATGGTCACGGGTGATGATGGCGTCGGTATGGTGTGATGAATAGTGGTTGATATGCCAGATGGCTTCATCCAGACCTGCGACGATTTTGATGCTGATGATGGGCGCGAGATATTCCTCGTACCAGTCCTGCTCGGTCGCCTCGCGCAAATTGGCCGAAATGCGCCGTTGCGGTGGCTCCAGCGCTGCGGGCTGCGAGGGGAGCTCGACCGGCAGGCCATCGACCATGCCGACCAGTTCGCCCCGAACAAGTTCACCACCGCCGACCAGGCCGCGCAG
>JANPAZ010000657.1:0-3272 GCA_031430225.1 Rhodoferax sp. | reverse complement strand
TGAGACGATGGTTGCCGCCTGAGCCCTTGCCTGTTCGCCAAAGCCAGCGCCAACAGCAGGAGCCATTTGATTGACCACGAGGGGCAGGAAAACCACTGCGCACTATATGGCGTGGCGGTGACAGACCCAGACGAACTCAAGGGGTTCGACTGCAGGGGCAAGGGAACGGTCCGCTTCAAGGCCGACACCGGCCAGCTTGGTGCGCAAAATTGTCAAAGCGCAAATTTCAAACCTCATTGACAGTTCGCGACACACCGCTTACAGCGGAACGGGTAGGGGCCAAAGCCATTAACAGGAGAAACGACGTGAGAGAAATCATTGCCGCAATGTCGGTAACGCTGGATGGGTTCATTGAGGGTCCGAATGAAGAACTGGATTGGATCGATACCTGGGATGATCCCTACGACGACATGTTTCCCCATATCGACGCCTGCGTCCTGGGCAGTGGCATGTACCCTGGTTACGAACAATACTGGCTTGCAATCCTGGCCAACCCAACCGGTGTTTTGCCATTGTCAGGCAAGGTTGCCTCGGCGGGTGAAATTGCCTATGCTCATTTTGCCGACAGGACGCCCCATTTTGTCTTGTCAAAGACTCTGCAGAAAGTTGACTGGAAGACGACCCAGGTTATTAGGGACATCGAAGACATCCGCAAGATGAAGCAACTGCCCGGGAAAAGCATGTATGCCGTCGGTGGCGCCGCGTTTGTATCAAGCCTGATGAATGTGGGCTTGGTCGATGAAATCCGGCTGGTGGTGTACCCCGTCATATTGGGCACAGGTAAGCCGCTTTTCAAAGACGTGAAAGAGCGGCATCGGTTGACGCTACTGAAAGCGTCTCAGTCAAAAAGCGGCAACGTCACATTAACCTATCGGACAAACGTTTGAAACCCGTGTTCACCTCATTGAAAGGAACCAAGCCATGAACTACATCGACATTTTTGTCAGCGCCGTGCCCACGGCAAACAGCGACAAGTACCTGGAACACGCCAATGCCACAACGCCCATCTTCAAAGACTGTGGAGCCTTGAATTTGCAGGAATGCTGGGGCGACGACGTACCTGAAGGCAAGCTCACCTCGCTGCCCATGGCGGTGAAGTGCCAGCCCGATGAAACCGAAGTTTTTTCGTCGGTCACGTGGCCTTCACGAGCGGTCCGGGACGAAGGCATGAAGAGATTCGTGTCCGATCCGCGTCTGGAGGCGATCGACATGCCTTTTGACGGCAAACTCATGATTCTTAGCGGCTTCGAGACGATGGTTGAAGCCTGACCGAAAGTCCAAATCCTTGCACGCGAAGACTTCAGCGGGCTCGCGTCAAAGGGGTAAGTGATGGCGCTTATTTTCAGGAGTTTAAAAATGAAAAACATACCTTTGCCCAGGCGCGTATCCATCTCAAGATTGGCCATTTGCCTGACGATGGGGGCGTTGGCGGCGCATGCAGTTGCTGGTGAATACTTTGAAAGGAATGGAATCGCCATCCAGGGCTACGATCCGGTGGCCTACTTTCAAATGGGTAGGCCGGTGCAGGGCTCGCCCGACTTCAAACTGCAACACAAAGGCTCCGAGTTTCACTTCTCATCCCAAGCTAACCGCAATGCATTTGCAGCAGATCCCGATAGGTATTCGCCGCAGTACAACGGCTTTTGCGCATTTGGTATGGCCAGTGGTTACAAGGCTGCAATCCAGCCGACTGCTTTCACGGTCGTCAATGGCAAGCTCTACTTGAACTACAACGCGGATATCCAGAAGAAATGGGGCACTGATGTATCAGGCTACGTCAAGAAGGCGGACGGACTGTGGCCAGAAACGTCCCGTCAGGCAAAAGTCGTCGAGTAGCTTCCTCTGGATGAAGAAGCCAAAGTGACGGCGGCGCAAACAGAGAAAGCCACGCACCAGGCCATCAACGCCACCTGGCGCGCTGAGTCCGCTAAAGTGATCGCGCACGCGGCGCGCATTGTACGCGACGTGGGTGTTGCAGAAGAGCTGGCGCAAGACGCCTTTGTTGCCGCGCTTCAGCACTGGCCGACCGACGGTATTCCGCATAACCCAGGAGCCTGGCTAATGACCGCTGCCAAACACCGCGCCCTGGACTGGCTGCGCCAGGTCGCGCTGCATGCCAAAAAGCATGACGAATTGGGCGCTGACCTTGAAACCCAACAGGCGCATGTGGTGCCCGATTTTGTAGACGGGCTGGATGCGGCCCGCGAAGATGACATTGGCGACGATCTGCTGCGCCTGATGTTCACGGCCTGCCACCCAGTGCTGTCTCTGGATGCACGGGTGGCGCTCACGCTCAAGCTGTTGGGCGGTTTGAGCACCGATGAAATTGCCCGGGCCTTTGTGTTGCCCGAGTCCACGCTGGCCCAGCGCATTGTTAGGGCCAAGCGCACGTTAACTGCGGCCAAGGTGCCCTTTGAAGTGCCTCGTATCAAAGAGCTGGAAGGGCGTGTCGACGCCGTGCTGGAGGTGATCTACCTCATCTTTAACGAAGGCTACAGTGCTACCCAGGGCGACGACTTATTGCGCCCGTCCCTGATTGGTCAGGCCTTGCGCTTGGGTGCCTTACTGGCGGGCTTGATGCCCCACAACAGCGAAGTACTGGGCCTGTTGGCGCTGATGGAAATTCAGGCCTCGCGCACGGCCACCCGTGTGGACGACAACGGCGCGCCGGTGCTGCTGATGGCCCAAGACCGCAGCCGTTGGGATCATGCCGCCATAGAGCGGGGCCTCGCCGCGCTGGTGCGCTCCGAAGCGCAATCTGCAGCACAGGCACAAGCCCGAGGCCCCTACGCGCTGCAAGCCGCTTTGGCCGCCTGCCACGCGCGTGCCGTCAATGCAGCCGATACCGATTGGCTGCGCATCGTTGCGCTGTATGGCGCGCTGGCCCAAGTGGCCCCGTCGCCCGTGGTGGACCTGAACCGGGCTGTGGCGGTGGGCATGGCGTTTGGCCCGGTCGAGGGGCTTGCGCTGGTAGAGGCGTTGGCCGCTGATGCAGCGTTGAGCCAATACCCTTGGCTGCACAGTGTGCGCGCGGATTTGTTGGCCAAGCTGAACCGCACCACCGAGGCCCGCGCCGCATTCACTTTGGCCGCGTCACTCACCCGCAATGAGCCCGAGCGTGGGCATTTGTTGGCGCGCGCCCAAGCACTGAGTTAGCAAACACTCATTTTGCAGAACTAGGCCTCACGATGCCCACTTCCAATTCCGCAACAACTCAATCTAACTCCCCCGCGTAAGCGCTGGCTAGCCTTGATGGTCGTGTGCCCGGGTGT
>JANPAZ010000656.1:0-4308 GCA_031430225.1 Rhodoferax sp. | reverse complement strand
GCAGCTTGCTTTTGGGCTCGGGCATACTTCGCATGAAATGGGGGGTCTCATATGCCAGGTGCCAATACCAATTGGACGCGACGCGAAACTTTGGCGGCACTGTATGTCTATTTACTTCTACCCTTCGGGCAGTTACACAGGGGTCAGCCAAAGATCAAGCAGCTGGCGAGTTGGATTGGTAGAACACCAAACTCCGTTGCACTGAAGCTCGTAAATCTCGCAAGTCTTGACCCACAAATTCGGGCACGTGGTTTGAGCGGTATGGGAAATGTTTCGAGCCTCGACAAGCAAGTCTGGAAGGAACTTCATCAAGAATGGGACCCTGTTGCGCTGGAGGCCGCTGCAGAGTATGAAAGACTGGCCGCAGATCACAGTGTGACCCCAGACGAAGATCTCTTTTTAGAGGCTGAGACGCCAACTTTTGGCGAGGGCAAGACCCGCTCAACAACAATCGAAGTGCGGGTTAATCAAGCGCGCTTTAGAAAATCAGTTTTAGCCAGTTACAACGCGACATGCTGCATCAGTAGGCTCCGACACGAGAAGCTGGTGATCGCTAGCCACATCGTGCCTTGGAGTGAGGACACGCACAATAGACTCAATCCTCAGAATGGCCTTTGTCTTTCTGCACTGCATGATCGGGCGTACGACCAAGGCTTGATCACTGTCACGCCAGATTTCGTGGTCCGAGTCTCAAAGAAGCTCACCGCTATTGAAGGCGACACCTTTATGGTGGAAAGTTTATTGCGCTATGACAACCATGCGATTCACCTGCCAGAACGCTTTCGACCGGCGCCGGAGTTCCTGGCGAAGCACGCACAGAGGCATCATTTCATTGATTAGCCAGCGCTTCCACTTTCATAGCAAACTACTCAATAGATACCTGGGCCATTACCATGCTAACCCTCAGACCCAACTGCGAATGCTGCAACAAAGACCTGCCGGCCGAATCGCTCGACGCGCGCATGTGCTCGTTTGAATGCACTTTCTGCGTGGCTTGCGTCGAGGGGCCGCTGGGTGGCAAGTGCCCCAACTGCGGGGGCGAGTTTGTGCGGCGGCCACGGCGGCCTGTGGGCAAGCTGGGCAACAACCCGGCTTCGACCCAACGCGTGTTCAAGCCTGAGGGTTGCGCCAAGCAGCCATGATTGAAATCGACAAACTCTAAGAGCCAGACCTGGTCGACCTGAACCACCGGGTGGTGGACTACCCGGTGATGTAGTTCTGCAGCTGGGAAATCGTTTGCTCATGGTCCGCAATGATGTCGTCCATGATGTCGCGGATTGATATGAGCCCCAGCACGTTGTCACCGTCGATAACCGGCAGGTGGCGGATTTTCTTCTGGCTCATCAGGCCCATGCAGACCCGGGTGCCCGTGTCAGGCCTAACCGAAATTACCTCACGGGTCATGATGTCAGCCACCGTGGTTTCACGGGAGTTGCGGCCCTGCAGGGCCACCTTGCGGGTGTAGTCGCGCTCGGAAAAAACGCCAACCAGGCGGCCTTTATCCATCACCAGCATGGCCCCTACGCCGTGCGCGGCCAGCAGCTTCAGCCCGTCAAAAACAAGCACGTCGGGGGCAACCTGGAACACGGTTGAATCGCGCTTTTTGAGCAGTTCGACAATGGGCTTCATAAGTCCTCAAACGCTGTGAATGGATGATTTGGCCAGTATAAGCACGATCGGTTTCATCACGGTTACGCTATTTCCCGCCGGGTTTGTACGGCTTTTGCCAGCCCCTGCAGCACCGGCACAGTCTGCTCAAAGCTGATGCACGCATCGGTCACAGACACGCCATGCATCAAAGGCTGGCCGGGTTTGATGTCCTGACGGCCCTCGTTCAAGTGGCT
The DNA here is from genome assembly GCA_031430225.1 of Rhodoferax sp. Taxonomy (GTDB): domain Bacteria; phylum Pseudomonadota; class Gammaproteobacteria; order Burkholderiales; family Burkholderiaceae_C; genus JANYCG01. The sequence continues at coordinate 2,464 of JANPAZ010000656.1, read as the reverse complement.
TTCGATCATCATGCCGGTGATGCGCGCGTCACCGGCGGCGATCTGCTGGGCCACCTCGGCCGCCACGGTGATCTGGCGCGCGTGCTGCTTGCTGCTGTTGGCGTGGCTCACGTCGATCATCACCTGCTCGCGTAGGCCCGCGCCTTTAAGCAGGGCACAGGCCGCGTCTACATCGGTCTTGGCGTAGTTGGGTTGCTTGCCGCCCCGCAGAATCACATGGCAGTCATCATTGCCGCGCGTCTCGAAGATGGCGGCCTGGCCCATTTTGGTCATGCCCATGAACGCATGGGCGGCCTTGGCGGCCTGGATGGCGTCAGTGGCTACCTTGATGCCGCCGTCGGTGCCGTTCTTGAAACCCACCGGGCAGCTCAGGCCTGATGCCAGCTGGCGGTGGCTCTGGCTTTCTGTGGTGCGCGCGCCAATGGCGCCCCAGCTCACCAGGTCGCTGATGAATTGGGGGCTGAGTAAATCCAGAAACTCGGTGCCCACAGGAAGGCCCAGGCCCAACACGTCGAGCAACAGGCGGCGCGCCATTTCCAGCCCCTTGTTGATGGCAAAGCTGTCGTCCAGGTGGGGGTCGTTGATGTAGCCCTTCCAGCCCACCGTGGTGCGGGGTTTCTCAAAATACACGCGCATGACGATCAGCAAATCGTCTTTGAGCAAGTCCGCCTGGGCCTTGAGCAGCCGCGCATATTCCATGGCCTGGTCGTGGTCGTGGATGGAGCAGGGGCCCACGACGACGATAAGCCGGTCGTCCCGCCCATGCAGTACTTTTGAGATGGCGGCGCGGCTGGTCTCCACCAGCGCCTGCGCGGCATCCGGCACGGGCAGGTTTTCTTCCAGCAGGGCAGGCGTGATGAGCGGGCGCACCGCGCTGATGCGGGTGTCGTCAATGCGGGTGGTGTCGTGTGTGGTGAGGGAGGAGTTCATGTGGCAAGCGTAGGTCCTGCACGGCGTTTTTACAATAGGTGATGGTCCACTGACCGCAAACACTGCCGGGGCTGACGGCGCGCCGGTCGTGTCCGTGCTGGTGATGGCGCGCCAGGTGGCGGAGTTTGGTGCGGCGCGATCCATCGACGCCGAGGGAGTCCGACTGGCCATGCACAGCGCGCCCTAAACGGGCATACTGCAGTTGCGGTTCGAGCCGCCCCGCAAGCACAAAAACAGGAGACACAGATGTTCAATTTCTCAGGAAAAATAGCACCCGCATGCCATTGCCAGACACCCGCTGCGAGCCTGGCCGACCCTAGCCGTCGCGGCTTTCTAGCCGGCGCAGCAGCCCTGGGCGCGCTTGCCACGGCCGGCTGCGCGACCCCATCGCCCGCAGCGCCACACCGCATCGACGTGCATCATCATATTTCGCCGCCGGCGTGGGTCACCGCGCTGAAAGCGGCCAAGCTGGATTCACCGCCGGTCAACAACTGGACGCCCCAGCGCTCCATCGACGACCTCGACCGCGGCGGCGTGGCCACTGCCATCACCTCGCCCACCTTGCCGGCGGCGGGCTTCCTCAATGCGGCCGACGCTGCCACCGTGGTGCGGGCCTCCAACGAATACGCTCGCCGTCTTGCCGACGACTCCAAGGGACGCTTTCGCATGTTTGCCATGCTGCCCATGCCCCATGTGGACGAGACCCTGAATGAAATCGCATACGCGCTGGATGTGCTCAACGCCGACGGCGTGGCGTTCATGACCAGCTACGGCAACAAATACCTTGGCGACAAGGCGTTCGCGCCGGTGATGGACGAACTGCATCGCCGCCGCGCCACGGCCTACACCCACCCCAACGACCCGTCTTGCTGCCTGAACATCGCCAGCGGTGTGCCGCCGGTGATCATTGAATACGGGACCGACACAACACGCACCATTGCCAGCCTGGTGTTCTCGGGCACAGCGCAACGCTGCAAGGACATTAATTTCATCTTCTCCCATGCCGGTGGCACTTTGAGCGCCGTAACAGAGCGCTTTCTGGTACAGATGAACCGGCCACCCTACGCCCTGCCCGGCTTCAATGCCGAGCGTGTGCTGCGCGAACTGCGCCAGTTCTATTACGATACGGCGCAGACGTCCAACCCAGTGGCGATGGCTGCTCTGACCAAATTCATCCCGGTGTCCAACATCGTCTACGGAACCGACTACCCCTACCGTTCGGCGGAAGAGCACACCAAGGGCCTTGCAGAGATATTCAGTGGTGCCGATCTGCGCGCCATAGAGCGCGAGAACGCGCTGCGAATCCTGCCGCGCATGCGCCAGGGCTGAGGCTTCGCACTATCAGCCTATAGCGGGACCATCAGGCGAAAGCCCAGCGTCCAGTTTCGGCCCGGTGCGGGCTCATAAAACTGTGCCGAGGCCTGATTCACAATGACTGAGCCCACATAGCGTTCGTCGGTGAGGTTGTCCACGCGGGCGTAAGCCGTCAAGCGGCCGGCGCCCACCGCCCAGGCATGGCTGACCTTTGCATTCA
>JANPAZ010000655.1:0-1841 GCA_031430225.1 Rhodoferax sp. | reverse complement strand
GCCTGCCGGCATTTCCACCACAACCTGAAATTCACTCTTGTTGTCAAAGGGCAGCATTTTCATAACCACCCACTGCACCAGCGTCAGCCCGACCGACAGCAACAAGGCCACCAGAAAGCCGCCCAGCAGCAGCCAGCGTTTACGCGCACTGTTAAGGAACGGCGTCAGGACGCGAGTGAAAAGGGTTTGAAGCTTGGGCCCCAGCCCTTTCGGATTTTCGGCGTGGGCGTGTCCAGGGTCTGCGCCATGCTGTTTCATCAGCTTGAGGGACAGCCAGGGCGTGACCGTAAACGCAATCGCCAGTGACAAAGCCATGCCCAGGCTGGAGTTGATCGGGATCGGGCTCATGTAGGGGCCCATGAGCCCCGACACAAAAGCCATGGGCAACAACGCGGCAATCACGGTCAGCGTGGCCAGAATCGTTGGGCCGCCCACCTCATCGACCGCGCGCGGAATGATGTCTTTGAGCGTGGCCTCGGGCGTGAGCTGCTGGTGGCGGTGGATGTTCTCCACCACCACAATCGCGTCGTCCACCAGGATGCCGATCGAGAAAATAAGCGCAAACAGCGACACGCGGTTCAACGTGAAGCCCCAGGCCCACGACGCGAACAGCGTGGCTGTCAATGTCAGAATCACCGCCGCACCCACAATCATCGCCTCACGCCGACCCAGGGCAAAACCCACCAGCAAGATGACCGAGCCGGTGGCGAATGCCAGTTTCTGGATCAGCTTGTTGGCTTTTTCGGCCGCAGTCTCGCCGTAGTCTCGCGTGATGGTCGCTTCGATGTTGGCGGGGATGACCGTGTTGCCAAGCGCCGTGATTCGATCGCGCACAGCGCGTGACACATCCACCGCGTTTTCGCCGGGCTTCTTGGTGACTGTCATGGTGACTGCGGGGTAGACGCCGCCCCCAGCCATTGGCGCAAGTGTCTTGTCGGTTTCCGGAACTGCAGATTGCACCTGGCCGCTGCCGGGCGTGAACCAGACATAGCGCTGGGGTAGTTGCGGCCCGTCCTCAATGCGCGCCACTTCACGCAGGTAAACCGGCAGGCCTTTGCTGACGCCCACCACCAGGTCGCCCACGTCTTGTGCCGATCGCAGGAACTCACCGGTTTCAATGCTGAGCATCTGCGCAGATTTGGCGCCGACCGTTGCGGCAGTATCGACCACGCTGCCTGAAGGCATGCCGAAGTTGGAGGCAGCCAATGCCTGCTTGAGGCCCATCAGGTCCACCCCACGCTCACGAAGGCGTACCGGGTCGAGCCAGACATGAACCGCCCGTCCCGGCCCGCCAATGGTTTGCACTTCACGCGTGCCGGGCACGCTCTTGAGTTCAGCCTCGACCGCGCGTGCGACCCGCTCCATCTCGGACGCAGGAAGTCCCTCGCGGCTCCACAAGGTCACGCCGATCACAGGCACATCATCGATGCCTTTGGGTTTGACGATAGGCGCCAGCGTACCCAAGTCACGGGGCAGCCAGTCCTGGTTGGCATTGAGCACGTCGTACAGGCGCACCAGCGCTTCCGTGCGTGGCACACCCACTGTGAACTGCAAAGTCAATACCGCCAGGCCGGGCCTTGCCACAGAATAGGTGTGCTCAATGCCCGCGATCTGGCTCAACACCTGCTCGGCCGGACGGGCCACCATGTTTTGCACGTCTGCACTGCTGGCCCCAGGGAACGGGATCAGCACGTTGGCCATGGTCACATTGATCTGCGGCTCTTCTTCACGCGGCGTCACCAGCACCGCAAAAATACCCAGCAAGAGCGCAACCAGCGCCAGAAGTGGCGTGAGCGCATTGGCCTGAAACGCCGCCGCAATGCGGCCAGAGACTCCCAATG
>JANPAZ010000654.1:0-6076 GCA_031430225.1 Rhodoferax sp. | reverse complement strand
CTGTTGCGCGACGGCCTGACGCAATGGATGAACGGTGTGGTCAGCCCCCAAGGCATGCCCACCTACTCCGAGTTTCTGCACGGAGTGACCAGCGCGCTGGACCATGTTCGCAAAGAGCACAGCGGCAATGTGCTGATTGTCTCCAGCGGCGGCCCGATCTCGACCGCCGTGGGGCATATTCTGGGCACCTCGCCCGAGGTCACCATTGAGCTCAACTTGCGCATCCGCAATGCGTCGATCACCGAATTCAACTTTACCCCCAAGCGCCATATGCTGTTGACCTACAACACGCTGCCGCATCTGGACGCCAAAGAACACGCCGACTGGATCACTTATTCCTGACAAGGCTTGAGTTGCAACCCTGCTGAGGGTTTCGCCCGATATTCAGCGGTCCTTGCCAGCGAGTCTAATGAGACGAGCTGTACAGCTTTTTGCACAGCGCTCCCAGATTGGAGTTCACCCATGACGATGCGCAAATTGGTGATCACATTGAAAACTCTTGGCACCTTCGCCCTGGCGTTGTGTGGGCTGTTTACGGGCCCGCTCGCAATGGCGCAAGGCTGGCCGGCCAAGCCGGTCAAGATTTACACCGCGTTCGCCGCCGGCAGCGCCAGTGACATCATCGCCCGGATGCTGGCGCAGGAACTGCAAACCGAGTACGGACAACCGTTTGTCGTCGACAACAAACCGGGTGCGTCTGGCGTCATAGCGGCTGATTTGCTCACCAAGTCTGCGCCTGATGGCTACACATTGATGTTGACCACCAACACCGTCAATTCGGCCAACCCACATCTGTTCAAAAAACTGTCTTACGACCCGGTCAAGGATTTCACACCGATCGCCCGGGTTGCCAGCGCAACATTCATTCTGGCGGTCGCGGCTGACAGCCCGATCAAGCAAGCTTCCGACATGGCGACGTACGCCAAAGCCAACCCGGGAAAAATCAATTTTGCCTACGGCAACAGCACGGGCCAAATTGCCGGGGCGGCGTTCAACAGCCTGGCCGGCCTGAACGGTACGGCCATCCCCTACAAAAGCACACCCCAGGCGCTGGCCGCACTCGTGGGTGGAGAAGTAACCTTTCTGTTTGTAGACTTGGCTTCAAGCAATACCTTGCTCAAAGCCGGTCGACTTCGGGCACTGGCCGTAACCACCGAGACCAAAAGCTCACTGGCGCCAGATATACCTGCGCTTGCAAGTGCAGCCAATTTGCCCGGCTTTGATCTGGCAGCATGGGTTGGCATCGTGGGGCCTGCGGCCATGCCCGCAGACATCACGAGCAAGCTCAGCACCTCGATCAACCGCATTCTGGCGCGCAAGGACATCGTGGATCGCCTCAACGCCCTGGGTACCGATGTGACCCCGGGAACCTCTGCAGAATTGAGCGTCTACATGGGCCAGCAACTCAACGCATGGCGGGACAAAATCAAGGCGGCGGGCATGCAGCCTGAGTGAAGGAGACCGGCGGTCGGGGTTGAAGACCCACCGTCTCAACCCGCGCTGCGCGGTTTTGCAGTGGTTCCCCGCACCAGAAGCTGGAATGGCAATAGGGATTGTTGCGCGATGGGAGCCCCGTCAATGGCCGCCAAAATCTGCGTTGCCGCAATTTGACCCAATTCCCGGGTGGGCAAACTGATCGTCGTAATGCCTGGAATCATTTCGGCAGCGAGGTCATGGTTGTCAATGCCGCAGATCGACAAATCCTGGGGAACATTAAGTCCCTGTCGCTGGGCTTCGAGCAATGCGCCAACGGCCAGCAAATCGTTTCCGCAGAGGATGGCAGTGGGTGGTTTTTTGGCTTTGAGCAGGGCAATCAATCCTAGGCGACCTCCACTAAGTTTCAGTGCCTGTTCACTGACCTGATCTTTGGCGAGACGCAGCCCCGCTTGTGCAAGGGTGGCCCGAAACCCGTCGACCCGTGCACGGGCCCTGTCGTTATGGACAGTGAAGCCCGTAATCATTCCGATGTCCTGATGACCCAGATCCAGCAAGTGGCGTGTTCCCAAAGCTGCAATGGCAGGATTGTCAAAACCTACCGACGGCAACCGGGCATCGCAGGCCCACGTCAGCAAGGTAGGCTTTGGCCACGCTTGCACCACCTGCCAGAGCTTTTTATGGTGTTCAGCGCCTACCAGCACCAGGGCGTCTACCCCTCGCTGCTGCAGCGACTGCACCACGTCCAGTTCGGTCACCGGGTCGTATTCATGGCTACCCACCAACAACTGAAACCCCGATGCAGCCAACGTGGTCTGCATGGCGTGCGTGCTGCTGGCAAAAATCGCATGGTCCAGGGTCGGAATGACGCAGCCTACTGTCTTGGTCCGCCCGGAGGCCAACGCGCGCCCCGCAGCGTCAGGCACATAACCCAGTTTCTGAACGGTGCGCTGGACAATATCCAGCGTCTCAGGCCGCACCCGATGGGGCAGCGTCAACGCGCGTGACACAGTGGCAGTAGACACCCCGGCAATCTGGGCCACATCTTCAATTCGAATTCTCTTTTGCATGAGTGGTAGCGAAAATCCTAAATATTTGCAACCGCTTACAGCGTGGAAAACACCCAATGTAGCTTATTTTCTAGGTGATTTCCCTTGATCATTTACTTTATGTACTTAAACCACTTGACGATCAATAACACGTGATTGCAAAATAAATGCAAGCGCTTACATGAATTGAATTCTGATTAAACCCAAGCCACAAGCAATGACAGCGGTAACGTCCTCCATGAAAATGTCGCGATCCACCTGGCTTGGATTGGCGACATTGGTGGCCACCTTGGTCGCATGGTGGCTATTGACTGCGGTCACGGGCATTGTCTCCCCCGCCCGGTTTCCAGCACCCCAGGAAGTTTGGGACGCCCTGGGACAAATCGTCATAACGGGTTATGGCAATGGGCGTCTGCACCAGCACGTCCTGCACAGCCTGAAGCTGGTGGCAATGGGGTTCACCGTTGCAGTCGGTGTCGGGGTGCCTCTGGGTTTATTGATGGGTCACTCGCGTTTCGCCGAGGCGCTGATCAATCCCTCGTTTCTCTTGCTCAGGCCCATCCCGCCATTGGCCTGGATTCCTCTGGCAATCGTGTGGCTCGGCCTGGAAGATGGCTCCAAAATGCTGGTCATTTTTGTGGCGGCATTTGTGCCCTCGGTGATCAATAGCTACACCGGCGTGCGCAACATCGATGCCCCCATCATGGAGGCCGCCAGAATGCTCAACATACGCGGGTGGAAGCTCGTTCGCGAGGTGTTGGTGCCAGGTGCGTTTCCCATGATTTTTACCGGCTTGCGCCTCTCATTGCAGGCGAGTTGGACGACACTGGTTGCAGCAGAGCTCATCGGCGCACTGTATGGGCTGGGCAGCATTCTGAACCAGGGTGCGCAGGATATTTACCCCGCCATGATTTTGGTCGCGATGGGCTGCGTCGCCATCTGCGGCGGGTTGACGACCGCCATGCTGGCAAAGCTTGAGAGCGTGGCCATGCCCTGGCGCGCGGGGAGGGTCGCTCAATGAATGGTTCTTTGCGCGCGTTGGGCGGCCGAAAGGCAACCCTGACCCTTGTCGGCACTGTGGCTTTCTTTGCCGTCTGGTACCTGGTTGCCCTGATGCAATTGGCGCCACCCAAATTTTTCCCCATGCCGCATGAAGTGGTCAAAAAACTCTTTGAACTCACGCAGGAACCGTTCGCGGGCTTTACCCTTCAGCAACACATGGCTTCCAGCCTGCAGCGTTATTGCTGGGGCTTCGGCCTGGCGGCGGCCATTGGTGTGCCGCTGGGTTTGATGATGGGCTGGTTTCGATGGCTTGACGACATCATTACCCCGCTGTTTGACGGCCTGAGATTCATTGCGCCGGTGGCGTGGGTGCCTTTTGCCGCCCTGTGGTTTGGCACCGGTGCGGGTGGCCCTACCTTGATCATTTTCGCAGGCGCATTTCCGCCTTGCCTTATCAATGCCTACCGGGGTGCACGCGGCGTCGAAATCCGCTACCTTGAGGCGGCGAGCATGCTGGGCGTCGGAAATTTCAAGACCATCACCGAAGTGTTGTTCCCGGCGGCCGTGCCATCGATCATCGCCGGCCTTCGTATTGGCGCCGGGCTGGGCTGGATGTCGCTGGTGGGTGCTGAACTGATCGCAGCCTCCAGTGGCATGGGTTACCTCATCGTCAAAGGGCAAAGCGCTATTGCCACTGACATCGTGATGGCCGGCATGATTGCCATCGGCATGGTGGGGGTGGTCATTGACCTGGCCCTGCGCCGCCTTGAGACGTTTTTGCTCAAGCACCGAGCCGCCAACTGACACTACTTATGAGCAACATTCAATTCAGCCATGTGGGCAAAGAGTTCAAACGCGACGGCAAGGCCCTGTCCATCATCGAAGACTTCGATTTCACCGTGCAGGACAAGGAGTTTGTTGCTGTCGTCGGACCCTCGGGCTGCGGCAAAACGACCTGCATGCGAATGGCAGCCGGGTTGGAGTTTCCCTCCTCTGGGGCTGTCACCGTATCGGGTCGGGCCGTCACGCAGCCGGGCCCGGACCGGGCCGTTGTGTTTCAGCAGTTCGCTTTATTCCCCTGGAAATCGGTGTATGACAACATCGACTTTGGCCTGCGTGCAAAAGACCTGCCCAAGGATCAGCGCCACGAAATCATCACCCACTACATCAGCCTGATGAACCTCAAAGGCTACGAGTCCGCCTATCCGCATCAACTATCGGGTGGCATGCAGCAGCGTGTGGCAATAGCCCGCGCTTATGCGTTGGACCCGGATGTGTTGCTGATGGACGAGCCATTCGGTGCGCTGGACGCCCAGACCCGGGTTGTGATGCAGGAAGAGCTGGTGAAGCTTGCGCGCACCAACCCCCGCACCGTTCTCTTCATTACCCACGCTGTGGAAGAAGCTGTTTACCTGGCGGACCGCGTGGTGATCATGACCAGCCGTCCCGGGCGCATCAAGGAGGTGCTGGACATTCGGTCTGTGCGGGAAGCCGAGCACTGGGATCAACATCCGCGCATCGAGGATGTCATGGATCTGGCATCTTTTGTTCACCTACGCACCCGAATATGGAAATCCCTGCGTGAAGAACACGCTGGCACGGACCACTGAATTTCATCGCGCTACCCAAACTTTTAAACGGAGACCATCATGTTCAAGAAATCACTGCTATCCATCACCATCGCGGCCAGTTTGTGCGGCGCATCGTTTGCCCAGACGCTGACTCCCATCAAAATCAGCTATCAGCCTTCGCTCTACTGGGCCATGCCATTTCACGTCGCGACCGAAAAAGGCTGGTGGAAGGAAGTTGGATTGGCACCCGAATTCAGCACTTTCCCGGCCGGCGTTCCGCAGATTGCCTCCGCTGCTGCCAAGTCCTGGGATGTCGGTGGCACGGGCTCCGTGCCCGCAGTTCTTGGTCACGTGCGCTTTGGCATCAAGACCATTGGGGTCACCAATGACGAGTCGGCAGGAAACGCATTGGTGGGCAGCGCCAAAAAGGCCCAGGAGTTTGCCAAGGACCCGGCCGCTGCGCTGCGCGGACAGACCATTACCCTCACACAAAACTCGACCGCTGACTTTGCCATCCAGTCATGCCTGAAGAAGTACGGCTTGAAGAAGGCCGACGTCGTCATGAAAAACATGGGGCAGGCCGAAATCATTTCTGCTCTCTCATCAGGCAACACCGAACTCACCGGTCTATGGGCGCCCAATATTTACACGGTTGAAGAAAAGGCCGGCGCCAAGGTCCTGTGCAGTGGCAAAGATGGCGGTGCGGTCGTGCCAGGTGCACTCATCGCGCGTGGCGACTATGCCAAAGAAAACCCTCAAAACGTGGCCAAATTCCTGGCGGTTTATCTCCGCGCCTGGAAGTGGATGGGCGCGCATAAAACCGAGTCGATTGCGATGATGAAAGACTTCTATGCCAAGGGCGGTGTGAGCATCACCGACGCATCCATGCGAAAAGAATTCGACACCCGCCCCACATTTGACCTTGGCCAGCAAATCAAGATGCTGGACCGTGGCGCAGGCAACTCGCAGGTGGATGCATGGTTCACACAGATATCAATCTTCATGCGCGAAACCGGTGCA
>JANPAZ010000653.1:0-3241 GCA_031430225.1 Rhodoferax sp. | reverse complement strand
GGCATTGGCGGCGTTGAGTGCGATTGCCAGTGAGAACAAGATGGCCAGCTATGTGCCCTATTGGGTCGCGCTCGGCTACTGGCTGGCGAAACACGGTGACAACACAGCCGCCATCGCCTCCTACCAGCACGCCCTGACCTTGCACACCGGCGCTGCTGAGCGGCAATACCTTCAGCAGCAAATTAAATTGCTACAAAATATATAGCTAACTATGCACGTTCTAATTGGGCCATTGGCTAGTTTGACGTATGTATACCGCCAAATCAACGGCGCAGCGTGTTTTGACGGCTTGAGGCCGTATGTGTTCTGTCAAGCCGGTGAAGAGCGCAAGGCATAGGTTTTGCCAGCGGCAAACAGGTATTCCACCCGCAGTACCGCAGCACCCTTCTCGCCGGTAAAAGTAAAGCCCAGCATCGCGAGTGCATCGCCCACCTTGATCTCGGGCACGGCCCAGGCCTGCATGCGTGACAGCGGAGCCAGTTCAATTTCCCAGCGGCGATCTTTGCGGGTGGGCAATTGAGCCGTTTTAAGCACCGCTGCTGTATCAACCGGCGCGGTCTGGGCCGGCAGGCTGCGCGTGGCAAGGTCTTTGGGAAGCGTGATGCCGCCTTGGGGCAACTCCAGTTGCAGTTCGGCGTGCGGGTTTCGCCAGCTCACCTGAACGGCTTTGCCCTCCAGGTAAAGCGGGCGGGTCTGGTCAAAACTGCTCCAGCCATGGTGCGCCCAGGCCGGCAAACTGGCGCACAGGGGAGCCACCATAAAAGCGCGTCTTTGCATGTTGATTCCTTGGAGGTACTTTAGCGGCACGTTAAAGGTACTTTAGAGGTAAGCGATCCACCGACCGCAAACAATAGCGCCAAACCAAAGCCCCATCGATATCAGGGTCTGCGCGCGCGCCAGACCATCACAGCGGGCCAGACTGTCACGGCCATGAAACCACGCGGCATTGAGTCCGGCCAGATGCACCAGCCCCAACTTGATCAAAAAAGCGCGGTTGGACAACAACTCCAACGGATGTCCCATGAACATCAGCACCCCGCTGACAACCACCAGTGAAAACCCGGCAACGGTGACCGACAGCGCCAATTTAGCCAGGGGCCGTATCGGCAACTCGGCGCCCAGACCCCACACCCGCAGCTCCAGCAGCAGCAGGCTTCCCACCAGCAGCGCTATGCCGACGATGTGCAACACCTCCAATGCCGGGTAGGCGATGGGGTGCGACGCAATCCACGGCAGGCTCACCCAATTTGCGACAGCCCCAACGTTCATCGCGGAATGCTAGCAGACGGGTGGAAGCAGCAGGTCAAATGCAACGCAACAGTTCGCTATCCGGGTATGTCAGGCTTCGCGCTGTTTTTTCCGGTTGTCGATGGCGTCGTTGGCTCAAAAGACATATACTGCTTCCATACACACGTGTATTGAACGCCTTGCCTGTTCGATTTCCAACTCGCTTCTCACCGAACCCAACCATGACTGATCTCGTCGTTCGCCGCCTTCTGATCGACCTCAACACGCCCTTTGCCAGCCGCTGGTGTGGCGGTGATGCGTTTCGCTCGGCATTTTTCAGTGCGCTGTCCATGAGCTTTCCGGTGGGCGAGCAGTACTTTATGGATTCAGTGCGCGACGGCCTGAAGGCCCTGCCCGAGGCCGAACGCGAGCACTTCGCCAAAGAAGTTCAGGGCTTCGTGGGGCAGGAAGCCACGCACAGGCGCATCCATGCGCTGTTTAATGGTCACCTCGACACCATGGGTTACACCAATGAAATTGAGAAACGGGCCGCCCGGCGGCTGCAGGCCAACGCGCACCGCAATGTGCGGGTCCACGTGGCGGCCACGGCGGCCACTGAGCACTTCACGTCCATTTTTGCAAGCTGGCTAATGGACCACCCCGAAGCACTGGAAGGGGCCGAGCCCCGTCTCAAGACGCTGTGGTTGTGGCATGCCTCTGAAGAGTCCGAGCACCGAAACACCGCCTTTGACATCTACCAGGCGCTTAGCGGCGACCACACCTGGCGCATCCGCATCTTTCACTACATCACGGTCACGTTCCTGTCCGACGTGGTGCGCCAGACCGTGCGCAACCTCTGGCACGACGGCAGCCTTTTCAAGTGGCGCACCTGGCGCAGTGGTGCCCGCCTGCTGTTTGCCAAGGACGGCATGATCCGGGGCAATTACGGCCTGTGGCGCGATTACCTGGCACCCACCTTTCACCCCAGCCAGCATGATGCCACCCTGTCTCAAAAATGGTTGCAGGACAACACGGCACAGTTCGCCGTAGTCGGGCAGCCCGCAGTTCAACCGGGCTGATTCATGACCAGCGCGGCGGTCATCGCGGCGGGCTGTGTTGGCTTATATGGCCTGTTTCTTTACTGGTACGGGGGCCGAGGGAAAGCATTGAGTCCAACCGATCTGGCGCAATGCCACAAACAGTTGAAGGGGCTGACCCAGGACCAATCCGCCATTGACGCAGTGATGCAACTGCTGGCCGGTGACGACGGGCGAGAATTCGTCATGCAGAATCTGGCACGTTACCGGCCCAAGGCACTTTATCCGCATGACTACCCGGCGGGCGAAAAGTTTGATGACAGCGCGCGTGCCGCTGACCAGCGCTACGGCAAGGCCATCATGTGGCCGCTGCTGCGCCAGGGCAGCGTGCCGATTTTCATTGCCCGGCGCACTGGCAGTTTCATCGAGCCTGCGGGTGCCGATGCCTGGCACTATGTGGCCATGGTGCGCTACCGCAGCCGCCGCGACTTCTTTAAATTTGCCGTGGCCATCCAGCGCGATGACATCGTGGTGCACAAATGGGCTGCGCTGGAGAAGACGCATGTGTTCCCGGTACAACCGCTGGTAAGTTTGGTGTTTGTGCGGGCTGCTGTGGCTGCTGTTGTGTTGCTGCTTGGCTTGCTGGTTTACGGAGTTGCCGCATGACGCTTCGCAAGAAACTGATAGTGAGTGCCCTGGTGGCGCTGGGGCTCATGGCATTGGTGTACGCCAACCGCATTCACCTCTTCAAATACTCTCTGGGCTGGTACACCGACATCAAGCACCCGCGTGAACCCAATCGCCCCGTGCCGTGGTTGGCCGGGCCGCAAACGGCGAGCCTGCCACCCGCGCAGCGCCCACCCAACATCATCATCATTCTGGCGGACGACCTGGGCATCAACGACGTCAGCACACATGGCGGCGGACACACCGCAGAAGGCGTGCCAACGCCTCACATCGATTCAATCGCCCGCGAT
>JANPAZ010000652.1:0-2653 GCA_031430225.1 Rhodoferax sp. | reverse complement strand
AACCGATTTGATCGGGGCCCCCAAGTCCATAAAGCGCGACGTCGAAATTACCCCGCCAAGGGCCAAGCAGTTTCGTATTGCGGTTGTTCACGCCCGCCGAGAACCCGGTATTACGCTGGCTGACTTGGAGAGTCAGGTCGGCCGCGCCGGGGAGGCTGGATGCTGCGATTGTCGATTGGGCAATCACGCCGGGAATGTCGTTCATCAGCAGCAGGTAGCGCTCAAGTGCTGCGGCTGTCAGCGGTTTTGCGGTCCTGATCGATTCAGCGTAGAACTTGACCAGATCCATGGCAGCAGCATTGCCTTGGATGTTAATTGTGTGGATGAAGCCCTCAATAGCTCGTAGAGTCACGCGGCCGTCGGTGACAGTCTGTGCCGGGACAACTACCTGCGACAGAATGAAACCATCGTTTCGGTAGCGGGCGGTCAGTTCGGCAGCTATGGCATAGACACGGGACAGAGGGATTTCCTTGCCTATGTCCGCCTGATAAATACCTTGCAAAGCGATCGGCGGATAGGCTGTAACGCCTTCAATATTGAGTTGCCGCAATACCAATTTGACGTTAGACGAATTGGGGGGGGCTTCCTGCACAATGGCAGCGGGGGCGGTGATCTCGATAGGCGCAATCGGTTCACGCAGCGTTTGTTGCCCCCGATCGCTTTGGCCCGGCTGAATGCCCGCCGGCACTTGAGCCAATGCTACTCCGACCAGCATCATGGGCAGAAATGCACTACCCCACATCACGCGAGAAATCTTCATCCTTACCTCTCCGCCCAGCAGAATTTGTCTGTGGCTTGTACTTTTCGGGATGCTGCCCGAGTTACCTCAGGTTGCTTTGATTAGCAGTTTATTCTTAATATCTATATTTTGAAACCGGGTCAGGGTCATCGTCAAGGCGCTCTTTCGTGACAGAGTAGAAGCTTGGTGATCACACGATGCGGCAGGATGCGCCTTTTGTGGCGGATATGCCGGTGGAGCGGGCTTGAACACCTGATTTGTCCGTGGTGCTATGAGAGCCCGTTTGACTGTGCCCGACGATTAATGGAGCAAGTGCTATGGGCCAATGGTGGGACAGTGCGGGACAAGAAATCAGAACAATTCGGAAAAAACCGAAGTCGTCGCTAACATGGAAAGTGGCATGGATATTGCACGAGGATGTTCTGGCTTGTGCTGGACGGTTGCTACGCCAAGACTCGTAATCCGTAGGTCGAGAGTTCGAATCTCTCAGTTCCCACCAGATAAGTTAAAGACTTGGCCTCACGGTTCAAGTCTTTTTTCTTAGCCACTAGACTTGCACGCATGACCACCAAGCTATCCCCTAAACGCGAGCTGTGGCTGTTGCTGACGCTGGCAGGCATCCAGTTCACTCACATTCTTGATTTCATGATCATGATGCCGCTGGGGCCTCAGTTCACGCAGATTTTTTCGATCACAGACGCCCAGTTCGCGGTACTTGTTTCCGCATACACCTTCGCGGCCGGTCTTTCCGGTTTGATGGCGGCCACCTATCTCGACAAGTTTGACCGCAAGAAGCTCCTGCTTTTGCTTTACGTCTTGTTTGGCCTCGCGACATTGGCCTGCGGCTTGGCACCTACCTACAGCACGCTGATCACTGCGCGGGTGCTGGCTGGCATTTTTGGCGGGGTGCTGTCGGCACTTTCGCAAACCATTGTCGCTGACGTCATTCCTTTTGAACGGCGTGGGCGCGCCATGGGCATTGTGATGACTTCGTTTTCCGTGGCAACAGTGGCAGGCGTGCCCGCAGGCCTATTTCTTGCTGCGCATTTCAGCTGGCACGCACCATTTTTCGGCATTGCCGCTATTGTGGGGCTGCTTGCCGTTGCCGCATCTGTGACGCTGCCGGCGCTGAATGACCATCTCAAAACCGGGCCGCGGCCTTCAGCGTTAGAGGGGATCAAGCGTGTTCTTGCCGATACCAATCACCTCAAGGCCTTTTTGTTCTCTGCCTTGCTGATGTTTGCCGGCTTTACGGTGATTCCCTTCATCACGATTTATCTACAAACCAATGTGGGATGGCGGGCCGATCAAGTGCCCTACGTGTATCTCAGTGGTGGACTGGTCACGCTGTTTACCGCCCGTCTGGTGGGCGTATTGACCGATCGCAAAGGCAAGGTGGCAACGTTTCGGTTCATGGCGGTGCTGGTGATCATTCCCATGGTGCTCACGACGCTCACGGCGGGGTGGCCCATGTGGGCCGTCCTTTTGGTTTCAACGAGTTTCTTTGCCTGTATGAATGGCCGAATCATTCCGGGCATGGCGATCATTACATCGGCGGCCGATCCCAAACTACGAGGTACCTTCATGGCGCTCAATTCAGCCGTGCAGTCTGCCGGGATGGGTGCTGCCGCATTTTTGGGCGGGCAGATCATCAGCCGAGATGCGCAGAACCTGGTGCAGAACTTCTGGATAGCCGCACTGGTTGGGGCCTGCGCCAGTCTGGCGGCCTTCGTGTTATCGGGCAAGCTGAAGATGCACCAGGCGAAACCCGTTTGATGCGGTCTGCCCCCCGGCGACCGGACGGCGCGGGGAGTTTCAGGCCGACAAGCCTTCGAGCTCACTCGACAGAGCCAACCATTTTTCTTCGAGGCTCTGCAACTCGTCATTCACCAGCTTGAGGCGCTTGCCCAGGTC
>JANPAZ010000651.1:0-17424 GCA_031430225.1 Rhodoferax sp. | reverse complement strand
CAAAGCGCCGATGCCGCGCAAGCATGCCGCACCATCCTGCACGAGGTGTTTGGTTACGACCAGTTTCGCGGGCCCCAGCAGGCCATCATCGAGCATGTGGTGACGGGTGGCGACGCGCTGGTGCTCATGCCCACGGGTGGCGGCAAATCTCTTTGTTACCAGATTCCGGCGATTGCGCGCCAGCAGGCCGGGCACGGCATTACCATCGTTGTCTCACCCCTAATTGCCCTGATGCACGACCAGGTGGGTGCGCTGCATGAAGCGGGGGTAAGCGCGGCTTTCCTGAATTCGACGCTCACATTTGAAGAGGCAGGTGACGTGGAGCGTCGCCTGATGCGCGGCGACATCACGCTGCTCTATGCCGCACCCGAGCGCGTCACCACACCCCGATTTCTGAGCCAGCTCGACAACTTGCACGCCCGGGGCAACTTGAGCCTGTTTGCCATTGACGAAGCCCATTGCGTGAGCCAGTGGGGACATGACTTCCGCCCCGAGTACCGTGGGCTAACCGTTTTGCACGAGCGCTACGCCAGTGTGCCGCGCATTGCGCTCACCGCCACCGCCGACGCCCTGACGCGTGAAGACATTCTGGAGCGCCTGCAACTGCAAGAGGCCCGTGCGTTTGTCAGCAGCTTTGACCGCCCCAACATCCGTTACGCCATCGTCGAAAAGAAAGACGCCACGCAGCAATTGCTGCGCTTCATCATGCGCGAGCACATGGGCGACGCCGGCATTGTGTATTGCCAGTCGCGCAAGCGTGTGGAGGAAATTGCGCAAATTCTCTGCAATGAAGGTGTTGAAGCCCTGCCCTATCACGCCGGGCTGGACAGCAGCGTGCGCCAAGCCAATCAAGACAAGTTTCTGCGTGCCGAAGGCATCGTGATGGTTGCCACCATCGCCTTTGGCATGGGCATCGACAAGCCTGATGTGCGTTTTGTTGCACACCTGGACATGCCCAAGAATATTGAGGGCTATTACCAGGAGACGGGACGTGCCGGCCGCGATGGCGAGCCTGCCGACGCCTGGATGGCCTATGGCCTGCAGGATGTGGTGAACCAGCGCCGCATGATTGACGAGAGCCCCGCAGGCGAAGAGTTCAAACAAGGCCTGCGCGGCAAGCTCGACGCCCTGCTGGGCCTGGCCGAGGCGACCGATTGCCGCCGCGTGCGCCTGCTGAAGTACTTTGACGAAGAGAGCATGCCCTGCGGGAATTGTGACAACTGTCTGAACCCGCCGGCAGTCTGGGACGGCACCGACGCCGCCCGAAAGATACTCAGTACCATCTACCGCGTACAACAGCACAGCGGCATCAGCTTTGGTGCGGGCCACATCATGGACATCCTGCGCGGAAAGTCCACCGAAAAGGTCTCCCAGTTTGGCCATGAAAAGTTGAGCACATTTGGCATTGGATCAGCGCTGTCTGAAGTGCAGTTGCGCGGCGTGCTGCGCCAGCTGGTGGCGATTGGTGCTGTGGCCGTCGACGCGCAAGCATTCAATACGCTACAGCTCACAGAGGCTTCGCGCGACGTACTCAAGGGCGAGGTGCCGGTGCGGCTGCGCGAGTCTGTCTCAACCCCGACGGAGCGCAAGGTGAAACGGACCTCGTCAACGGGCAGTGGCAAAAGCGGCTTGCCCAAAGCTGCTGTTGCCCTTGACGGAGCAGCACAGGCTCGTTTCATCGTGCTCAAGGAATGGCGCGCTGAGGTAGCGCGTGAACACAACCTGCCCGCTTACGTGATCTTTCACGACGCCACTCTGGCCGCCATTGCAGAGCGCGCGCCGCAGTCTCTGGATGACCTGCAAGGCATTACCGGCATTGGTGCCAAAAAAATGGAAGCGTATGGGAACGAGGTGTTACGCGTGGTTTCAATATAGTTTTTATAGCAAAGTACTCCATTGATACGTGGGCCCACTACTGAATAAACCCCATACCCCGGTTCTCGCGCACTTCCGGCTTGATGCGGTGCTCAGCCTCCAATTGCTCCACAAACTCCTCCGCCCCCAATTCTGAATCAAGGATGGTGCATTGGCGCTTGACGGCAGCATAGTCGCCGGGGCACAACTGGTCCATCACGCGCAAGCGCTCGCGCAAGCTGTGCGTCAGCAGCGTGGCATCGCCCGCCAGCGCTTCCACCACAAACATGGTTTCACGCTGGGCAATCGTCAGTGGCCTGAACTTGATCTTGAAGGTGAAGCGACGCAACGCGGCCTGGTCCAGCTTGTCGAGCAGGTTGGTCGTGCAAATGAAGATGCCGTTGTAGCGCTCCATGCCTTGCAGCATTTCGTTCACCTCGGTGACCTCATACGTGCGCTGTGCGCCACGGCGGTCTTGCAAAAAGCTGTCTGCCTCGTCCAGCAGCAACACCGCTTTTTCGGCCTCGGCTTCCTTGAACATGGTCGCCATGTTCTGCTCAGTCTCGCCAACAAATTTACTCATCAGGTCGCTGGCCTGCTTGATGATCAGGGGCTTGTCCAGCGCCGTGGCAATGTGTTCGCCCAAAGCCGTTTTACCCGTGCCGGGTGCGCCGTAAAAGCACAGCGTGCCATGCCCACGCGCCTGCAGTGCTTGCACGATGCGTGGAATCTCGAACCGGGTTTCAACATTGAGCATGGCCAGGTCGTAGCTGGTGACCATGCGGCGGGCCTTGGTGTCACCCGCACGGTTGCCCAGGGCATGGTCGGCGTTTTTGAGCTGGCGTTCTATGAGACCCTCAACACTGAGGATTGCCCGCGCTGCTGTCGCTGGCACAGACACCGGTTGACGTGGGGCCTCACCCGCTGACGTCGTTACAGACTGAGTGGTCTCAATGGCCGGCGCAACCAGGCCTGCAAACCTGACAGCCGTGCGAATCTGCGCTGGCGTCAGGCCTTTGCGCGCAGTGAGCTTTGCCACGAATTCGTCTGATACTTCAATGCCTTCCAGGGTCTTGCGCACTACGCCTTCACGCGCACCCGGGGGCGGTGACTTGAGCTCCAGGTGGTAGGCAAAGCGGCGGCGAAACGCAGGGTCGATCTGCTCGATGCGGTTGGTCACCCAGATGGTGGGCACGGTGTTCGACTCCAGAATCTGGTTGACCCAGGCCTTGCCGTTGACGCTGCCATTGCTGGGTGCGACCACCTGCTCGGCGCGTGCCAACAGTTGGGCGGCCTCGGTGGAAATCGGTGGAAACACGTCTTCCACTTCGTCAAACAACAATGCAGCCTGCGCACTGCCCTTGAGAAAAACCTGCGCGATTTGCAGTGAGCGATAGCGGTCGCGCCCGCTCAAGGAATTGCCATCGCGGTCGGCATATTCCACCTCAAACAGCTCCAGCCCGGCGGCCTGGGCCACCACCTTGGCCAGCTCGGTCTTGCCTGTGCCCGGTGGGCCATACAGCAGTATGTTGATACCCGCCTCCTTGCGCGCGACGGCATTGGCCAGCAGCGAGCACAGCACCTGCGTGTCTTCGTCGACGAACGAGAAATCCCCCAGTGACAAACCGCTTTTGGTGGAAGGCCGGGTGAATACCGCCATCAGCTCGGCCCGATCGCGGTACTCACGCATCAACACGGGTGGCAGCTTTTCGCTGACCTTCATCAGGTCAGCCAAATCGGTGATGTTGTGCTCGGAGATGAGGTTTTCTACCAGCCCAATGCGCTCCAGGCGCGACCCTGCCCGCAGCGCCTCGCCTACCTCGGCGGCATTGACACCGGCCACATCGGCAATAGCCGCATACGCTTCAGGTGCGTTGTTGACCTTGAATTCGACCAAAATGCTGCGCAAGTCGCGCTGGTAGCGGGCCAGCGTGCCGTATAGCAGAAGCGCGCGCTCAGCCTTGTTCAGCAGCAGCAGCCCGGCCAGCGAATCAATATTCTTCTCAACCAGTGTGGACTGTCTCTTAAGTGAATGGGCGAGCCACTCACCGGTGGCGGCCAAAACAGAGATCAGGTCTTTCGGTTTGTCTTTGGCGTACTCGTCGAGGTAAAAGAACAGCGTACCTTCTTCGTAGGGGCCGCGCCACACACCATAACGCGCCATAAAGTCTTGGGCACTCAACCGCTCATGACCGCGCCACAGCTCGTTGGCGGCGCAACGGCGGGACAAAAACTCGCGTACGCGTTCCAGCACGGACACCGGCCACACCAGGTGCCGCCCTGCCAGGGAGATCACACTGTTGAGATCCCTGCGCGCATTGAAACCCGGCCCCTGACGCGCTGCCAGGGTAAGTACGAAGTGCGAGCACATCAGGTCCAGCACCGGGGCGTCTTTGAGCCCTGGGGAAACCAGCACGTGTCCATTCGGGATATCAGGAACCATACGCTTGACCATCAAACGCCTCCAGCACTGAAGTGCAGTGGAACCATAACGCAGACCGGGGCCAGATGGAAGACAGGGTTTGTGAAATCCACAACACCCACATGGCGGCAATTCGCGCCTCACGGGTAAAGCATCACAATGTGCAGATGGTTGAATTCAAAAATATCACGGACGCTGCCCACAGGTTGCAGGGCCAGATTCTTCGCACGCCTTGCGTAGCATCACGTACGTTGTCTGACATCACGGGCGCACAGGTGTTCCTCAAGTTTGAGAATTTGCAATTCACTGCCTCGTTCAAGGAACGCGGGGCCTGCAACAAGCTGGCTCAGCTCGTCCCCACCACCACTGGCGTGATCGCTATGAGCGCTGGCAACCATGCGCAAGGTGTGGCCTACCATGCCCAGCGCCTGGGCTTGCGCGCCGTGATCGTGATGCCGCGGTTCACGCCCGGTGTCAAGATCGAGCGCACGCGGGGCTTTGGCGCCGAAGTGGTTTTGCACGGTGATACGCTGGATGAGGCCCGTGCCCACGCACTGCAACGGGCGCAACAAGACGGCTTGAGCTTCGTTCACCCCTATGACGACGAAGACATCGTGGCCGGGCAGGGCACTGTTGGCCTTGAAATGTTGCAAGACGTGCCAGACCTGGACACGCTGGTGGTGGCGATTGGTGGCGGCGGACTGATTGGCGGTATGGCCACAGCAGCCAAAGCGATGCGACCGGGTATCGAGATCGTGGGCGTTCAAACCACCCGATTCCCGGCGATGTTCAATGCCATCAAGGGTACGCACCACCCGCAGGGCGCCAACAGCATTGCCGAAGGCATTGCGGTGGGAACGCCCGGCAGGATCACACAGGAAATTGTGGCGCGCCTGGTGGACGATCTGGTGCTGGTGGATGAAGGCGACATCGAGCAAGCCATCGTGATGCTTCTTGAAGTGGAGAAAACGCTGGTGGAAGGTGCTGGTGCAGCGGGCCTGGCTGCGCTGCTCAAGTACCCCGATCGCTTTAAAGGCAAACGGGTGGGGCTCGTGTTGTGCGGGGGCAATATTGACCCACTGCTGCTGGCCGCCATCATCGAGCGCGGCATGGTGCGAGCGGGCCGTCTGGCGCGCATCCGGGTCAGCGCGCGCGACGTGCCGGGCTCGCTGGCCACCATCACCGCTACAGTGGCGCTGGCTGGCGCCAATATTGACGAGGTGCATCATCAGCGCGCGTTCACCACGCTGTCGGCGCAGAATGTCGAGATTGAACTGGTCATTCAGACGCGCAACCGCCAGCATATTGCTGACGTACTCGCCCAATTGCAAAATGCGGGCTTTGAAGCCCAGATGGTTTAGACACAATTGCGAAATGGACAAACAATCCCTGCAGACCGCGCTGTCTGATCTTTTTGCCCCCTGGGTACTCGAACTGGATCTGAGCGTTGAATCCTGTGACGGCCAGAGTGTCACGCTGCGCATGCCGCACCAGACCAAGCTGGCCCGCGTGGGTGGCATCCTGTGCGGGCAGGCCATGATGTCGGCGGCCGATACAGCGATGGGGCTGGCCTTGATCAATCACTTTGGCGAGTTCAAGCCTTGCACCACGGTGCAGATGAACAGCAGCTTTTTGAAGCCTCTGTCAAATCAGGACAGCCTGATTGAGGCCCGGGTGATTCGGGCCGGCAAAACCATGGCCTTTGGCGAGATTGACATTCGCGGGGCCGATGACGGCAAGAGCGTGTGCCGCGCCACGACCACCTGGGCTTTGCTGTAGCCTGGCGAATGGCGAATGGCGCATGACACTGATGGCCCGGTAGGCAAAAAGGTAAAATCCTTGAAACTCATTGTTGAAGGGCGCACCGAAGCTCTTTGACACCTTTGAAAGAATTCTGATGTCCGCTCCTGCCCCACAACACGCTGCTCACACCGAAACCCACGAAGTGGATGCAACAGAAGCCATCGTGCCGTTGATTCCCATCGTGTTACCGCTGGTGGGTGCCGTACTGATGTTTTTGCTGGCCTTCATTGCCGTGTCAATGGCCTGATCGCCTCATAGACTGTGCGGCCCGGTGCAACGCGCACCGGGCTTCCCTGCACGGCAGCTTTTTCCGGCTCCGGCACCGCGTGAATTGATCACCCAACGCCGCTCCCCCAACCTCCCGGATTTCCCGTCCCGCGCCCACTCCCGGTTGCTATGCAGTCGCCCTTCGTGTGACAAATTACCGGGAAATAGCGCATAAAGTAATGCATTTTTTGCATATCTTTCGGATGTAATCTGTATGTAACTTGCGGACCAGTTCATAGAATCGTCATCCCGGCTGCCAGATTGCTTCAATTTTGCAGCCTGTGGTTCCGGCAGCGAAGTCGCTTTCTCAATGCAGCTCTGTTTTGAAAAGACGATTTTTAAACTAGGAGCTTTTTATGAATTCACCCGTGATGCAAGGCTTGAACCTCAATGCCCCAAGCTACGTCAAAAATGCGAATCTGATCGCCTGGGTGGCCGACATGGCTGCCCTCACAAAACCCGACGCCATTTACTGGTGCGATGGCTCCCAGGAAGAGTACGACCGCCTGTGCCAGGTGCTGGTCGACGCCGGAGTGTTCAAAAAGCTCAACCCGGCCAAACGCCCCAACAGTTTTCTGGCCTGCTCGGACCCCACCGACGTGGCGCGCGTGGAAGATCGCACTTTCATCTGCAGCGAGAAGAAGGAAAACGCCGGCCCGACCAATAACTGGGTGGCTCCGGCCGAAATGCGCGCCACCCTGCAGCTGGGCAAGGCAGACGGCACAAGCGCCTTGTTTGACGGCTGCATGAAAGGTCGCACCATGTATGTGGTACCTTTCTCTATGGGCCCGTTGGGCAGTCCGATTGCGCACATCGGTGTGGAGCTGTCAGACAGCCCGTATGTGGCCGTCAACATGAAGATCATGACGCGCATGGGCCGTGCCGTGTACGACGTGCTGGGCGTGGACGGCGTTTTTGTGCCGTGCGTTCACACCGTGGGTGCACCGCTGCAGCCAGGCCAGGCCGATGTGAAATGGCCGTGCAACAAAACCAAATACATTGTTCATTACCCCGAAACCCGCGAGATCTGGAGCTATGGCTCGGGCTACGGCGGCAACGCGTTACTGGGTAAGAAGTGCTTTGCATTGCGTATTGCGTCAAACATGGGCCAGGACCAGAGCTGGCTGGCGGAGCACATGCTGATTTTGGGCGTGACCAACCCCAAGGGCAAGAAATACCATGTGGCGGCGGCTTTCCCGAGCGCCTGTGGCAAGACCAATTTCTCGATGTTGGTGCCGCCCGAGGGATTTGAAGGCTGGAAGGTCACCACGATTGGTGATGACATCGCCTGGATCAAGCCCCATGCAGACGGCAAGATGTACGCTATCAACCCGGAAGCCGGCTACTTTGGCGTGGCCCCCGGCACCAACATGTTGACCAACCCGAACTGCATGGCCAGCCTGAACAAGGACGTGATCTTCACCAATGTCGCCCTGACCGATGACGGCGACGTGTGGTGGGAAGGCCTGGAGCAGGACACCGGCAGCCTGCCTGCCCACCTGATTGACTGGCAAGGCAAAGACTGGACCCCTCAGATTGCCAAGGAAACCGGTGCCAAGGCGGCCCACCCCAACTCACGTTTCACGGTCGCCGCGCTCAACAACCCGGCACTGGACTCAGCCTGGGATGACCCTGCCGGCGTGCCGATTGACGCATTCATCTTCGGCGGCCGCCGCTCCACCACCGTGCCCCTGGTATCTGAAGGCCGCAACTGGGTTGAAGGCGTCTACATGGCCGCCACCATGGGCTCCGAGACCACGGCCGCCATTGCCGGGCAGCAGGGTGTGGTGCGCCGCGACCCGTTCGCCATGATTGCTTTCTGCGGCTACAACATGAGCGACTACTTCCAGCACTGGCTGGACATGGGCGCGAAAATGGCCGCATCCGGCGTCACAGTGCCAAAGATTTTCTGCACCAACTGGTTCCGCAAGGGTACGGACGGCAAGTTCGTCTGGCCCGGTTACGGCGAAAACATGCGCGTGCTGAAGTGGATGATTGACCGCCTGGAAGGCACCGTCAAGGGCGTGGACCAGCCGTTCGGTGTGAGCCCCACCTATGAAGAAATCAACTGGGCCGGCCTGAAGTTCACCCCTGAACAATTCAAGACCGTCACCAGCTTTGATGTTCCGGCCTGGAAAGACGAACTGAAGCTACACACCGAACTGTTTACCCAGCTGGCCTATCACCTGCCCAGAGAGCTGGAAGCCACCCGCTTGCAGCTTGAAAAGCGCTTGACCGCCTGATTTTCGACGGTGTGGCCGGTTGGCCATCAAAAAAGCCACCGCATGCGGTGGCTTTTTTGCTTCTCCACCCCGGTGACACGGGGGCGGATGACTCAACAAAGTGGGTCAGAAGTTGCGCAGGTAGCTGCCAGAAATCTTGCGGGCTTCAAACGCTGCCATGGGCGAATACACCTCACGCGCGACAGCCTTGACTGGAGCCGTTTCAACTTTCTCGCTGCGAGTGATGGCAGCTTGCAGGTCAGCCATGATGCGGGGGTCATTCTTGGCGCTTTCCCAATATTGAGCTTCGTCGCGGGCATGCTGGGCACGTGCTGACCAATCGCTGTAGGCGCTGGACAGTTTTGCTGCGACACCCCGCGCAGTGGACGCAAACAGCGCCATTGCCACAAAGGCCACGGACCACAGCGCCACCCAAGCGGCGAACAAATGTCCATCAGCCCAGATGTCGATCATTTGATCGGCCACCACCACGAGGGCTGATACCAAAGCTGCGAGCAGCATGGTCGCCAAACTCTTGGTGGGGTCAAAGTTTCGTTTGAGATTGCCGGCTGAGGCTACAAGCGCTTCAGCCCGGGCCACACCAGGGTGCACAGTGGGGAAGTTCACGTTTACAAAGCGGGTCATTTTGGATTCCTTTATCTAGCGCACTGACGCAAATGTCTGTGACGCAGATGGATACTAGGGTTAATACTAGCAACGTTCAACTTTATATTTGTGATCATCGTCATTCATAATAGTGATTAATTGGCAAAATAGGGTATGCCCGGCCTCAACTTCCGTACCTTTGATCTCAACCTGCTGCGCGTCTTTGACGAAGTCATGACCGAGCGCAGCCTCACGCGTGCCGCCCGCAACCTGTCACTGACCCAACCCGCGGTCAGCAATGCAATGCGCCGCCTGCGGGACGCTCTAGGCGACGATTTGCTCAAGCGAAGTGGCCAGGGTCTGGAGCCCACGGGCCATGCGCTGGCCATTTGGCCCGCTGTGCGGGAAGCCTTGCGCAGCCTGCAGGAGTCACTGGTTCCCAGCGACTTCGCGCCCGCTCAAGCCAACACCACGTTTGTGCTCGCCATGGCCGACGCAACCGCTGCCGAATTGATGCCGGGCCTCATCGCCGTGATGGACCGTGAAGCGCCTGGCGTATCGGTGCGGGTGGTGCCACTGACCACGCGCGACCCCCGGCGCATGCTGGAGGAAGGCACGGCCGACTTGGCCCTGGGGTATTTCCCGGCGGCGCTGGCCGACCTCACCGCGCGCGCCCAGGTTGGTAAGGCGGTCGCGTTTTCACACATTCGGCTCTACGATGGTAACTACGTGTGTGTGATGCGGCGCGACCACCCCTTGGCCAGTGGGCCCATGACGCTCAACCGCTTTTGCTCGGCTCGCCACATGCTGGTGAGCTTTTCGGGGCGGCCTTTTGGCTTTATTGACGAAGCGCTGGCCTCGCTGGGCCGTGAACGGCGCGTGGTGTTGACGGTCAATCAGTTTTTCACCGCAGGGCG
This sequence comes from Rhodoferax sp., assembly GCA_031430225.1. Classification (GTDB taxonomy): domain Bacteria; phylum Pseudomonadota; class Gammaproteobacteria; order Burkholderiales; family Burkholderiaceae_C; genus JANYCG01. The sequence goes on along the minus strand of JANPAZ010000651.1, from coordinate 7,333 downwards.
GGTTGTGGCCAGCTCCAACCTGCTGACGGTGTTACCCCGCCATTTCGTGCGCGTCACTGGCATTGAAGATCAGCTGATGCTTCGCGAACTGCCTTTCTCGGTGCCGGTAGTCCATGTGGATGCCCTGTGGCACCATCGCGTCGAGTGGGATAGCGCGCACCAATGGCTGAGAAAAACCATTGCCGAACTTGCCGCCAAAGCGTTTGAAGCATGAGTGTGAACATCCAGCTCCTGTCAGACCTGCACCTGGAAGTGCATCCTCATTTTGTGCCGATACCCGCCAAGGGTGCCGACGTGCTGGTGCTGGCCGGTGACATTGGCTCCTACCAAACCGGCTCCCTGCTCACTGCCGACGACTTTGGACTAACGCGGTTTTCACCACTTCATGGTTGGCCCACGCCGGTACTGTACATACCGGGTAACCATGAATACGACATGCGGGACTTTGACGCCACGCATGAACAATTGCGCCAGACCTGCGCGCGACTCGGCATCACCTGGCTTGAGCGCGAAGTGGTCATGTTTTCAGCGCCCTGCTTTACCGACGGGAAACCGGTGCGCTTTATAGGCACCACGCTATGGAGTGATTTTGATGCGCTGGGCCCTACAGACGCGGCATCCATAGCGTCTCCCACGGCGCTGTCGCAACAACTCAAGGCGCGCGACAAAGCGTTTCGCGCCGCCAATTTCTACCTCAGAAAAGCCGGCACAACGCGTCACGAGGTACCCATGCTGGCGGCCCAGGTACGTGACCAGGCCCTGGTGTGCCAGGACTGGCTGCGCTCGGCATTGCAGATGCCTTTTGACGGAACGACGGTGGTGGTCACCCATTTTGCGCCCAGCCTGAAAAGCGCTGACCCGCGGTACGGCATGACACCCGGCACAGCCGGGTTTTGCAACGCACTGGATGATTTGCTGCCACTGGCCGACATTTGGCTGCACGGCCACCTGCATGCGCCCAGCGACTACAGGGCGCAAGGCTGCCGCGTGGTGGCCAATCCCATGGGCTATGCGCGCAAGAACGAGCAAGCCACGTTTCAACAAAGCATGATCATTAAAACTGGCCCATTGCCCCCATAAATAGGCCTTGGTTTGCTATATTTACAGTAGCAGAACGGTTTTTGAAAAGTTGACTTGCGTCAATACCTTAGACACGAACCCAAGTAAACTTGATCCATCAAACTCTGGAGACACCATGAAAATTCTTCTCGCCGTTGACGGAAGCGTCTACACCAAAAGAATGCTGGCCTATCTGGCCACTCATAACGAGTTGTTCAGTGCGGACAACGACTACACCATTTTCACGGTGCAACCCGTTCTGCCGCCGCACGCCCGGTCTGTGGTGGGCAAGGACGTGGTCCAGAAATACCATCTTGAAGAAGCCGAGAAGGTTCTGGCTCCTGTCGTCAAGTTCCTGTTGCGCCATGATATTCAGGCCAAGAGCAGCTGGAAGGTAGGCCACGTGGGTGAAACGATCGCCAAGTTTGCAGAGAGCAACAAATTCGAGATGGTGATCATGGGCTCACATGGCCATGGTGGCCTCATGAAACTGGTGATGGGCTCCGTGGCCACCCAGGTTCTGGCGCAGTGCCATGTACCCGTGCTAATGGTGCGCTGAGCCTGCCAAAGCGAGGCAAATAGTTTGCTACTTTATTTATAGCAAACTATGCCCGTTATACGTGGGCCTGACGTGTATTCAATCCATCAAAGCAGGTTGAAAGCACCAAATCCACAATCTGGGCGTCGTCATGCTGGCCGCCCATCCTCAGGAACTCCAGCACCGGGTCACACGCGCGCGCGTACAGTGTGTACAGCACGGCTATCGCGGGCAGCCCGGGGTTCAGGGTGCCGGCTGCCTGTGCGGCTTCAATCCAGGCACCCAATGTGTCGCTGACCTCCATCAGGCCATCCATGTAATCACGGTTCCCCATCAGAGTGGCGCGCAGGCTGGAGTTCTGGCTGGGCAGTGATGGCATCTGGCCGGCCAGTTTGACCTCCATCGTCCAGCGCGCCACAGCGCGAATATTGCCCAGCGGTGCGGCGTCGGTTGGCAGTGTTTTGAGGAAATCCTGAGCGCGCTGCATCACGCGCACCATGGCAGCAGCGGCCAGGTCTTCTTTGCTGGGGAAGTGCTTGTACAGACTGGCTTTGGCGATGCCGACGTTTGAAGCCACCTCGTCCACGGTCATGGCTTCGAAACCCTTTTCGGCGAGCAACCTGTTGACCGTTTCGATGATGGCGTCTTCGCGCGCCTTGAGCATCTGCTGCTTGAATGACACTTTGACGACGTTGCTGGTTTTCATGCGCGGATTTTAGTCGCGAACGTCAAAAAATACATGTGCAGTCTGTTTTGCTACTGCCTGGTTCATAATTATTTTCAAGATTGGAGTAACCTGCGCTCCTTACCAAAGCAAGGAGACACCATGATTGTGGTCCACCATCTCAATGATTCGCGGTCGCAGCGCGTGCTGTGGCTGCTGGAAGAGCTAGGCGTGTCCTACGACATCCAGCACTACGCACGGGACGCCCAAACCCGTCTCGCACCGCCCGAGCTCAAAGCAGTTCATCCGCTGGGTAAGTCTCCCGTGATCACAGACAACGGCTTCACGGTGTATGAATCAGGTGCCATCGTGGACTACCTGATCCGCCACCACGGCGGCGGTCGTCTGCAACCGGCACCGCATACGCAAGAGTTTGAGGCCTACCACCAGTGGCTGCATTACTCGGAAGGCTCGGCCATGCTGCCCCTGATGCTCAAACTGTATGTGTCCCGACTGGGTGAAGCCGGCGCGCCACTGTCGCCCCGAATAGAGAGCGAGATTGCGAATCACCTCGGCTACGTCAACACGTCGCTCAAGGGAAAAGACTGGCTGGTGGGCGACGAGCTCAGCGGGGCGGACATCCAGATGAGCTTCGTGGGCGAAGTGGCCGGTGCGCGCGGCAACCGCGAGGCTTTTCCCCATATTGACGCATGGGTCAAACGCTTTCAGGCGCGGCCCGGGTACAAAAAAGCGCTGGAGCGGGGTGGTCCGTATGCGTTTGCAGCGCCGGTCACGACGTAATTCACAGTGTTCAGCCGTACGCTGGTAGCAATAGGACCCCTGAAAGTGACAAATACAACTCTCTCCATTGACATCGTCTCTGACGTTGTCTGCCCCTGGTGCTATATCGGCAAGCGCAAGCTTGAAGCCGCACTGGCGTTACCTGAGGCCGCCGATTTACCGCCGGCGCAGATACGCTGGCACCCGTTTCAGCTCAACCCCGACTTGCCTGAGGCTGGCATCCCGCGCAAGCAATACCTGGAACACAAGTTTGGCGGCCCAGAGCGCGCGACGCAAATCTATGCGCGGGTCCATGAGGCTGGTGCTGCGGTGGGGCTGGATCTCAATTTCGGGGGTATCCAGACACAGGCGAACACGCTGGCGGCTCACGCGCTGATTGCTTTTGCGCAAGATAGCGCCGGCAACGGCCCCGACAACGCCGTCGGCAATGACGTGAAAGAACGCCTACTGAAGGCTTATTTTGTGGAGGGGCGCTTCATAGGCGACTACGACGTGCTGGCTGATATTGCCGCGCAGGCCGGGCTCGACGCAGATGCCGCGCGCCGGTATGTCAGTGACGCAGTGCACCGCAAAGCGGTGTCTCAGGCCGACGCACAGGCCCGCCAGATGGGCATCAGCGGTGTGCCGTTTTTTATCTTTAATCAAAAGGTGGCGGTCTCGGGCGCGCAAGATCCGGCGGCACTGTTGGCAGCCATGCAGCAAGCCGCCTCAGCACAAAACTGACATCGGGCGCACCATAGAAAAAGCCCCACCCGGCTTGCGTCGGATGGGGCTTTTCGATTGCCGCGTTGTTACAACGCGGTGATGACGTGGGCCGACAAAGATCAGTTGATCGGGAAAGCTGGGTTGTGGGCTGCCGCAACGGCTTCGGCTCGCAACTCGGCACGCGTGTGGGTGCTGACAAACTGGGGGGTCAAAGCATTGCTGGCTTCGGTTGCAGACACAAACTGTCCGTTCTTGACAGCCTGCAGGTACTCGGCCCGCACTTCGGCGCGGGTTGTGGTGCTTGCAAGGGACGGCATGACCAGCACGTCGCCTTCGGTGACTGTCACGATTTGAGCGGCCTTACCGCTCATGCCGGCAACGGGAGCGTTGGCCGCAAAGCTGCTGGCCGCGCCCAGGGTGGCCAAAGCCATCACAACGGTTGACACGGTGGTTTTTGCAAAGTTGGTTTTCATGATGAGGTTCCTTTCAAGGTTTAAAAAATCCGGGCATGGCGGGCATCATCAATCTCGTCCTGTCCAGTCTCGGCGATACGCTGTTGTGTTGGCGTTTCGTCGATGGGATGAACTTTAGGCTTTCTGCAAAAATTAAAAACCACTTGGTCAGTAATAAACCATTGCTGAAAATGCAACAATAACTCTCTTGAAAACTCATTAGTGATCCCATGGACCGACTTTTATCTATGCGCGTGTTCCAGCAGGTGATCGACGAAGGCGGCTTTGCCTCGGCCGCCCGCGCACTGGACATGTCGCCGGCCACCGTGACGCGGCTGGTGACCGACCTGGAGCAGCATCTGGGTGCACGGCTTATCCAGCGCACCACGCGCAAGATTTCCCTCACCGAAGCAGGTAGCGCCTACCTGCTTCGGGTGCGCAACATCATGCATGAGATAGACGATGCCGAGTCCAGCGCCTCGGCCAGCACCCAGGAGCTCAAAGGCACGCTGCGCGTGCTGTCAAGCGCAGCCATTGCAACGTACGTGCTGGCACCTGGCATTGCGCTGTGGCGCGCGCGACATCCCAAGGTGGCGCTGGACCTGGCCATTGACCCCTTGCCCCACCTGCACGTCGACGAATACGACGCCACCTTCATGGCCATGGACGAAGGCTATGACGCCAATATCGTCGCGCGTCCCCTGGTGGCTACCAGCTGGGTGATGTGTGCCGCCCCCAGTCTTCTCCAGCGGGTGGGTACCCCGTTGCGACCCAACGATTTGCAAGGCCTGGATTTTTTACGGTTCTCACAGCAACAGGCCGCAACCACAGCGGCCGGACGCGTGCGCTTGCAGCCGCTCGCAGGCAGCGGCGGCAGCCTTCGCGAAGCAGATGACAGCCAGCAGGCCGTCGACGTCGACATGAACCCGGTGCTGCGCACGATGAGCCTGGATGTGCTGCTGCGTGCCGCTGCGGACGGGATTGGTTTTGGTGTTTTCTCAAAACTTCTGGCGCAGCGGTATCTGGCCGACGGCACGCTGGTTCAAGTGCTGCCAGAGTGGTATCTGGGTAATTTTTCAATCTACGTGGCGCTGCCGACCCGCAAGCTGATTCCCGCGCGCACCCGGGCATTTCTGGACTTTGTGGGTGAACTGGTCGGCGAAGTCAGCCAAGCTCCGTCAGGGCCGGGGCGGGTCGCCAGCACCTTTGGCTAAAGGGATTGACGCCGTTGCGGGCCCCCGGACCACTCGCTCGTCCATCCAGCGCTGTAAGTCAAGCCACATCTGGCGCATTTCCGAGTCCAGCGGCGTACGCATGGCATTTGGCAACTCAATGGTGACCACCGGCATGCCTTTGTGGACCCCGCCGTAGTTGCCCAGCGATCCAGGGAAGATCCCGACCTGATCCAGGTACAAACGACCCAGGCGACTCGGCGGTTTGGTGGGGCCGTCAAAGTCCAGCAAACCGTACGGCGCGTGAATACTCACGATGACATTGGGTTTAAAGCTCTGCATTTCACTGTGCAAAAACCGCGACTCCGGTTCACTCAACGCGCTTTTGCCGGGCCAGCGGCGCGGGTCTTTGCGGGTGCGCTTTTCCCAATAGACTTTGGCGTCGCGTTCCCAGTTGGGGGTGGGAAAGTTGCGGTTCAAGTCCACACCGTTGGCGTTCATGCGTCGTGCGGGCTGTGCCAGCAGACCGTCAGGGTTCAGCGCCGGAATAAAGCGCCAGCGGGTCGTGCCCGGCGCATTTTGGGCCAGGCCAATCCAGTAGATCGCCAATGACGCCGACGAGAGCTCGTCTCCGTGAATGCCCCCTACCACCAGCACACGCAGGGCAGCATCTTCAGGCCCCACATCACGCAGATAAATGGGGCGTCCTTTCACGCTGCGCGCCGTGCTGGCCTGCAATTGGGTTGCATCACACATGGCTCGCTTAACGTTCGGAAGTTTTGCAGAAAAGTCGTCGCAAGCCCGCATAGAATAAGCAGTATTAGCTATTACTAGTGTAGCAACCAGGATAAAGGCATTGAGAGCAAACCGCATCCCTTTATTCTAGGGGGCCAAACACCCGCACCCATTCCCGTCAATTCAAACTGACCCGCCTGCCTGTAACCCCATTAGCCCCATGACCCAACGCAAAACCTCACTGGATGGCCTGGCCATCGGCCTTCTGCTGGCCTGCTGCCTGTTTTGGGGCTTTCAGCAGGTTCTGGTCAAGGCGACCATTGCCGAGGTTCCAGCGGTGTTTCAGGCGGCCATCCGCTTCAACTTTGCTTTGGCCCTGATCTGGCTCTGGTGCCGTTGGCGCGGTATCGCCGTTTTTGAGCGCGACGGGTCCTTGTGGCCCGGGCTGCTGGCAGGCGCCCTTTTCGCTGCCGAGTTCTCCTGCCTCTACACGGCGCTGCAGTTCACCGGGGCTTCGCGCGCCACCGTGTTTCTCTACACCTCGCCGTTCTGGGTGGCGCTGGTGTTGCCGCTGCTGGTGAAGTCCGAGCGATTGGGCAAGGTGCAATGGGCCGGCCTGACGGCTGCATTTGTGGGCGTGGCCTTTGCGTTGCGCGAGGGACTTGTAGTGAGTGCCGGTGGTGGTCGCCAATGGCTGGGGGACCTGCTGGCGCTGGGAGGCGGCATGTTCTGGGGGCTGACAACCGTGGTGCTCCGCAGCTCGCGCCTTGCCAAAGTGTCACCCGAGAAGCAGCTCATTTACCAGGTGGGCGTGAGTGCGGCCGTGCTGCCTTTGCTGTCGCTGGGACTGGGCGAGGTATGGGTGTGGACGTTCAGCCCCTTCGCCCTGTCATCTTTGGTGATTCAAACGGTAGTGGGCGCCTTTGCCAGCTACCTCACCTGGATGTGGATGCTGAGCCACTACCCCACCACACGCATGTCGGTCTTCGTGTTCTTGACGCCCGTGTTTGCACTGGTCTTTGGCGCTCTTTGGCTGCGTGAGCCCGTCACCGTCAATTTGATCGTTGCCCTCGCGCTGGTGACGGGTGGCATCGTGCTGGTGGGGCGCAAGCCCGCAGGTTAAAAATTTAGACCACGCCTGACTCGCGCAAAGCCGCAATCCGCGCCGCATCAAACCCCAGCGCAGCCAGCACCTCGTCGGTGTGCT
>JANPAZ010000650.1:0-10284 GCA_031430225.1 Rhodoferax sp. | reverse complement strand
GTTTTGCGAAAATGGAAATGTCCGACTTCCGATTTGTGATGGACGTGCACCTGATGGGCGCTGTGCATTGCACCAAGGCGGTCTGGTCGCTGATGAACGCACAAAAATATGGCCGCATTGTGATGACCACATCCAGCAGTGGCCTGTATGGCAACTTTGGCCAAAGCAACTACGGGGCCGCAAAAATGGCGCTGGTGGGTTTGATGCAAACACTGTCGATTGAAGGTGCCAAAAACGACATCCGCGTGAACTGTTTGGCACCAACAGCTGCCACGCGCATGACGGAAGACCTGATGCCCGAGGCTATTTTGCAGGCGCTGAAGCCCGAAGCGGTAGTGCCCGCCATGCTAGTGCTGGCGTCAGCGGACGCGCCCAACCGGACCATTTTGTGCGCTGGTGCCGGCACCTTTGAAGCTGCCCACATCACGCTGACCCAGGGTGTGCACGTCGGCACCGATGCGCAAGCGCCTGAGCGCCTGGCTGAGCAACTGGCCGAAGTCCGTAGCCGTGACGGAGAAATGGTGCCGCAGAGTGGGGCGGCCCAAGGTGGCAATGAAATTACGAAAGCCACTGCGGCAGCCTCCAAGGCCTGACCGCGTGGTCTGCGCAGCACGGTGGTTCCCGAAAGTCGGGAACCTACTTGAGCAACTCGGGTGAAATCAATCGCGGCAGCCACAGCGGAATTTCTGGCCAGATGATAAGCGCGCACAACACCAGCAGCATGGGAATGAGCATGATCATGGTGTCTTTGAGTGCGTATTTGATCGGCACGCCCGCCACCGAACACGAAATCATCAAGCACAAGCCATAAGGTGGCGTGACCAGGCCGAATGCCAGGGCCACGATGCCAATGATGGCGAACGACACCGGGTGTAAGTCCACCGATGCCGCAAGTGGTTGCAAGGTGGTGCCCACGATGATGATGGCGGGAATCGCGTCCAGAAAACAACCGACCACGAGGAAGGCGCCAGCGATCAGGAAGCTCACGCCCAAAGGCCCCAAGCCCCAGGAGGTGACGTTGGAAAGCAGTGCTTTGGGGATCTGGTAATACGCCAGCAGCCAGCCGAATACTGACGCTGTGCCCACGCAAAACAGGGCAACAGAAGAAAGCCGTCCGGTATCGACAATCGCGATATAAAGCTTTTTCCAGGTCATTTCGCGGTAATAAAACGTCGACAGACAGGCCGCGTAAATGACGGCAATCGCAGCAGACTCGGTCGCTGTGAACCAGCCCAGCAAAATGCCGCCGACGATCAGGAAGGGCGTGGTCAAAGCCGGCACAGAAGTGATCAATGCTTTGAAACCTTCGCCAAAGCTGCTTCTGGGATAAACCGGGTAATTGCGGCGTTTGGCGTAAGCATGCACCGTGACCATTTGCGCCAGACCAATCAGCAGGCCGGGTACGACGCCGGCCAGATACATGGCGCCAATCGAGGTGGAAATCACACCGCCCCACACCACCATTAAAATCGACGGCGGGATGACGACGGCCAGCACGGCAGAAACGGCGGTGATGGCAATCGAGAACGACTTGTCATAACCCTCCTTGACCTGCGCTTCTATGAAGAGTTTTCCCTGGCTGGCAGCATCGGCAGTAGACGAGCCCGAGATACCGGCAAAAAACACCGAGAGCACCACATTGATTTGCGCCAAACCTCCTGGGAAGTGCCCTACCAAAGCGCGTGAGAGCCGCATCAGCCGATCTGTGATGCCACCCGTGTTCATCAAGTTGGCGGTCAGCAGGAAGAACGGTACAGCCAGCAAGATGAACGAGTTGTAAGCCTTGAACATCTCGTTGAACATGCCCAGTGGCGACAGCCGTGGCTCGAGGATCAAGATGGGCAGTGAGGCCAGCCCCAGTGAAAACGCCACAGGGACCCGTAGCGCAATGAAGAAAAAAAAGCTGCCGAACAGCACCAGGGCAGCCATGCCCGGTGTCAGGGTCGCGGTCATCATAGGGCCTCCTGGGGTGCGACGGCCTGAATGGGTAGGTTGGTCCGGTAAAGGGTGATGTCCCGGGCAAAGGCTTCTATCAAAAACAGCAGCCAGATGACGCCCGTGAACGGCCAGGCGATGAAGATCAGCCACATGGGCAAGTCGGCCAGCTCCGAGGTCTGATTCCAGCCAAATTTGGTGAACTCAATGCCCCAATAAATCATGACACCGGTGAAGGCCAATACAAACACATTGGAGACCATGCGCAGCAGTGCGTCCTGCCGGGGCGTGAGGTTGGACCATAGATCCACGTCAAAGTGCAGGCGTTCCCGCACGGCCAGAATGGCCCCGATCATCACCATCCAGATGAAACAAACACGACTGAGTTCTTCAGTCCAGATGTAGCGCGGAATGAGTTCGGTGAAGCGGGCAACGATTTGCAGTGTGACCGGGATGATCAGGATAGCGACCGCCAAAACCATAACCCAGGTCAACAGGCGTTGAATGATGTTCAGAAAAGAGGACATGCGCAAATGGACTCGCAGAAAAGAGTGGGATTGCCCAAAAAAAAGCCCGCGCGCCCACCGGCATCCTGCGGACTTTGCGTGCACCAGCCCCTGCAGGGCTGGTGCGGCGGTCAGTTCAGAGCGGCGATCTTGGCGTAAATGCCGTCGGCTCCAATTTCTTTGGCATAGGCCGCCATCACGGGATCCACCAGTTTCTGCATGGCCGCGCGGTCACTGAAAGCGACCTGCTTCAACTTGCCGGCTTTCTCCAGCGCGTCAAGTTTTTTCTGGTCTTCCGACGACTCGATTTGCCGGCCATAGGCACCCGCCTCTTTGCCCGCCTTGACAATCGCGTCCTGCAAATCTTTGGGCAATTTGGCGAAGGTTTTTGACGAGAAGCAAATGGGGCGAATGGTGATGGCGTGGTTGGTCAGGTTGATGCTGGGTGCCACTTCGTAGAATTTCATGGCTTCAACACCTGCCGCTTCGTTTTCGCCTCCCTCGATGACCTTGTTCTGAATGCCGTTGTAGACCTCGTTGTAGGCGATCACCTGGGGCGCCATGCCAATCGCGCTGAAAGTTCGCGTCCAGATGGGGGCACCCTGCACGCGCACCTTGAGGTTTTTGAGTTCAGCCAGGTTGCGGGCCGGCTTGTTGGCAAAGATGTTGCGCACGCCGCCGCCGGCGTAACCAATCAGCATGACTTCGCCTTTTTGGGCCACTTCGTCGGCAATCGGCTTGAGCAAATCGGCATCAAGCACTTTGTTCCAATGCGCCAGATCACGGAACAGAAAGGGTGCATCGATGAACGGCGCGGCCTTTGAAAAAGTGGACATGTGAGCCGGTGACACGATGGCGTAGTCAACTGCCTTGCCTTGATTCATGTACGCGAAATAGTCTTTTTCGAGTCCCAGTTCGCTGTTTTTATGAAGCACAAAATTGACCGGCTTTCCGTAATACTTTTTCACCAATTCCTCAAACCGCACAAGGGCGCGGTTGAACGCATGGTCGTCCGCAAATTGCACAGCGCCGTGCAGCGTGATGGTGCTTTGGGCGCGCGCCAAAGACGACCAACCGATGGCTGCAGCGCCAGCGGCCAGAACGGTAAGGGAACGGCGAGAGACGCCAGACGAGGGGAAGCGTTGCATATAAAGCTCCTTCGGGTTAATGGTGTGATGATATGACTTTGAGCGGGAGGACATCAGAATTGCACAGGGTGCAGGCCTTGTCAATGCGGGTAATTGCCATGGCGCAGAAACGTTTGGTGCCTTGGCCCAAACACCGCGACGTGGGGTGAAGGTCGTTAAAGGCGTTGAGTCTGGGACTTGAAGCGCTGTTCAGTCGTCGCGCGATTTGCGCAGAACCTCAACTGAAAGGCGATCAAGGTTTTGCTCGTTGGCGGGGACGACGATGTGTTCGATGCGGCTTGCAATGTCTGAACTGTCAAACGCCTGCGACCAGGCTACCAGCGTTCCAGCCGCCGTTGAAGACAGAAGAATGGTCAAGCGAAATAGGGGCTCTACAACATGCTGAATAACGACTCTGCGCGGTGAGTCGATGTCTGCAAACACACATTCGTTGGGATAGTTGTGCCCATCCGGGCCGTGCATGACGAAAGACCAGCGACCACCATTTTTGAACTCGCAGGCACTAAAGGTATTGGTGAAACCGGCTGGTCCCCACCATCGCGCCAGGCGTTGAGGGTCACTGATTGCAGCAAACACCTGTTCTGGGGTTGCCGCGATTTCACGGGAGGTATAGAAGGTTTTCATGGGCTTACGCAGTCTTTCGGTTACGCCGTCGCAAGAAAAAGGGCTTTCAATCCCGCAAGATCAAAAGCCCTGATTTGGCGCCGCTCATGGCGACTCGTCAAAACCTAGCGTCCGTAGACCTTGCCGAACAATTCCCAGCCCTTGCCGTTGAACCTCTGCATTTGCTCGCGTTCAATCGGGAAGAAGTCATCTGCCGAGGTCTTGATGTTCACCCCTGGGAGCAGCATCGGCAGCGTCAGATCCAGATTGGCGGCCTGCTTCATCACGTTGGCGCGGGTCAGGTCGTCGCCAGCCTGCTTGAGCACTTGCACCATCAACTGGGCGACGGTGTAGCCATAGACGTTGAAGTTGTCAGTCATGGAGCCGGTGGGGTGGTACTTCTTCATGTAAGCCACCCAGTCATCCCACTCCTTGCCCTTCTGGAATTGTGGATCCGTAGGATCCTTGATGTAGCCTGCGGTGTAGATGCCCACAGAGGCTTCTACGCCGGCAGGCACCAGCACCGAAGCCACCGAGCTTGACACGCTATTCAGATAGTGGGTCGGCTTCCATCCCAGTTCCGCCGCTTTTTTGATGGCTTGCGCGGCAAACTTTGGCGTGGTGATGTTGAAGAACGTGTCGGCCCCGCTGGCCTTGAGGGACACCATCTGGCTGTCAACCGTGGGGTCAGTCACCTCATAGGTCAGCTTAGAGACAATCATGGTCTTGCCCTTCTCGCCCAAACCGTCTTCAAAGCCCTTCAGGTAGTCTTTGCCGTAGTCGTCGTTCTGATAAAGAATGGCGATCTTTGCATTGGGCTTGGTCTCCATGATGTGTGCCGCAAACACCTTGGACTCAGACTGGTAGCTGGGCTGGTAACCCATGGTCCACGGAAAGTTCTTGGGGTCACCCCATTTGGTGGCACCGGTCGCGTTGAACAGCTGGGGTACCTTCTTGTCGTTCATGTACTTGTGGATGGCCGTGTTTGACGGCGTACCCAGCGCCTGGAACACCAGAAGCACTTCTTCCTGCTCCACCAGCTTGCGGGTTTGCTCAACCGTCTTGGCTGGGTTGTAGCCATCGTCAAGCGTGATGAACTTGATCTTGCGGCCATTCACGCCGCCTTCTGCGTTGACCTTGTCAAAGTAAGCACCAATTGACTTGCCAATGGCGCCATAGGCGGAGGCCGGCCCCGAGTACGGGTTGATGTGTCCAAGCTTGATTTCCTTGTCATCAGCCCCGAAGTCGTACTTCTTTTGTGCCAGGGCGGTGCCTGCCGCTAGCGCGGTGACGACGCCGGCAATCAGAAAAGGGAAAAATTTGAATTTCATGGTTCGATATCTCCTTAAAGATGACCTAATAACACCGACGCCGGACTCAGGGTTGTCCGGACATACCCTTGGTGGGTTTGACGAGTCTCGCCCACACCTTTTGCACCATGCCCATTACCCCTGTTGGCATGAGGTACATCAGCCCAATAAGCAGCACGCCATAGATGGCGGCCGGTGCTGATTTGGAAATTTCGTCGGCAATGTTGGGGACGAACTGGATGAAGATGGCACCAAAAATGGCACCCGGAATTGACGCCAGGCCACCCACCACAACACCCACCAGAAGAAATATGGACAGTTGCACCGTGAAGCTGTCGGGCGACACAAACGCCACCACAATGGCACCCAGGGCACCCGCCACACCGGTGAACGCCGACGACACGCCAAATGTCAATGACTTGAACATGGGCAAGTTGATCCCCATGGCGGTGGCGGCAATGGGGTGGTCACGTACGGCAATGAGCGCACGGCCCACACGGCCCCGCAACAGGTTCCAGGCCAGCACAAACATGATCACGGTGACAACCAGTGTGAAGAAATACAGCCAGCGGTCCGGGCTAAGTGGCTGGCCAAACAGGCTGAAAGAAAAAGGTGCATCGGGCTTGCTCAGCACCAGGCCCTGCACGCCACCCGTCATGCCTTCGATCTTTTTGTACTTCAGCAGTTGCGGAACGGCGAGCGCCAGTGCGAAGGTGGCCAGCGCCAGGTAATGCCCCGCCAGGCGCAGCGCCGGAAAGCCCACAAGAAATCCAAAAATAAAGCACACGATGGCGGCGACAGGCAGCGTGGACCAATACGGCGCCCCCATTTTGTCCATCATGATGGCGGCGGTGTAGGCGCCAAATGCGTAGAAGGCACCATGGCCCAGAGAGATTTGCCCATTAAAGCCGGTGAGTATGTTCAAGCCCAAAATGGCCACCGCATACACCAGCACCAGATTGAATTGAAACACCCGGTAGTTCTTGAACAGAAACGGCAGAATCACCAGGCCAATGGCCAGCGCGGCCAGCGCAACCCAATGCCATTTTTGCAGTGGTTTGTTCATACCCGTACCACCACTTTCTTGCCAAACAGACCATCGGGCCTCAGCGTCAGCGTGCCCACAATGAGCACCAGCGCGACTGACAGCTTCAGCTCGGTGCCAATCACATACGCACCCAACAGGTTCTCAAGCACACCCACGACAAAACCGCCAATGACAGCCCCCCAAGGGTTATCAATGCCACCCAAAAGTGCTGCCGCAAACCCGTAAAGCAGTATGCCAGCCATCATGTTGGGATCCAGAAAGACAACGGGTGCCACCATCATTCCGGCAACGGCACCAATAGCGGCTGCAAGGCCCCAGCCCAAACCCAGCATCCAGGAAACCCGAATGCCCACCAGACGGGCTGAATCCGGGTTTTGCGCGGCAGCGCGCATCGCGAGTCCGATCGGCGTAAAGCGGAAGAAGGCATACAGCGAAAACAAAACGCAAAGCAGAACGGCCGCAGAACCGACATCATGCGCAGTGAAGTACTTGGTGCCCATCCATGATCCTTTGGGGAACGGGCTGGGGAAAGACTTCAGCGTGTGGTCAAAAATCCAGCCAGAGAGTGCATTCACGATCAGCAACAAGCCGATGAACACGATCACGTTGGTAAGCACAGGTGCCTTTTCAACCGGCCGCAAGATCACCCGCTGAATCAGCAAACCCAAAACAAAAGAAACAGCGACCGTGGCAAAGAAGGCAGCCCAATAAGTCCAGCCTGCCTGGATCAATGCCCACGCAATAAAGGTGCTGAAGGTTGCCATCTCCCCCTGGGCAAAATTGATGTGGTGCGTGGCCTGGTAAATCATCACCAGCGCCAGCGCCACCGAGCCGTAGATACAGCCATTGGCCAAGCCCGAGAAAATTTGGTGCAGGAAGGCTTCCATGTTCAGTACCCCAGGTACGCTTTGCGCACGGACTCGTCATTCTTGATCTGCTCGCTTGGTCCCGAGAGCGCTACGCGTCCGGTCTCCAGCAAATAGGCGTGATCGGCCAGGTCCAGCGCCAGGCTCGCGTTTTGCTCGACCAGCAGCATGCTGACCTTGTCTTCTTCGTTGATGGTCCGCATGATGCGAAAGATTTCGGCAACGATGAGCGGCGCCAGTCCAAAAGAGGGTTCATCCAGCAACAGCAGCTTGGGCCGCAGCATCAGCGCGCGGCTGATGGCCAGCATCTGCTGCTCACCACCCGACAACGTGCCCGCCTGCTGGTGCCTGCGCTGCTTCAGAATGGGGAATCGGGTGAACGCCTTTTCCATGTCAAGCGCCAGCTCAGACTTGTTGCTGCGCACATAGCCGCCCAAGCGAAGGTTTTCTTCGGTTGACAGTGCGGTAAACGTGCCCCGACCGTCTGGCACATGCGCCACGCCCATGCGCACAACACCTTCGGTGGCTTTTCCAACGAGTTGCTGGCCATCAAACAGAATGCTGCCAGACGTTTGCACCGTTTGGCACAGGGCGCGCAGGGTGGTGGTTTTACCAGCACCATTGGCCCCGAGAATTGCCGTGATGTGGCCGGTCTCCAGCGAAAAACTCACGTCGTGCAACACCTTGGTTGCACCATAGGCGGCATTGAGACCGCTGACTTCAAGCAGCTTTGTCATGCGCAGGGGTTCCCAGGTAGGCTTCAATCACGTCCGGATGACTCTGGATGTGTGCCGGGTTGCCCTCGGCAATTTTGCGGCCAAAATTAAGTGCCACGATGTGGTCAGACACGCCCATCACCAGACTCATGTGATGTTCAACCAGCAGCACGGAAATTTTGAGACGGTCGCGTACGTCAAGAATGAGGCGTGCCAGGTCTGCCAGTTCCTCATGATTCAAGCCGGCAGCGGGCTCGTCAAGCATCAACAGTTTTGGGTCTGCTGCCAGTGCCCGCCCAAATTCAACCCGTTTTTGGGTGCCAAAGGGAAGGCCGCCGACAGGGCGATGGCTAAATGGCGTCAAGCCCAGATAGTCCATGATCTCGGCGGCACGTTCTTGCAAGCGCTTCTCTTCGGTGCGGACACTGGGCAGCCGCAATGCGCTGGACGCAAAGCCCGCCGATGAGCGCGAATGCGCACCCACCATGATGTTCTCGCGAACCGGCATGGACGCAAACATGGCCAGATTCTGAAAGGTACGGCCCAGCCCCAAGCCTGCCACCTGATGTGTGGGCGTCTTGGTGATGGACTTGCCTTCAAACAGAATGTCGCCACTGCTGTAGTTGTACAGGCGGCTCATGCAATTGAAAAGCGTGGTCTTGCCTGCGCCGTTGGGTCCGATGAGTCCGCAGACGCTGCCTCGTGCTACGTCAAAGCCCACCGAATCCAGGGCAACGATGCCACCAAACCGCACGGTGACATCGCGCACGCTCAACAGTGCGCCGGTACTGGCGCTCAAAATAGAAGCCCCGAGTTGGGGGCGTGTTGTACAGAATGAAGCATGGCGCATCATAGGGAGGTGTGTCGGCAAATCGAAACGGTGAATACCCTAGGGGTGCCTGGCTGCCCGGTCGCGGCGGCAGGGCCAGTTGCTGCGGTTTTCGGATGAAATCACGCGCTAGTATCGAGAATGCTCTAAGCAGGTCGTAAACGTTTAGTTCAGCGGCTGCCGGAGGTAGTGCGCTGGAATGATGTTTAGGCACCGGTCGGGTAGAAACTGCCATTCGCGGGATCTATCCACGGACGTCAGGAGCCCGGACCAACGTTTTTGGTCCCCATACGACGACTACAACTACGGCTACGGCTGTGATGATCAAGCTTGTTACGAGCGGATCGTAATAGGAGCCGTCTATAGGAAACAGTTGCCATGTGAGGTTCTGCATGGTGTGAAAAAGGGCTGCAACGAAAACGCTCCTGCCCGTGTTGTTGTAGAGCCATGTGATGATGACGCGGGATGCTACTGTGCCGAGCGACCACCAGGCGATAAAGACCACTGATCGCTGCACCGACAGCAGCGGTATGAAGTGCCAAACGGCCCACACGATCCCCAACAGCAGGGCACCGCAGAGTGCGCCAAAGCGATCTTGCAATGGATCAATAGCGTACCCCGACCAGCCCAGCTCTTCACCGAGGGCCTCGACGAAGAACGCAATGAAGAGGGCGAGCGTCGTTATAAAGGAGAGTTGCGGGGCGGGAAGCGGTATGCCCATCAGGCGCATCGCAACATAAGACAAAATCATGATGCAAGGCATTAAAAGGATGGTCGGTGCATACCAAAGCTTTGTTCTAATTCTCTTGACGTCGAAGGATCGCTTCAGCAACTCCGCCACACTCACAAGGCCATTCTCGCGGTAAACGAGAATTGAGGCCGCCCCCACCATGCATACGAACCCGAGTGCACTGACGGGGATAGCTGGGAGCAACTGAAAGTTTGTCATAGCACCGGCCGCCCAAAACGGTATGGAGAGTGCGATGGTCAGCGCAAAGTAGGTCAGAGGCGACCTTCTGTTCGAGGCGACGGGGCGCAATCCGTCGCCGTCAAGTAACTCAAGAGATGATGCGGTGCGCGGTTTATGCATAACGCCGTGCCTGTTCCGAAATGATGGGGTCAACCATGCCGCGAGCCTGCGGTGCCTAATGTTGGCATTGCCCAGCATGCAACCCGTGCCGCGGAGCGGCTGCCTTCAGTTGCGTGTCTGTGTCGAGCCGCCCATCAGGCATTACTGGGCAACGGCCGCACGCGCCTTCTCGTGCAAGTTGACTCGTCACCGCGGTTCCTGCGGCCTGCGCGACGAGAAAATTGCAATGATTC
>JANPAZ010000649.1:0-1843 GCA_031430225.1 Rhodoferax sp. | reverse complement strand
GACCAGGTGTCGCCAGAAGTTTTGAAGAAAGTGCAGGATGCCATCGGGCGCACCGGCTATGTGCCCAACCGGGTTGCCGGTGGCCTGGCCTCATCACGCAGCCGCCTGATTGCCGCTGTGGTACCCAGCATTGTGGTGTCGGTTTTTGTGGAGACGATCGAGACGCTGAACAACACCCTTTTTGAGGCCGGATACCAGCTCATGTTGGGCCAGACCGGCTATTCGCCCGAGCGCGAGGAGACGCTGCTTGAGGCCATCATTGGCCGCAGGCCTGACGGCATTTTTCTGACCGGCATCATGCAGTCCAGCAAGGGGCGAACCCGCCTGCTGGCCTCAGGCATTCCGGTGGTCGAAACCTGGGACTTGACCCCCACGCCAATTGACATGCTGATTGGCTTCTCCCACTCTGATATTGGGCGTGAAGTGGCCCATTTCCTGATGGCAAAAGGCCGCAAGCGGTTTGCACTGGTCCGGGCCGACGACGAGCGGGGAATCCGCCGCGCCACAGCGTTTCAAAATGCGGTGATGCAGCGGGGTTTGCCAGGCGTGGTGGTTGACAACGTGGGCTCCCTGCGCACTCTCAAAAGTGGCCGCGAAGCACTGAGCCGTATCCTGTTGCAGGCACCAGAGACTGACGCGGTGTTTTGCAGCTCGGACCTGATCGCTATGGGTGTGTTGACCGAGGCCATGGCGCGGGGCATTGCGGTTCCGCAGCGCTTGTCCATTGTGGGGTTTGGCGATGTGCCTTATGTGGCCGACATGGTGCCGGCGCTCACTACCGTGCATATCAATGGCAGCGACATTGGGCGCATGGCGGCTGACTATTTGATCGCCAGGGCAGAGGGGCAGCCAGTCGAACGCCCCATAGTTGATGTTGGCTTTTCCATCGTTCAGCGGGACAGCGCCTGATACGCAAAAGTCTCTCAATAAAAGTACTTGACGACTTAATTTGGTAGCGCTACCATTGCGCCATCAAATAATGGTAGCGCTACCAAATTACCGCCTCGCAAAGGACTCATATGAACCCGCAAGACCTCAAAACCATCATGGGCTCCGGCCTGTTGTCTTTCCCCATTACCGACTTCGATGAACAGGGTGAATTCCGCCCCAAGACCTACATCGAGCGTCTGGAATGGCTGGCCCCCTACGGTGCCAGCGCGCTGTTTGCCGCCGGTGGCACGGGTGAATATTTCTCGCTGGCCGGGGCCGAGTACGCTGCCGTCATCAAGACCGCGGTAAACACTTGTCATGGCAAAGTGCCCATCATTGCCGGTGCCGGTGGCCCTACCCGCACGGCCATCGCCCACGCCCAGGAAGCCGAACGCCTGGGTGCCCACGGCCTCTTGTTGCTGCCGCACTACCTGACCGAAGCCGCACAGGAAGGCCTGATCGAGCACGTTGCACAGGTCTGCAACAGCGTGAAGTTCGGCGTGATCGTTTACAACCGTGATCGCACCAAGCTCACTCCCAACTCGCTGGCCATCCTGGCCGAGCGTTGCCCCAACCTGATCGGCTTCAAGGACGGCGTGGGCAACATCGAAACCATGTCTTCCATCTTCATGAAGATGGGTGACCGCTTTGCCTACCTGGGCGGCCTGCCCACGGCTGAGGTGTATGCGGCAGCCTACAAGGCGCTGGGTACGCCGGTGTATTCGTCGGCGGTGTTCAACTTCATCCCCAAGACCGCCATGGATTTCTACCATGCTGTGGCTGCTGACGATATGGCCACCCAGCACCGTTTGCTGAAAGACTTCTTCATGCCTTACCTGGACATTCGCAACCGCGTTGAAGGTTACGGTGTGAGCATCATCAAGGCGGGCGCCAGGTTGGTTGGCCACGATGG
>JANPAZ010000648.1:0-4461 GCA_031430225.1 Rhodoferax sp. | reverse complement strand
ACACAGCGTCGCCCGGGTGGTGGAATTGGTAGACGCACGGGACTCAAAATCCCGCGCCGCAAGGCGTGCCGGTTCGATTCCGGCCCCGGGCACCAGATATAAGGCCGTTACGTTCCAAAGACGTACGGCCTTTTTCTTTTTTTCCCTCTGAATACCCCTTGGATAGTGGTCTGAGACTGTTGCATTCCCTGCAACAGCAAAGTCGGTTTGACCCTGAGCCGATCATGACCATCTGCTCATGTACGGAAGCATCATCAAAAGCAGAATAAGGAGGGTTGCCAGAAGCGACCCAATGGCCAGCCTGTAGGACCGTTTGGGCGCCGAAGAGTCATTCCCGCCTTGTGATCGTGGGCGCAACACGGGCTTTCTTTGTTTCACCATACATCGGACTTTCAGCAGCTATTTTTACTATTCAAGCTTGTTCATCAATCACGGCATGAGATGGACGGACCCAAGGTTTCAAAACGGATACGTATAACGCCATATGCTTCAAGCGACTATCGTCCGCCCTCACATTTTCATCAACATTAGATCCCTAAATTCGCTGCATCAATAACCTCGAGCAACACTTTAGTTTGCGAAAAGCGACACAATTCTCCTCACTTTATTGATGCCGGTTCACGTGCACTATCCACAATTGCGAACACTCCTGATCGTGCGCCCAAAAAACAGACTAACGGGATCAAACCCGCCGAACACAACCGGGCGCGAGACTCCAACACTTTGGGCACTCGGACTCGGTTACGCGGGCTTGATTCCTTTTGTGGGGTTGGCATTGGCGGCGTGGTTTCTCGGACCGGCAGATCGTGGGCCAGCAGTGACCGCCTTGCTGGCCTACGGCGCCACTATTCTCAGTTTTATCGGGGCCATCCACTGGGGCCTTGCAATGCGTGACGCGTCTGGCGCATTCGGGCGCTTGTTGGTGTGGGGAGTGGTGCCCAGCCTCGTTGCGTGGGTTGCTTTGCTCATCACCCAAACGCCCGGTTTACTGTTGGTTGCAACCGGGCTGTGGGCCTGTTTTGCTGTGGATCGCGTGGTATATCGGTCATGCCGTTTGCAGGCGTGGCTACCCATGCGGTTGACACTCACCGCGGTGGCGAGCCTCTCCTGCCTCGTCGGTGCCATGGCACTCTGGCGCTAGCCAACACGGCAAGAACACCGAAATGCAACGTGCCCTGGTCTGGTTCAAGCGGGACCTTCGCGTCCACGATCACACCCCGCTGACGACCGCGCAATCATTCACCGATGCGCTGGGCCTGTTTGTCATCGAGCCTGAATGGCTGCAAAGCCCGGAGTGCGATGCCATCCATGTGGACTTCGCCCTGGGCTGCCTGCCAGGGTTGCGCGCGGCATTGGCTGAGCGAGGACTGCCGCTTCTGGTGCGGGTGGGCTCTGCTGTGTCAGTGCTGGCACAACTTCACAGCGAGTATGCTTTTACGAATCTGCTCAGCCACGAGGAGACTGGCCCGGGGTGGTCTTACAAACGCGATATTCAAGTGGCCAAGTGGTGCATTTCGGAGTCTGTAGTGTGGCAAGAGTTCAGCCAGACAGGCGTAGTTCGCCGCCTGCGCAGCCGCTCGGGCTGGGCAGGCGGCTGGCAGGCACGCATGGACGCACCGTTGCAGTTGCTGGAAGGCAGATTTAGTGGCGCAGCGCCCATGGAGCAGCCTGACTTGCCTGGCCTGGCCGACCTGGGCCTGAGGCCCCATGGCAAAACCTTGCAGATGGCCGGCGAGAAAGCTGCGCGGCGCACCCTGAAAAGCTTCTTGCAAGAACGCTGCCCTGACTACCGCAAAGCGCTTTCGAGCCCCTTGACTGCCCAGACCGGCTGCAGCCGCCTGAGCCCGCACATGGCTTTTGGCACCGTGTCTATGCGCACCGTGCACCAGGCCACCGAAACCATGATTGCCAACTCGCCTGATCGCGCGATTGCTTACGCACTGCGCGGCTTTGCGGGCCGCCTTCGATGGCATTGTCACTTTATGCAGAAACTTGAGGACGAGCCGGCAATTGAATTCCAAAACTTTGCGCATACTTACGATGGACTGCGCGAGGATGACTTCAACGCCGACTACTTTGCGGCGTGGTGCGCGGGCCAAACCGGCTACCCCATGGTCGATGCGTGCATGCGTTCACTCGTTGCGACCGGCTGGCTCAACTTCCGCATGCGGGCCATGCTGGTGAGCTTTTCGAGCTATCACCTCTGGTTGCACTGGCGCGAGCCCGGTCTGTTTTTGGCGCGCCAGTTTCTGGACTTTGAACCTGGCATTCACTGGAGCCAGATGCAGATGCAAAGCGGCACCACGGGCATCAATACCCTGCGTATTTATTCGCCGACAAAACAGGCGCAAGACCATGACCCGCAGGGCCTCTTCATCCGCCGCTGGGTACCTGAGCTGGAACGCGTGCCATTGCCGTACCTGGTCACACCCTGGAATATGGACATCAGCGTGCAGCGCATGGCAGGCTGCATGATGGGACACACTTACCCCATGCCAATCGTGGACGACAAAGCAGCGATAGGAGCCGCAAAGCTCCGTCTGTATGGTCTGCGCAAGTCCGAGGGCGCACGGGAAGAAGCTGGCGCTGTGCAGGCGCGCCATGGCTCACGCAAAAGCGGATTGGCATCCAGTGGTCAGCGGAGCAAGTCAGGCTCCGGGCGTCCGCGTGAATTGCCCCCCAAGCCCTCAACTCAGGGCAATCTTTTCGGCTGAATCCCGCCATGAAAACCGACTTCAAAGGCAACAAGCAATCCCTGCCCAGCAAGCCCTGCGCTGTGTGTGGCCGCACCATGACCTGGCGCAAGGCCTGGGCCAAAAACTGGCAGTCTGTGCTTTACTGCTCGGACGCCTGCCGCGGCAAAAAGAACGAGCAATCAAAATGAATATGGCAACAGAAGGATTCACCCTGCCCACCAGGGTCCGCAATGTCGTGGTCGTGTTGGGCGATCAGCTCGACCTGCAGTCCGCCGCTCTGGAGGGCTTTGATACCACGCAAGATGTGGTGTGGATGGCAGAAGTAGCGCAGGAGTCCACGCACGTCTGGTCTGCCAAACAACGCATTGCGGTCTTTTTGAGTGCCATGCGCCACTTTGCAGCAGAACTGAACGCGCGGGGCCTGCCTGTTCACTACACGCGTCTGGACAATGGCAACAACCTGGGCACGCTTGCCATGGAGCTGGGCCAGGCCATCGACCTGATGCATCCCGCCAAGCTGGTGCTGACGGCTCCCGGCGACTGGCGGGTGCTGCAAAGTCTGCGCGCGGTGGCTGTGCACAAACAGCTGCCGCTGGACTTGCGTGACGACATTCACTTTTACAGCACCGTGCGTGAATTTTCGGCGCACGCCCAGGGCCGCAAACAGCTGCGTCTGGAGTACTGGTACCGCGAATTGCGTCGCAAGCACAACGTCCTGATGGACGGCATAGAGCCTGTGGGAGGGCAGTGGAATTTTGACGCTGACAACCGCGAATCTTTCGGCAAGTCTGGGCCGCAAAATGTGCCCCCACCCACGCGCTTTGCGCCCGACGAGATCACGCAGGAAGTGATCTCGCTCGTCAACAGCCGCTTTACCAGTCACCCCGGTAGCCTCGCGAGTTTTGGTTGGCCCGTGACGCGGTCGCAGGCGCTGGTGGCCCTGCAGGCATTCGTCGCCCAGCGCTTACCGCTGTTCGGCCAGTATGAAGACGCCATGTGGTCGGGTGAAGCTTGGCTGTATCACTCGCATCTGAGCTGTGCGCTCAACCTGAAGCTTTTGAACCCGCGCGAAGTGGTGCAGTCTGCTGAAGACGCGTACCGCGCAGGCCGTGCGCCATTGGCCGCAGTCGAAGGCTTTGTGCGGCAAATTTTGGGCTGGCGTGAGTATGTGCGCGGCATTTACTGGACCCAAATGCCCGACTACCTGCAGAGCAATGCCCTGGACGCACAAGCGGCGCTGCCGACCTGGTACTGGAACGGTGACACCAACATGGCCTGCCTGAAAGACGCTATCACCCAGACCCTGGAGCACGGCTACGCGCACCATATCCAGCGCCTCATGGTGACGGGTTTGTATGCGTTGCTGCTCGGCGTGAAGCCGCAGGAGGTGCACGCCTGGTATCTCAGCGTGTACGTCGATGCTGTTGAATGGGTCGAATTACCCAACACAGTAGGCATGAGTCAATTTGCCGACGGTGGATTGATGGCCAGCAAACCCTATGTGGCGAGCGGAAAATATATTCAGCGCATGAGCAACCACTGCAAAGGATGCAAATTCGACCCTGCTCTCTCCACTGGCGCAAGCGCTTGCCCGTTTACCACGCTGTACTGGGACTTCTTGATTCGTCACGAACCGATGCTAAAAAAGAACCCACGCATGGCCATGCAGCTCAAAAATCTGGCCCGACTGGACGCACCCACGCGCGACAGTATTACCAACCAGGCCGCTGTGCATCGCCTGTGAGGCACTACCAGGGAATTTCTT
>JANPAZ010000647.1:0-3595 GCA_031430225.1 Rhodoferax sp. | reverse complement strand
GAGTTCGCCGCCATTGCCGAGCTGATTCATCACCATGCCACGTTAGCTCCCAACCGCCGGGCGCTGGTAGCAGGTGCTCACGTGATGGACTACGCCGCGTTGGACAGTACGATGGACCGGGTAGCCAGCGCGTTGCAGCGTGATGGACTCAAGCCTGGGGATGCCATTGCCATTTGCGCGACGACATCCATCGAGTACGCGGTGGTGTTTCTGGGAGCCTTGCGCGCGGGCGTAGTGGTAGCACCCCTGGCACCCAGTTCCACCACGGCCAGTCTGGTGCGCATGATGGCAGATGCCAACGCGCGCCTCGTCTTTACTGATGCATCTTGCGCAGACCTGGTCGGGCCGCATAACGCGGCGACGGCCACGGGTGCCATCCCCCGCATAGCGCTGGACGGCTCTGCTGGCGGGGTTGCCCTGAGCCGCTGGCTGGCACCCGCAGGGGCAGTGCCGTTGCCGGTGGCGGTTCAACCGGCGTGGCCGTTCAACATTATTTACTCGTCAGGCACCACCGGCGAGCCCAAGGGCATCGTGCAATCGCACGGCATGCGCTGGTCCCATGTGCGTCGGGGTGGAGCCTACCAGTACGGCAGCGACACGGTGACCGTGCTGTCCACGCCGCTTTACTCCAACACCACGCTCGTCGTATTTTTCCCGACGCTGGGGTTTGGTGGCACCGTCGTCTTGATGCCCAAGTTTGATGCCGCAGGGTATCTCGTGCTGGCCCAGACGCATCGGGCAACGCACACCATGCTGGTGCCGGTGCAATACCAACGGCTGATGGCGCGCCCCGATTTTGACGCGCATGACCTGTCCAGCTTCAAGTTCAAATTTTCGACCAGTGCACCCTTCGGTGCAGCGATCAAGGCCGACGTTCTCAAGCGCTGGCCGGGTGGTTTGATCGAGTTTTACGGCATGACCGAAGGCGGCGGAACCTGCATCCTGGAAGCGCACCTGAACCCCACCAAGCTGCACACCGTGGGGCGTCCCGCTGAAAACCACGACATCAGGTTGATTGATGATGAGGGCCACGAGGTTGCCTCGGGTGAGTCCGGTGAGGTGGTGGGCCACTCAGCCGGCATGATGACCGGCTATCACGGTCAGCCCGGTAAAACCCGGGAAGCTGAATGGTTTGACGCGACGGGCAAGCGCTTTATCCGCACGGGTGATGTGGGCCGTTTTGACGCCGACGGTTTCCTCACCCTGTTTGATCGCAAGAAAGACATGATCATTTCGGGCGGCTTCAATGTGTATCCCAGCGATCTGGAATCCGTGCTGCGCGAGCACCCGGCGGTGCTGGAGGCGGCTGTGGTGGGCGCGCCGTCTGAAGCCTGGGGCGAGACGCCGGTGGCGTTTGTCGTCCTCAGAGCCGATAGGGGCGCCACCCCAGATGATTTGCTGCAGTGGGTGAACCAGCGCGTGGGCAAGACTCAGCGCGTCTCATCGTTACACCTGATGGACGAGCTGCCGCGCAGCGCCATCGGGAAAATATTGAAACGTGAGCTACGTGACCAGTACCTTGGGAGCTGAGTCAAACAGGGATTCAGTGATGCAACTCACTCAGGCGTAATACCGCGCCACATAGTCCTCGAAGCTGCCCTGTGGCTTTGCCTCAAGCGCAGTCTGTTCGTGCAGCGACGTTTGCGCGCTGGCGGTAAAACGCGCTTCATGCGCGGCGTCAAAGGTTTGTGCCTGCAATTGCTGCTGGTGCTGCTTTGACAAAAACAGGGTGTAGGGAATCAGGCCACCGTGCTCGCGTGCACCCGCCAGTACCACAGCCGACGGCGTGCTCTCGGGGTGGTCAATACGCTGGCGCAATGTGTTTAATGTTTGGGCATAGGTGTCACCGCCATAGGCCGAGTCGAGAATGCCCACAAACGGCTTCATGTCGTCAAACAATTCGTGTGCCAGGGGCCTGAAAGCCTGCTCGGTGTTGTGCACCAGCAAGTGCAGGTCGGGTTGTCGACCCCGGTTGACGACGCGGCGCTTGTTCTCATCGTTTTCACTTTGTTCACGGGCCGTGATGGGCGGGCTGTCTCGCAGCAGGCACATCATCAAAAATGCGTCAGCAAACGTGCTTTGCTCGGGCGCAATGCCAATGTCAACCAGCGGGTTCAGGTCGAACAGGCGTACTTCCACGTATTCAACACCGTATTTTTGCAGCGCGATGGCCGGGCGCTCGCCCGATTTGCCAATACGCTTGGGCCGGATGCCAGCATAAAACTCGTTTTCAATCTGCAACACGTTGGCATTGAGCTGCTTCCAGTGGTCGCCGTCCTTCACGCCAATGGCCTGGTAGAACGGGTCGGGCGTGAAAATGGCCTGGTTTAGCGCCGTGGTGTATTCGGCCAGCGAATTGAAGCTCACATTCAAATTGGCCTGAACTCGGTTCTGGTAACCCAGATCGCTCATGCGCAGACTGGTGGCATAAGGCCCATACAGCGTTCCCGGTGTCAGCTCCAGCAGGTCGGTCTTGCGGCCTTGCAGGAACGAGGTGTTCACCGCGGGAGATGCGCCAAACAGATAGGGAATCAGCCAGCTATAACGCAGGAAATTGCGGATCAACCCAAAGTATCGGTCACTGATGAAGTCTTGCAAACTGCCGCTGGCCGAACAGCATTTGTAAAGCTCAGGCCAAAACGCGTCTGGCAGGGACCAGTTGTAGTGCACCCCGGCAATGGTCTGCATGTGGCGGCCATAGCGGTGGCCCAAACCTTCGCGGTACACGTATTTGATTTTTGCGCTGTTGGATGTGCCGTAATTGGCCAGCGGGATGTCCTTGTCGTCGCCCAGCAAGCCGGGCATGGAGCCGGCCCACATGAATTCGTCACCGAGATGGCGCGCGGCATAGCGGTGAATGTCACGCAGAAAACTCAGGGGAAAAGCGGCATCTTGCGATGGGGGTGTGATGAACTCCAGAAGCGCCTCAGAATAGTCTGTGGTGATCCAGGGGTGGGTCAGTTTGGAACCCAGCGCTTGCGGGTGTTGTGTTTGGGCCAGATGCCCATTGGCGTCGACCCGCAAACATTCCTTTTCAAAGCCACGGGTAATACCCCGGAGCACTTGCGACTGCGCGAGCGCAGAAAATTGCGCTGCGGCATCGCAACAGGTGAACTTCAACATGGTGGCTATCTCTCAAACAGGCGGCCCGCAGTATGGCAGCTTTTCAGGTAAGGCGCTTTGAGCCGCTTCAACCCGACGCGCGGCGATGGCATTTCGGCGTGCCGATCACCGCCCGGTAAATTGGGGTGCTCTCTTTGCGGCCCAGGCCGCCGTGCCTTCCTGCAGGTCGGCAGACGTCGCTGCGAGGTTGATGTCGCGTAAAAGGGCTTGCACATTCAGCACGCCGCGCCCAATGTGGTTCAGGTGTTTCTTCATGCCCAACAAGGCCAGCGGTGCCATGGCTGCCAGCGTGTCAGAAAGTTTGTCGGTAGCCGCAACAAGACCATCGGCGTCGACCAGGTGCGTTAAAAAACCACAGGATTTCATCTCGGACGCGTCAATTTTCTCGGCTGTTAAAAAAAGACGCTTGGCCGTGTCCAGCCCCAGGCGAGACACATAGCGTTCCAGCCCGCGCTGATAGAAATGCAGACCC
>JANPAZ010000646.1:0-8714 GCA_031430225.1 Rhodoferax sp. | reverse complement strand
CCTTCACCAGATGCGACAACGTCCCTTCTGGCGCAAATAATTGCCTGACTGCCGTCTGCAAATCCATCCGTCAGGCCGGCTCGTTGGGCGTTAGTTCCCGCTCAATACGCGCCATTTCGTCACGCAGGGCCAGCCGACGTTTTTTGAGGCGCCGCACCAACAGTTCGTCCAGTGGTGCCTCTTCGCTGGTACGATCAATCACGGCATCCAGGTCAGCATGTTCCATTCGCAGTTCAATCAGACGGCGTTTTTGTGAGTGCAGGTTGGAGTCCAATTGAAGCGCCGGAAAAAGTGCCCATTCAAGATGGGCTGGGTGTAGATTTCAGTTGGTTCGATAATACGCCCCTACTGGGCATTTATTCAGGGCATTACTGCTACGGCAAATCAAGATGTACAAAGGTTATCGACTCACCGCTTCCACGGGCATCCACAAGGGCGACCGGGAGTACCAGCAAGACCAGGTTGCGTTGTTGAACCACCCTAGAGTCAACGGCTGCGTTCTGGCTGTGGTGGCTGATGGCATGGGCGGACGAAGCGGTGGCCGCAAGGCATCGGATCAGGTCATGATGACCACCCGCCAACTGTTTGAGCGGTATTCACCCGAGGTCGACGATGCCGCCGCCATGCTGATGCAACTTGTGCAGGAGGCCCACATCGTTATCAAACTGACTGCCATTTCCGCTGAACAGGAGCCGCACAGCACCGTCGCTGCATTTTTGATCAATCCGGGCGGCGACTGCCACTGGGTGCATGCGGGAGACTCCCGCGTGTACCACTATCACGGTAACAAGTTCATCAAGCGCACGATGGACCATTCATATGTCCAGGCGTTGGTTGCACGCGGTGAAATTACAGAGGAACAGGCCAATGTCCACCCCCAGTCCAATATTCTGATGGGTTGCCTGGGCACCGACAGCGACCCTCCGGTCGATATCCATTTCATCCCTAAATTGCGAGCCGGCGACGTGCTGATGGCCTGCAGCGATGGCGTCTGGCACTACTTCAACAACACGGAGATTGGCTCAGTGCTTTCAACGTTGTCGGCCCGCGAAGCCACCGAGTTCTTGATCGAAAAGGCGCGCTCCCGTGGGCACGGAGGGGGAGACAATCTGTCGATCGTGATCGTCAAACTGGAACCGCTAGGTAGCTGACCCCGCATTTGCATTTGCCTATTGCCGCTGCGCAGGCAAAGGCTTGACCTGAACTCTGGGTTGCTCTGCCAAACGCTTCTGACGCTGGTCCTTGCGCATTTGCGCCTCCTTCAGTTTTTCGTCGTATCGCTTTTGGGCCGCACTGGCTTCCTGCGCTTTCAATGCCCGGTCGGACAGCTTTTGCGCACCCGCGCGCGCCTTGGCATCCTTGTCGTCTTGCCGAGCCGAATTCGCAGCCTCCGTTCTCTCCGCCGTTTTTTCGTCAAACGCCCGCTGACGCTCTTTCTGTTCGTCGAGGGCTTGAGCACGCCTTGCCGCGTCATCGGCAATGGCCTGCGGTGACGACTTCTCTTCAAGGCGCGTCAACTGTTCGGCTCCACGGCGCTTGGCATCGGCCGCGTTGAGCGAGAGTTCCTGGCGACGCAAATCGGCAATGGCCTCTCGTCGCGCGGTACGTGCCCTATTCAGGCAGTCGGTCACGGCAAACTTCTGATAGCACTGCGCCTCATCGCCAGCGAATCTTTCTTCCAGTTGCGCACGTTCGGCCTGAATGCGGGACCGCTCCTGTTCGGATGCTTTGCCGTCTGGCGTTTGACCCGTTTGCGAATGGGCCGCCGAGCACATCAGCAAAAGCAGGACATAGGCTTTCATGTCAGACGCGTGTCGACCAGCCGGCGCTCAAGGTCCAAAAATTCCTTGGACTGCATTTCGTTCAGGCGCGACGCAGTACGTGGAAATTCATGGGCCAAGGGCCCTTCGGTGTAAAGGTCTTCTGGCGCCACTTCGGCCGACATGATGAGCTTGACCCGCCGGTCGTACAAAACATCTACCAGCCAGGTGAACCGTCGGGCCTCCGAGGCCATACGCATCGGCATCTGCGGCACATCACTCAACAAGACGGTGTGAAACTGGGTGGCGATTTCTAGATAGTCGTTTTGCGACCGGGGGCCACCACATAAGGTTTTGAAGTCAAACCAGACCACGCCACCTGCCTTGCGCCGGGCATGAATCTCTCGCGACTCAATATGCAGCACAGGGTCTTCGTCTGCAGACTCCGCCAGTTGGTTGAAGGCATCACGCATCGCGGCATCGGCCTGTGCCCCCAGCGGCACGTGGTAGAGCTTGAGACGGTCCAGCGTTCTGCGTCGGTAGTCGGTGCCGTTATCTACATTGAGCACTTCTAGGTTGGCATTGAGCAAGGCAATGGCCGGCAGAATGCGGTCGCGGTGCATGCCACCGGGGTACAGATCGTCGGGCTTGAAGTTGGAGGTCGTGACAAAGCCCACTCCGTTGTCGAACAGCGCCGCCAACAGCCTGTGCAGAATCATCGCATCAGTGATGTCGGCCACGTGAAATTCGTCAAAGCAGATCAACCGGTACTTCTTGGACATGCGCTTGGCCAGTACATCCAGAGGGTTGACGGTACCTTGCAACTCCGCCAGTTCTCGGTGCACTTCACGCATGAACTCGTGAAAATGCAGGCGGGTTTTGCGGTTCAACGGCACGGCGGTGTAAAAGCAATCCATCAGGAAGCTCTTACCCCGACCCACGCCACCGAAGAGATAAACACCCCGGGGAATGTCAGGCCGATTGATAAGCTTCTTCAGCGCATTGGAGCGTTGCGCCTTGTACGCCGCCCACTCAGTCGCGCACCGGTCAAGCGCGTCAATGGCACGGAGTTGAGCCGGGTCCGCGGTGTAGCCCCGCGTGGCCAGCTCCGCTTCATAAATCTGCTTGACGCTCAATGAAAATCCTGGATTGCTACAAAATATATAGCCAACAATGCCCTATCTATGTGGGCAAATGGCCACTTTTATTTACAAAGTGATTAGAAGTTCAGCGTACGCTTGTCAACCGCCAGCGCTGCTTCCTTAGTCGATTCGCTCAAGGATGGGTGTGCGTGGCAGATTCGGGCAATGTCTTCGCTGCTGGCGCGGAACTCCATGGCCATCACGCACTCGGCAATCAATTCGCTGGCCATGGGGCCGACGATGTGAACGCCCAGAATCTCGTCCGTGGCAGCATCTGCCAGCATCTTGACCATGCCAGTGGTATCGCCCAAAGCCCGCGCACGACCATTGGCCAGAAACGGGAAAGTACCCGCCCGGTACTTCACACCGTCGCTTTTCAGTTGCTGCTCGGTGCGGCCCACCCACGCAATCTCGGGGCTGGTGTAGATCACCCAGGGTACGGTATTGAAGTTGACGTGCCCGTGCTGGCCAGCAATGCGCTCGGCCACGGCAACGCCCTCTTCCTCGGCCTTGTGCGCCAGCATGGGGCCACGCACCACGTCACCCACCGCCCAAACATTGGGGAGATTGGTTTTACAGTCACCGTCCACGGTGATCATGCCGCGCTCGTCCAGCGCCAGGCCCACCGCCTCAACATTCAGGCCAATGGTGTTGGGCACGCGACCAATGGAGATGATGAGTTTGTCTACGTCCAGCGTCTGGGCTTCACCCTTGGCATTGGCGTAGGCAATAGACACCCCTTTCTTGCCCGACTTGATATCACCGACTTTCACACCCAGTTCAATCTTCAGGCCCTGCTTGTCGAACGCCTTTTTGGCTTCCTTGGCAATCTGCTCGTCCACCGCGCCCAGGAAGGTGGGCAGCCCCTCCAAGATGGTGACTTCAGCACCCAACCTGCGCCAGACGGAGCCCATCTCCAGTCCAATCACGCCCGAACCGATCAGCCCAAGCTTTTTGGGCACCACATCCAGCGCCAGCGCGCCGTCATTGGAAAGAATATTCACTTCATCAAACGGCGTACCCGGGAGCGCACGCGCATTGGAACCAGTGGCCAAAATGATGTGTTTACCCTCAATGGTCTCTTCGGAAGCGCCCGCAATCTTCATCTCGTAGCCAGTGTCTGTTGTCCTGACGAACGAGCCTCGACCATGGAAAAACGTCACCTTGTTTTTCTTCAACAGGTACAGAATGCCGTCGTTGTTCTGCTTGACCACCGCGTCCTTGCGGGCCACCATCTTGGCGACATCAAGGCTCAGGCCAGAAACCGAAATTCCGTGCTCGGCAAAGTGATGCGACGCATGGTCGTAGTGCTCGGACGACTGCAACAAAGCTTTGGAGGGGATACACCCCACGTTGGTACAGGTACCGCCGGGTGCAGGGCCGCCCTTGGCGTTCTTCCACTCATCAACACAGGCCACGCCAAAGCCCAGTTGTGCGGCCCGAATGGCTGCAATGTAGCCACCAGGACCGCCACCAATGACGATCACGTCAAATTGTTTGCTCATGTCTGCTCCTTAAATATCAAAGAGCAGGCGTGACGGATCTTCCAGCGCTTCTTTCATGGCCACCAGGCCCAGCACGGCTTCGCGCCCGTCAATGATGCGGTGGTCGTAGCTCATGGCAAAGTAGTTCATGGGTCGCACAACGACCACACCGTTTTCAACCATGGCGCGGTCTTTGGTGGCGTGCACGCCCAGAATCGCGCTTTGCGGCGGGTTGATAATGGGGGTGGACATCATGGAGCCAAAGGTACCGCCATTGCTGATCGAGAACGTGCCGCCGGTCATGTCTTCAATGCCCAGCTTGCCGTCTTTGGCTTTCTGCCCAAACTCGGCAATCCTCTTTTCAATGTCGGCAAAGCTCATCTGATCGGCGTTACGCAAAATTGGCACCACCAGACCACGGGGTGAACCCACCGCAATACCAATGTCGAAGAAGCCGTGGTAGACCACGTCGTTGCCGTCTACCGAGGCATTGAGCACCGGGTATTTCTTCAGGGCATGCACGGCAGCTTTGACAAAGAAACTCATGAAGCCCAGTTTCACGCCGTGCTCTTTTTCGAACTTTTCCTGGAAGCGCTTGCGCATGTCCATCACCGGGGCCATGTTGACTTCGTTGAACGTGGTCAGGATGGCGTTGGTGGATTGCGATTGCAGCAAGCGCTCGGCAATGCGGGCGCGCAGGCGACTCATGGGCACACGCTGCTCGGGGCGTCCACTCAACGCCTCTGCCAAATTAACCTTGGGAGCCGACACTTGAGGCAAAGAAGTGACTGGAGCCCCCGTGGGGATTGCAACAGCAGCTACAACTTTAGGAGCAGCACCCGAGGCTACAGCCCCCAGCACATCGCCCTTGGTCACTCGGCCATCTTTGCCCGTGCCAGCGACCGAGCCACTCGCCAGGTTGTTGTCAGCCATGAGCTTGGCAGCAGAGGGCATGGCAACACCGGCCATGGAAGCGCTGGCGACCTGGGCGGCTGGTGCGGCTGCAGCAGCGGTCACAGCGGCGGCCACCGGGGCAACCACTGCGGCGCCCGCTTTGCCTTCTGTGTCAATGCGTGCAATCAATTGCTCGGCAGCCACGGTGCCACCGTCCGCCACCACGATTTCTGCCAGTACACCGGCGGCAGGCGCAGGCACTTCCAGCACGACTTTGTCGGTCTCGATCTCGATCAGAATCTCGTCAATGGCGATGGAATCGCCAACTTTCTTCTTCCACTGCAACATGGTTGCCTCAGCCACTGATTCAGACAGCTGGGGAACTTTTACTTCTACGATAGCCATATTCAAATACTCCAATTTATATCGATGGGGCGACACAGCGATCACCCTTAACCCACGGCCTTGAGACGCTTATTCCAGAGATACCGTGGAACCGGCTTTGCCGGGCCACTGGTATCGCCCCCCGCAAGGGGGGTGGCGAAGCGACAGCGCAGCCTGGGGGTGAGCCACTATTTCGTCAGGACAAAGCCTTTGAGCTTGCCGAAAGCGCCGTCCACCAGCGCTTTTTGCTGCTCCTGATGCAGATGCGAATACCCCACGGCCGGTGACGCAGAGGCAGCGCGACCCGAGTAACCCAGGCGCTGGCCGTCCATCATGTTTTCGTGGATGTAGTGCTGCACAAAGAACCACGCGCCCTGGTTTTGCGGCTCATCCTGGCACCAGACGATGTCAGTGGCGTTGGGGTACTTCTTCAGCTCGGCCGCAAACGCCTTGTGCGGGAAGGGGTACAACTGCTCTACGCGAATCAGCGCGGTGTCGTCGTGGCCGTTTTCTTCGCGGCGGCGCGCCAGGTCGTAGTAGACCTTGCCGGAGCAGGCGACAACCCGCTTGACCTTGTCTGCCTTGATTTCCTTGCTTTCCGGAATCACGGTCTGGAAGCCCCCCTTGGTGAACTCATTGAGCGGGGACGCCGCGTCTTTGGCGCGCAGCAGCGACTTGGGGGTCATGATGACCAGCGGCTTGCGCAGGTTGCGCACCATCTGACGGCGCAACACGTGGAAGATCTGGCTGGCCGTCGTGGGCTGCACGATCTGCATGTTGGTGTCGGCGGCCAATTGCATGAAACGCTCCAGGCGCGCCGAACTGTGCTCGGGGCCCTGGCCTTCGTAGCCGTGGGGCAGCATGAGCGTGATGCCATTCACACGGCCCCACTTCACCTCACCGGAGGCAATGAACTGGTCAATCACCACCTGCGCGCCGTTGGCAAAGTCACCGAACTGCGCTTCCCAGATCACAAACGTATTGGGGTCATTGGAGGCATAGCCATATTCAAACGCCAGCACTGCTTCTTCAGACAGTATCGAGTCAATCACCACAAATGGCGCCTGGTTCGGTGCCACGTTTTGCAGCGGCGTGTAAGTGCCTTCGTCAAACTTCTCGCGATTCTGGTCATGGATGACCGAATGGCGGTGGGTAAAGGTGCCGCGTCCGCAGTCTTCGCCGGACAGGCGCACGGGGTAGCCACTGGCAACCAGTGAGGCAAACGCCATGTGTTCGCCCATGCCCCAATCCACGGGAATCTCTCCCCGACCCATGGCAGCGCGGTCAGCGTAGACCTTTTTCACCAGGTTGTGAGGCGTCACGCTTGCGGGGATGGAGGTGATTTTCTCGGCCAGGCGCTTCCACTCAGCGGTCGGGATGGCCGTATCACCTGCGTCGGTCCACTTTTTGTTCAAAAACGGAGACCAATCCACCGCGTATTTGTTCTTGAAGTTGGTGATAACCGGATCAAACGTATTTTTGCCCGCGTCCAATGCGGCGCGGGTGGCCTTGACCATGTCGTCACCCAGCGTGGCACCCATGCCCTGGGCAGACAGCTTGTCTGCGTAAAGGCGACGCGTACCGGGGTGAACGCCAATCTTCTTGTACATCAACGGCTGGGTGAGCGCCGGCGTGTCCTGCTCGTTGTGGCCGAGCTTGCGGAAACAGATGATATCGACCACGACGTCTTTGTGGAAGGCCATGCGGTATTCCAGCGCAAGCTGGGTGGCCAGCACCACGGCTTCGGGGTCGTCGCCATTGACGTGCAGAACCGGCGCTTCAATCATCTTGACCACGTCGGTGCAATACAGCGTGGAGCGGCTGTCACGCGGGTCGCTGGTGGTGAAGCCAATCTGGTTGTTGATGACGAGGTGAACCGTACCGCCCGTGTAATAGCCACGGGTTTCGGCCAGTGCCAGTGTTTCCATCACCACGCCCTGGCCCGCAAAGGCGGCGTCGCCATGAACCAGCACGGGCAGAACCTGGTCGCCCTTGGGGTCGGCACGGCGATCCATGCGGGCGCGCACCGAGCCCTCAACCACCGGGTTCACGATTTCAAGGTGTGACGGGTTGAATGCCAGCGTCAGGTGCACCGGGCCGCCAGGGGTTGACACATCAGAGCTGAAGCCCTGGTGGTATTTAACGTCGCCACTGGGCAGGTCTTCGGGCGCCGTGTGATCAAACTCGGCAAACAGGTCTGAAGGCACCTTGCCCAGTGAGTTCACCAGCACGTTGAGACGGCCGCGGTGGGCCATGCCAATCACGATTTCCTGAATGCCGACCGTGCCACCGCGCTGGATCAGCTCGTCCATACTGGCAATAAAGCTCTCTCCACCTTCGAGTGAAAAGCGCTTTTGCCCCACGTATTTGGTGTGCAGGAAACGCTCAAGTCCTTCAGCCGCCGTCAAACGATCCAGAATGTGAAGTTTCTTCTCGGCCGTGAATTGCGGCTTGGAGCGAATGCCTTCGAGCTTTTGCTGCCACCAGCGCTTCTGGTTCTGGTCCGTGTTGTACATGAACTCGGCGCCGATGGTGCCGCAGTAGGTTTCGCGCAGCGCGTTCAACAACTCGCGCAAGCTCATCGAGTCTTTGCCGAAGAAGGTGTTGCTGGTGTTGAACACGGTTTCCTGGTCAGCGTCCTTGAAGCCGTAAAACGACGGCTCCAGGTCGGGAATATTTTCGCGCTCGGTGCGTTTTAGCGGGTCCAGATCGGCCCATCGGGCACCCACGTTGCGATATGCGGCAATCAGTTGCTGAACAGCGGTGCGCTTGCGCCCCATCTCGGAATCTGCCCCAGTGGCCATGACCACCTTGGTGCCACCTTGTTTGGCGCGCTCGGCAAAGGCGTTGATAACCGGCAGGTGCGGCACGTCTTTGGTGTTGCTTCCGTCTACGGCGGGCACATACTGAAGTGCGTCGAAATAGTCACGCCAGGAATCAGGCACGCTGCCGGGGTTGGCCAGGTAGTTTTCGTACATCTCCTCGACATAGGGCGCGTTGCCGCCGAAGAGGTAGGTGTTGCCTTGATAGGCTGTGTAGACGGTACCGTT
>JANPAZ010000645.1:0-5956 GCA_031430225.1 Rhodoferax sp. | reverse complement strand
GCGCCGGTTGGCGGCTAAACAACGACCCCAAAGAGATCAAGACTATCCCCTGAAACAAGCCGATTGAGAACCGGCGAAACTTAAGACTTCACTTGAATGCTATCAGTAAGCTCCTTGTCCCGCAAAGGTTTTTTCCAATTTTAAAGTTTGAGAACGTTGTCAAAAGCAGACGCTCTTAACCTGTTCCAATATCGCACATGAGCCGAATCACAACGCAAAACGACAACAAGCAACAATGGAGAAGTCTCACCCCAATACTTCGAATTGGTACATTTTTATAATGCTGGCGCGACCTTACGAAGATTTTTATGCCCCCAATTTCCAAGCCCACTGAACCTGGCAAGCCATTTGACCAGCCCGGTAGAGCTCGAAGTACTTTGAGTGTTTTGCTGCGCCTGCTGTTGTGGGGGGCCGCCGCCGCATTGGCGGGTGTACTTTGCATCCTGATGGCTATTGCCATTGCTTTAGCTGTCGCATTTCCCAATTTGCCGGATATTTCTGACCTGTCCAACTACCGGCCCATTTTGCCGTTGCGTGTGCTTTCATCTGAAGGGATCCTCATTGGTGAATTTGGTGAAGAAAGGCGCAACCTGACGCCTATCAAGGAAATTCCCAAGGTGATGATTGATGCTGTGCTGGCCATCGAAGACACCGAGTTTTATGAGCACGGTGGGGTCTCGTACAAAGGGTTCGTACGGGCGGCACTGGCAAATTTGGGACGCGCCAAGAGTCAAGGGGCATCCACCATCACGATGCAGGTGGCACGCAACGTGTATTTGTCGTCTGAAAAAAACTACATGCGCAAGATCTATGAAATCTTGCTGACATTCAAGCTGGAACACATGCTGACCAAGGACCAGATTCTTGAGATTTATATGAACCAGATATTTTTAGGCAATCGCGCTTATGGTTTCGCCGCTGCGTCTGAGGCCTATTTTGATAAGCCACTCAAAGAAGTGACCATCGCTGAGGCCGCCATGTTGGCAGGGTTGCCCAAGGCACCGTCGGCCTACAACCCGATCAGCAACCCCAAGCGAGCGCGATCCCGGCAACTGCACATCATTGAACGCATGCAGGAAAACGGCTTCATCACACAGGCACAAGCCGATGCTGCCAAAAAGCAGGAGCTCAAAGTCAAATTGGGCTCTGACAATACCAAAGTTCATGCGGAATACGTGGCTGAAACGGTGCGCCAGCTGATGTACGCACAGTACGGCAATGAGACCTATACGCGGGGCCTCAATGTCTACACGACGCTAAAAGCCGCCGACCAGGAGGTCGCCTACAAGTCATTGCGCCGCGGGATCATGGATTTCGAGAGACGACAGATTTACCGGGGTCCTGAAAAATACGTCGATCTGCCAACAAATGCGCAAGAGCTTGAAGAGGCTATCGATGAAGCGCTGGACGAACACCCTGACAACGGTGACGTGATGTCGGCCGTCGTCCTAGAAGCTGACTCAAAAAAAATCAAAGCCATTCGCCAGAACGCAGAAATTGTTGAAATTACCGGGGAAGGTCTCAAACCCGCACAATCTGGCCTGTCGGACAAGGCGCCCGCCAATATTAAAGTGCGCCGCGGTGCTGTTATTCGGATCGCCAAAACGGTCAAAAATACATGGGAAATTACCCAACTGCCTGAAGTTGAAGGCGCCTTTGTGGCGCTTGATCCGCGAAGTGGCGCGATCAAGGCATTAGTGGGTGGATTTGATTTTGACAAGAATAAATTCAACCACGTCACACAGGCGTGGCGGCAGCCTGGCTCGAGTTTCAAACCCTTCATTTATTCGGCGTCTCTGGAAAAAGGATTCACCCCTGCTACGGTCATCAACGACTCACCGCTGTTTTTCAGCGCAGGCGTCACCGGTGGCCAGCCTTGGGAGCCGAAGAATTTTGATGGCAAGTTCGAAGGCCCCATGTCGATGCGAAGGGCGCTGGCCAAATCAAAGAATATGGTCTCGATCAGGATTCTTCAGGCGATTGGGCCCCAATATGCACAGGAGTGGATAACGCGCTTCGGTTTTGAAGACGACAAGCACCCCGCTTATCTCACCATGGCATTGGGGGCGGGATCAGTGACACCCATGCAAATGGCCACAGCGTACGCCGTCTTCGCGAATGGCGGCTACCGTGTGAATCCTTGGTTGATTACCAAGGTGACCGAACAAAAGGGCAAAGTTCTGCTGGAGACAAAGCCTCCCATTTTGAATGAATCCATGCGCGTCATTGACGCGCGAAACGCGTTCATCATGGACAGTCTGTTGCAGGAAGTTGCCTGCTGCGGCACTGCGGCCAGAGCACAGGCGATCTTGAAACGGGTGGACTTACACGGCAAAACCGGTACGACCAACGATTCCATTGACGCCTGGTTTGCGGGCTACCAACCCACCCTTGCCGGGGTCGCCTGGATGGGCTACGACACGCCCAGAAAAATGGGGAGTAGCGCGCTGGAAACGGGTGGAGGCCTGAGTCTTCCGATCTGGATCAGTTACATGGAGTACGCGCTCAAAGGCCTCCCCGTGGAAGCAATGCCTGCGCCAGTAGGCGTTGTGAATGTTGGAGGCGAATGGTTTTACGATGAATACGCTAGAGGCTCCGGCATACGCAGTGTGGGGCTAGACAGCGATCCTGCCAGTTCGGGAGTTCCGGAAGCTCAAACCTTGCCGCCGGCAGACGAAAAGAAAAAAATTCTGGACCTGTTCAAAAACTGATCAAGGCTCAAAGGCCAATCTACAACCCGCCTGCTCGCTACCATACCGCGACAGGCTGGCAAAAAACTCACCCTGCCCCTTGGTATCTCTCCACTCATTGCTATCAAACTTGTAGTGGTACCCCCCTGATTTGGCAGCCAACCAGATTTCATGCAAAGGCTTTTGCAGGTTGATCACGATCTGACTTTTGTTGGAGAACACCAAAGTGATCATGCCGCCAACGCGCTGGTTGTCGATGTCGGCATCAGTTTCTTCGTTGATGCGGTCACAACAGGTTTCAACCGCTTTAAGAACGGCTTCGGCCCGGTCCATGAATTCTGGGTCAGTCATTACAATTTCACCATGATGGGAATACCTCGAATTTTAGTCAGTATGCTTGTCCTTGGTAGCAATGCGGTAGGGCTTGGGATGAGTCTGACCGCTTGCGGCCAACAAGGTACGCTTTATTTGCCCACGGAGCCGGCTGCCGCAGGTCGCGCGACACTTCCCCAAACACTGCGCCCCGGTTCCCCCACAAACGCAAGCTTGCCAGCATCGCCGGCACGACCTGCATCAACTCCAGCACCCGTTTCACAATGATTACCCAGAACCTACCCGGTCAGCCCCATATCGCCTACCAAGACAACGTGCTTCAAGTCGAGGGCATTGCCCTGGATCACCTGGCCAGAGAACACGGGACACCGCTTTTTGTGTATTCAAAAGCCTCCATGTTGTCAGCTCTCGCATCCTATCAGCGCGGGTTTTCCGGACGCAATGCGCAAATTTGCTACGCCATGAAGGCCAACCCCGCACTGGGCGTGATCCAGGTTTTCGTTCAGGCGGGTTGTGGTTTTGACATTGTGTCGGGCGGTGAACTGGCACGCGTGCTGGCAGCCGGTGCTGAGGCCAAAAAGATCATCTTCTCGGGGGTGGGTAAAACCCGCGCCGAGATGCGCCGCGCACTGGAGGTCGGCATCGGCTGCTTCAATGTAGAAAGCGAGTCCGAGCTGGAAGTTTTGAGCGAAGTCGCCCTGTCCATGGCCAAAAAGGCGCCCGTCAGCATTCGCGTCAACCCCAACGTGGATCCCAAAACGCATCCGTATATTTCCACCGGTCTCAAAGGCAGCAAGTTTGGTGTGGCCCATGACCGTGTGCTTCATACCTACCAGCGGGCTGCGGCCCTGCCTGGCCTGCAAGTGGTGGGCATTGATTGCCACATTGGCTCACAAATTACCACTGAGGACCCCTATCTGGACACGGTAGACCGCATGCTGGATTTGGTTGACGCCATTGAATCTGCAGGCATTCCCCTACACCACATCGACTTTGGCGGCGGCTTGGGCATCAACTACAACGGTGATCAACCACCCCAGGCCGATGCCTTGTGGGCCAAACTTCTGACCAAGCTGGACGCACGTGGGTTCGGTCAGCGACAGCTCATGATAGAACCGGGCCGATCCCTGGTGGGGAACGCCGGGGTTTGCGTCACGGAAGTGCTGTACCTGAAACCTGGCGAACAAAAGAACTTCTGCATCATTGACGCGGCCATGAACGACTTGCCCCGCCCCGCCATGTACCAGGCATTTCACGACATTGTTCCGCTGAAGCCCCGTGCTGATGCACTGACGACGACCTGGGAAATCGTCGGACCGGTGTGCGAAAGCGGCGACTGGATTGGGCATGACCGCGACCTGGCACTGCAGCAGGGTGACCTTCTGGCCGTGCTGTCAGCTGGAGCCTATTGCATGAGCATGGCCAGCAACTACAACTCGCGTGGACGTGCGTCCGAAATCCTGGTTGACGGCAGCAAAGCCCACATCATTCGCCAGCGCGAGACGATCGAAGACCAAATGCGCAACGAACGAAAACTATAAATTTGATAGCGGACTATGCTTGACTGACGCGGGAACAGCCCTCTTTTTCTTCAAATACTCCAGTAAACGCCAACCCAGCAGCACACCCAGAATGGCCGCATAAATAAAAACTTCGGAAAAATTGTTTTTGCCCGCGCGCATCCAGAAAAAGTGCAGTATGCCCAAGCCGGCCACGACATAAACAAGCTTGTGCAGCAACTGCCAGCGCTTGGCACCCATAGCCTTGATGGCCCGGTTAAACGAGGTGAAAGCCAACGGTGTCAGACATACAAAGGCAGAGAAACCCACCAAAATAAAGGGCCGCTTGATGATGTCTTTGACAATATCACCCACGTCAAAACC
Source organism: Rhodoferax sp. (assembly GCA_031430225.1). Classification (GTDB taxonomy): domain Bacteria; phylum Pseudomonadota; class Gammaproteobacteria; order Burkholderiales; family Burkholderiaceae_C; genus JANYCG01. The sequence goes on along the minus strand of JANPAZ010000645.1, from coordinate 1,050 downwards.
CATGTCAAACCAGCTGTAACTCAACAGGTGGACCACCACGTAGAAGTAAACGTAAAGCCCCAACATGCGCCGAAAGCGCGCCAGCGCGGGTGTTTTGGTAATGACCCGCAGCGGCGTGACCGTCAGCACAATGCATAAGAAGCGAAGCGTCCAATCCCCGGTTGAGCGAACCAATGCCTCAGCCGGATTGGCACCCAGCTGGTTGGCAATGGCCGCATACAACAACCACGCAAAAGGCAGCAAGCACGCCACAAAAACCAGCGGCTTGGCCGCCGGGTGCATCAGTGCTTTGCCCACTGATGCCGAAGCGGTGGCCATCAGAAGTTCTTCTTCAGGTCCATGCCTGCATAGAGCTGGCCCACTTGGGCTTCATAGCCATTGAACATCAGCGTTTTGCGTTTCTTGGCGAACAGCCCACCCTCTTCGCCAATGCGGCGCTCTGTGGCCTGGCTCCAGCGCGGGTGGTCCACATTCGGATTCACATTTGAGTAGAAACCGTATTCGTTCGCCGCAGCCTTGTTCCAGGCGGTCTTGGGTTCCTTGTCGGTGAAGCGGATCTTCACAATGCTCTTGCCGCTCTTGAACCCGTATTTCCATGGCACCACAAGGCGCACCGGCGCACCGCTCTGGTTGGGCAGCACCTCGCCATACATGCCAAAAGTCAGCAGCGTGAGCGGGTTCATGGCCTCGTCCATGCGCAGGCCTTCCACGTAAGGCCATTCGAGAACGCGGGAGCCCACAAACGGCATGGTCTTGGCGTCGGCCAGAGTGACAAACTCAACGAATTTGGCACCAGGAAGGGGTTCGACCTTTTTGATGAGCTCGGCCATTGAGTAGCCCACCCACGGGATCACCATGGACCACCCCTCGACGCAGCGCAGTCGGTAGATACGCTCTTCCTGCGCGCTGAGTTTCAGTAAATCTTCGAGCGTGTATTTGGCGGGCTTTTTGACCATGCCTTCGATCTCTACCGTCCACGGCGTCGTCTTGAGCGTGTGCGCGTTGCGGCCGGGGTCTGCCTTGTCGGTACCAAACTCGTAAAAGTTGTTG
>JANPAZ010000644.1:0-1960 GCA_031430225.1 Rhodoferax sp. | reverse complement strand
CCCTACTTTTGAAGACTTAATCGTCACGCAAAAGTAACACGCAAAAGGGGCAACTATGGCATCAGGCAAGGAACTACGCAGCAAGATCAAATCGGTGGAAAACACCAAGAAGATCACCAAGGCCATGGAAATGATCTCGGTCTCCAAGATGCGCAAGGCGCAGGAGCGCATGCGTGCAGCACGGCCTTACAGCGAGAAGATTCGCAGCATTGCCACCAATTTGGGCCAGGCCAACCCAGAGTACGTTCACCCCTTTATGAAGGCGAACGACGGCAAGTCGGTTGGCTTTATTGTGGTCAGCACGGACAAGGGCTTATGCGGTGGCTTGAACACCAACCTGTTTCGGGCCATGACGCTGAAACTGCGCGAAACACAGACGGCTGGTAAAACGCCCCTGTCCGTGGCGATTGGTGGCAAGGGTTTGGGCTTTTTAGGGCGCATTGGTGCCAAGGTGGTATCTCATGTGACCCACCTGGGTGACAAGCCGCATCTGGACAAGCTCATCGGACCGGTCAAGGTGTTGCTGGACGCTTACATCAAGGGCGAAGTTAGCGCGGTGTACCTGAGCTACAACAAGTTCGTCAGCACGATGCGGCAAGAGCCCGTGGTTGAGCAATTGCTGCCTTTGTCTGCCGCCAAAATGCAGGCTGAGACCAAGGCCAGTGGCACGCAGGCGGGATGGGACTACATCTATGAGCCCGATGCACAAGCGGTGATCGATGATCTGCTGGTGCGTTACGCTGAAGCGCTGGTGTACCAGGCCGTGGCTGAAAACATGGCCTCAGAGCATGCGGCACGCATGGTGGCCATGAAGGCGGCAACTGACAACGCAGGCAACGTGATTGCCGAGTTGAAGCTGATCTATAACAAGACGCGACAGGCTGCGATTACGAAAGAACTTTCGGAAATCGTCGCAGGCGCAGCAGCGGTTTGACCGCCACTTTTTTGAATTTATTTTTGGAGCAAACGTAATGGCTCAAGCAAACATGAACGCGGGCGTTCAGGGCAAGATTGTTCAGTGTATTGGCGCTGTGGTTGACGTGGAATTCCCGCGCGACAAGATGCCAAAAATCTATGACGCGCTGAAGATGGATGGCTCCACGCTGACGCTGGAAGTCCAGCAACAGTTGGGTGACGGCATTGTGCGTACCATTGCGCTGGGTTCGTCTGACGGTCTGCGCCGCGGCACCATGGTCAAGAATACGGCTGCACCCATCATGGTGCCCGTCGGCAAGGCCACCCTGGGTCGCATCATGGACGTATTGGGCGCCCCTATTGACGAGCGCGGCCCGGTCAGCTCCGAATTGTCCATGTCGATCCACCGCAAGGCCCCTGCGTACGACGAACTGAGCCCCTCACAAGAGCTGCTGGAAACCGGCATCAAGGTGATTGACCTCGTTTGCCCGTTCGCCAAGGGCGGCAAGGTGGGCCTGTTCGGTGGTGCCGGTGTGGGCAAGACCGTGAACATGATGGAACTCATCAACAACATTGCCAAGGCACACAGCGGCTTGTCCGTATTTGCCGGCGTGGGTGAGCGTACCCGTGAAGGCAACGACTTCTATCACGAGATGGCCGACTCTGGCGTTGTGAACCTGGAAAAGCTGGAAGACTCCAAAGTGGCCATGGTTTACGGCCAGATGAATGAGCCTCCAGGCAACCGCCTTCGCGTGGCTTTGACCGGCCTGACCATTGCCGAATCCTTCCGTGACGAAGGCAAGGACGTGCTGTTCTTTGTGGACAACATCTATCGCTACACACTGGCCGGTACCGAAGTGTCCGCACTGTTGGGCCGTATGCCCTCCGCCGTGGGCTACCAGCCTACGCTGGCCGAAGAAATGGGCCGCCTGCAAGAGCGTATTACGTCGACCAAAGTGGGCTCCATCACCTCCATCCAGGCGGTGTATGTGCCAGCGGATGACTTGACCGACCCGTCTCCTGCGACGACCTTTGCTCACCTGGA
>JANPAZ010000643.1:0-1839 GCA_031430225.1 Rhodoferax sp. | reverse complement strand
CCCGGTTGTCAGATACCACCCTGGCCAATTTGCTTCATGCCGCCCATCAGGTGGATGGCATCGTCAAAGGACTCAAACAGCCTGACTGGCCAGCCAACCCGTGGCATGCCTTGCACCGTCTGGCCATGCAGTTGTGTCAGGCCTGCATGGTGACGCAGGTCGCTGCAGGGCGCGCCCAGCGGTGACATCCCGGCAGCTTTCCGATAAGCTTTGGGCTGCAGCCGGCGTCGAGGTATTCGACCTGTAAAGTTCATTGAAAATGCCAAATGGCCCAGATATCCAGACACTTTATAGCTATCAATGAAATAGCAACTCAGATTTTGAGTGCTCTGGGTAATCTGGGCGCCAGGGGCAAAGCGTGTGCCGTCATGGCCGCTCTGGTGACATTTAGCGCGAGTGCCCAGGCCCCTGCGGACGTACGTGTTGCCCTGGTGATCGGCAACGCCGCCTATCCCGGTCATGCGGCACTGGCCAACCCGGTTAACGACGCCCGGGCCATTGCGGATACGCTCAAACAACTCGGGTTTGAGGTGATCGAGCTGCGCGATAGTCGTCGCAGCGAGATGGGCGAGGCCATCACCAAAGTGCGCGAGACCCTCAAGGGCAAGCAGGGCATTGGCATGCTCTATTACGCTGGCCATGGCCTGCAGTTGGACTGGCGCAACTACATGGTTCCAGTCGATGCAAAGCTTGCCAGCGCTGCCGATGTGCCCACGCAGGCCGTTGACGTCAACACGGTGCTCGATGCCTTCAAGATGGCTGGTAACCGCATGAACATCATGGTGCTGGATGCCTGCCGTGACAATCCGTTCCCCTCTACGTCTTCTGGCAAAGGGCTGGCGCAGGTCGATGCGCCGCCGGGCACTCTGCTGGCCTACGCAACCGCCCCTGGCAACGTAGCCGATGATGGCGACGATAAAGGCGGCAACGGCCTGTACACGCGCTATTTGCTGCAGGAACTTAAACAACCCAACGCCCGCATTGAAGACGTGTTCAAGCGCGTGCGCCTGAATGTGCGCAAACAAAGCCAGGGGCGGCAGATCCCTTGGGAAGCGACCAGCCTGGAAGATGATTTTTACTTCAATCGCGGCGTGGTGTTGCAGACCGCCAAACCTGACCCCCGTGTCAGGGAGCAGGCGTTTCTGGCCGAAAACGCAGACTGGGACAGGATCAAGGACAGCAAGAACGTCGATGACTTCTATGCTTTCCTGCAGAAGTATCCCAGCGGGTTTATCAGCGAGCAGGCGCACTTCAGGGTTGAGCAGTTGCAAAAAGCCCAAACCGTTGCGGTAGCCAATCAAGATGGTGTGGTTGCACTTGCACCTGCTGCGCAACGGTTCAGGTTGGGCAGCGAGACGGTTCTTGATGTCATTGACGGGTTCACCAAAGTACGGCGTCGCACGACAAGTGTCGTGACCAAAGTTGAGGGTAGCCGGGTTGAAATGAACAATGGCGCCAGTGTGTGGGATCAGACCGGGTCGCAACTCAAGAACAACCTTGGTTCCTACACGCCTGGCATCCTCGTGGCTCCGGCCGATCTGGCGGTCGGCAAGAAATGGAAATCTGCCTATCAGGGAGTCACATCAAATGGTGTGGCTCACATCGGGTTTTGGGACTACCACGCGACCGGGTATGAGGTGGTGACTGTTCCGCAAGGGACGTTCAAGGCTGTGCTAGTGGTCGGGCGGGGTGAGGTGCGTGGGCCTAACGAACTCACATTTCTGGAGTCTCGAAGCTGGTTCGATCCAGCGTCCCTGCGTCGCGTTCGTTTTGAGCGTATCTTTCGCGTCAACGGGAAGATTAGCGATTGGGCCATCTTTGAGGAGGTGTCTTTCAAAC
>JANPAZ010000642.1:0-3680 GCA_031430225.1 Rhodoferax sp. | reverse complement strand
GCCACCAGATGGGGGCCACCTGCGTCAAGCTGGAGCCGCCTGCACCGTCATCAATGCCACCGGGCACGCCCGGCGACCCGATGGGCTACTACAACAAATCCACCTACGCACAGTTGCACGAAGGAATGCGCGTGATGACGGCTGATTTGAAAACCGAGAAGGGGCAAAAAGCCCTGCATCGCGAACTGGCCAAAGCCGACCTGCTGCTGACCTCGTTTCGCCCGTCAGCCTTGGTCAAACTGAAGCTCGAATGGAAGGCGCTGCACACGCTGTACCCTGCGCTGTCGCAAGTGGCCATCGTGGGTGCACCTGGCGCGCGTGCGGAAGAGCCAGGGCATGACCTCACCTATTTGGCCGACAACGGCCTGGTCAGCGGGCTGGATTTGCCGCCCACGCTTTATGCCGACATGGGTGGCTCCCTGATGGCCAGTGAAGCCATTCTCAAGGCTACGCTGATTCAAAAAACGGCGGGCAAGGGTGTTTTCATTGAGGTAGCGCTGGCGGATGCCTCGGGTTACCTTGCCCTGCCCCGCGTCTGGGGCCTGACTTCTGCCACGGGCTCCGTAGGCGGCGCGCATGCAGGTTACCGGGTCTATCCGTGCAAGGATGGCCGTGTGGCTGTGGCTGCGCTTGAGCCACATTTTGCGTTGGCGCTGCGCACGGCTGCGGGGGTTGCCAGCACCGATTTCCGCTCGATGTTCCTGCCGGCCACGCACCAGGCTGTCGCCGCATTCTTCCTGGGCCAAACCTGCAAGCAGCTTGACAAGCTCGCTTTGGAAAAAGACATTCCAATCCACACCATGCCCGTGTGACATCATGAAAACCCGGTGTGCCGCTGCCCTGTTATGGTTGCTGCCATTGAGTGCAGCGGCGGACCCCGGCTATTACCTGGTGTCTGTCTACGAAAACGAAGGCGAACGCAGCATCGATTTCCGCTACTGGACAACCAATCTGCCTGGCCGGCCCGAAACCATCTGGCCCGAGATTGGTTTTGGGTATGGTGTGACCAAGCGCTGGTACACCGAGCTGTATGTGAGCTACATCGGTGAACAGATTCAATCCACCTACCCCAGCACCTGGAATTGGCAGAACGACTATTTGCTGACACAAGGGCAATACCCGTTTGACCTGGCCATTCATACCAACCTGTACTTCAATCAGGGCGGTGAGCCTGGTTACGCGCTGGAAATCGGCCCCACGCTGCAAACGGAGATTGGCCGCACCCAGTTCAACGTCAACCTGATTTTTGAGCGTGGGTTTGACATGGTTCCCTCGCGCGCCACCCAGCTCAAGTACCAATGGCAGGTCAAGCACCGGTTCAACGCCGCCTTCGAGTTGGGCGTTCAAGGGTTTGGCGAGCTGGGCGCATGGGACAACTGGGCGCCCCTCGGGCGCCAGTCGCACCGCGCCGGACCGGTGATTTCTGGTGCTTGGCCGCTCAACGGCAAGCAAGCCATCAAGTACCAGTTGGCCTGGCTGGCAGGCTCGGTCTACGCCACAAAAGGCAGCATGCTGTCAACGCGGATACAGTTTGTGTTTTGACCCCCGATCACGGAGCCACTGCTGCCATGCATTTTCCCCATGCCATGAATTTAGGCCATCGTCTTTACCGCATTGCCTACTGCCGTGTTTGGATGGTGACGGGAGTCCTGGTCGGCCTGGCCGCGGCCTTTCACGCTCCTGTGGCCATGGCGCAGGACTATCCCACGCGGCCCATCAGACTGGTGATCCCCTATCCACCGGGGGGTGGAAACGATACGTTGGGACGCATCATCGCGCAGCGCCTTTCAACGACTTTGGGGCAACAAGTTTTCGTTGAAAACCGGCCTGGCGCAGGCGGCAATTTGGGAACTGAGCAGGTCGCCCATGCCAAACCCGATGGCTACACATTGACCTTGGGCTTTGTCGCCAATATGGCCATGACGCCGCACCTGGGCAAGGTCAACTACGACCCCATGAAGGATTTCGCGCCCATCAGCATGGTGGCGCAGGGCTACCAGATTCTGGTGGTGAACCCGGCGTTTGCGGCCAAGTCCGTGCCCGAACTGGTCGCTTTGGCCAAGGCCAAGCCGGGCGCGCTCAATTTTGCGTCGGGCGGCAATGGCTCGCCACTTCACCTTGCGGGCGAGCTCTTCAAGATTGCAGCAGGTATCGACATGCAGCACATCCCTTACAAAGGCAGCAGCCCGGCTGCGGCGGCGGTGATCGCCGGGGAAACGCAAATGGTCTTTGGCGGTGTGGTGTCCAGCCTGCCGTTCGTGAAGTCCGGCCGCTTGCGGGCTTTGGCAGTGACCTCGCCCAAACGGATTGACGCATCACCGGAAACCCCGACGATGCTCGAACTCGGCTACCCCGGCGTTGAAGCCAGTTCCTGGTACGGATTGTTTGCGCCTGCGGGAACGCCACCCGCCATCATCCAGCGCCTTAACCGCGAAATGGTGGCTTTGGGCAAAACGGCAGAGCACCGCGAACAACTCGACAAACAGGGCCAGGAGTCGGTGTACAGCACGCCTGAAGAACTCGCGGCTTTCGTCAAGTCGGAATACGTCAAATGGGGTCGCGTGATCAAGACCGCAAAAATCGAGGCTGAATAACTTGAATCCGCTTTCCCTGACTTTGGCGCTTGGGCCCTATGACCACACCCGTGACGTCACTGACGGCACTGTGCGCGTTGAGGGTGTGCAGCTGCGCACACTGGACCTGCCTATCGAAGAAATTTTTTACCGCTTCACACTCCACCGCGAGTGGGACGCCTCTGAAATGGCCATGGGCAAGTACATTGGACTTCGCTCTCAGGGCGATACCAGCCTGATCGCATTGCCGGTGTTCATCTCACGGGCCTTTCGGCATTCCATGTTTTATGTGCGCGAGGGCGGCGCCGTCCAACGCCCTGAGGACCTCAAGGGTAAACGCGTGGGTGTGCCTGAATGGGCGCAAACAGCGGGCATCTACGGGCGCGGCTACCTCAGTGACTATGTGGGCGTGAAACTGGCCGATATGCAATGGATACAGGCCGGCGTCAATGAAGCGGGCCGGATTGAAAAGGTCAAGCTGAAGTTGCCCGGAGGCATTGACTACCGCAGTGTTGCCGACCGCAGCCTGAACGACATGCTGCTCAAAGGCGACATTGACGCCCTGATGTCGGCCCGACCGCCGGCAGGATTGGGCCGCGGCATCGTCCGGTTAATGCCTGACTCCCAGGCTGCCGAGGCGCAGTATTTCAAGGACACCCGGATTTTCCCCATCATGCATTCACTGGTGCTCAAGGGGCCGGTTGTGGACGCACATCCCTGGGTGGCCATGAACCTGTACAAGGCCTTCACCGAGGCCAAGAACCGTTCCATGGAACGCCTGTCTGACGTGACCGCATCACACGCTCCCTTCGCCTGGATGGCAAACTATGCAGCAAGCATGCGGGCCGTGTTTGGCGAGGATTTCTTTCCCTATGGCATTGGCTCCAACCCGGGCGGCGAAATCAACCGGGCCACCTTGAGCGCTTTTCTCAGGTTTGGCTTTGAGCAGGGTGTGTGCCATCGCCGGCTGGACGTGGATGAGTTGTTCCCGCCCCAGGTGCTGGGTGCCTACAAGGTATGAAGGTGAATCACGCCAGGGATGGCACGCCACAGGCCAGCGGCGGACCTGGGTTGCGAAAGTAGAGTCGCTAGCTTTTGCTTTTCGCC
>JANPAZ010000641.1:0-5925 GCA_031430225.1 Rhodoferax sp. | reverse complement strand
CGGCCTTCCAGGCGACCGAAGGGCGTGTTGCCCACGCCGGTGATGTAGGCATTGCCCGATGTAGTCATGACAGGTGCTTCATGGTCGTTCCTTGCTGAAGGCGGACCGGTTGAACCACAGCGATTCCCAAAAGGCGCCGTCTCACGCCAAGACTCGCAAACGGAAAGCGCTCATTTTTTTTCCTCAATGCAACGCCATTATGAGTGCTTGAGAGACGTCTGGATGCTCTAATGTCATACGGGTTTTTCGCAAAGCTTCATTGGATAGAACGTCTATGAATCCTTCATGATTTCTTTCGACATCAAATCCTATGCTACTCTATCGATAGCAAACTACGCACATTCCCTGTGGGCCAATTGCCAAAAATACCACCAAGGGCGAGGGCATGGGATCATCCCGGTGACAGGAGCGACGGACGGCTACCTCAAGCCAGTGTGTAAGCCGTCTTCACCGTGGTGAAAAACTCCTGCGCGTACTTGCCCTGCTCGCGCGAGCCAAAGCTGGAGCCTTTACGCCCGCCAAACGGCACGTGGTAATCCACCCCGGCGGTGGGCAAATTAACCATCACCATGCCGGCCTGGCTGTGGCGCTTGAAGTGCGTGGCGTACTTCAATGATGTGGTGGCAATGCCAGCCGACAAACCAAACGGTGTATTGTTCGACTCGGCCAGAGCGGCCTCGTAGTCCTTCACGCGAATGATGCTGGCGACCGGACCAAACACCTCTTCGCGGTTGATTCGCATGCTGGCCGAGGTGTCGGTTAGCAAAGCCGGGGCCATGAAGAAGCCATCGTTCGCCAGCTTAAGCCGCTCGCCACCCGCCACCAGCACAGCACCCTCGGCCTTACCAATGTCGACGTAGCTCAGGTCCTGCTCCAGTTGCGACAGCGACGACACGGGGCCAATGTCAATGCCCGCCTGCAGGGCGTCGCCCACCTTGAGACCCGCCATGCGCGCTTTCACGGCGTCTAAAAACTTGGGGTAAATTCCCTCCGTCACGATCAAGCGGCTGGAGGCCGTGCAACGTTGGCCGGTGGAGAAAAACGCGCTTTGCACGCTGAGTTCCACCGCCTGGCCCAAGTCGGCATCGTCCAGAACCACCTGCGGGTTTTTGCCACCCATTTCAAGCTGCACCTTCTTGAGATTGACCGCGCACTGCTGCGCGATGCGGCCGCCCACCGCTTGCGAGCCCGTGAAGCTGATGGCGTCAATACCGGGGTGGTTCACCAGCGGATCACCAATGACGCTGCCCCGGCCCATGACCAGGTTGAATACGCCCGCCGGGATGCCACTGCGGCTAATGATTTCGGCCAGTGCCCAGGCGCAGCCCGGTCCCCGGTCGGCAGGTTTGAGCACCACGCAATTGCCATAAGCCAAAGCCGGTGCCACCTTCCACGCAGGGATGGCAATGGGGAAGTTCCACGGGGTGATCAAGCCAACCACACCCATGGGTTCACGGGTCACTTCCACACCGATTCCGGGACGCACGGAGGGCAAGATCTCGCCTGCCAGGCGCAGGCATTCACCCGCGAAAAATTTGAAAATATTGCCCGCACGAGCGGCCTCGCCAACGCCTTCTGGTTTGGTCTTGCCTTCTTCGCGGGCCAGCAGCGTACCCAGCTCTTCGCGGCGGGCCAGAATCTCATTGCCAATTTTGTCCAGCGCGTCCGCACGGGCCTGAATACCCGAGGTGGACCAGGCGGGGAGCGCGGCACGGGCAGCCTGCACGGCCGCGTCGAGCTGGGCCGCGCTGGCCTGGGTGTACTCGCCAATCACATCACTCACGTTGGACGGGTTGATATTGGGCGTGTAGCTGGCACCTGCGACCCACTGGCCATTGATGAGGTTGTCGAATTTTTGAGTCATGGGATGTTTTGATCTTGCTTTTAAAGGGATTGGGAACCAAGCGTCTTGATCAGCGCAGCAAGCTCTTCCATTTCGGCAGGCTTCAGGTCGGTCAATGGCGCGCGCACCGGGCCTGCATCATGGCCCACAATTTTGGCACCCGCCTTGATGATGCTGACCGCGTACCCCTGCGACTTGTTGCGAATGGCGAGGTAAGGCATGAAGAAATCGTGCAGCAAACGGTGCTGGGTTTTCATGTCGTTGTTGGCCACGGCATGATAAAACTCCATGGCCGTTTTGGGAATGAAGTTGAACACGGCTGACGAGTACACCGGTGTGCCCAGAGCCTTATAAGCGGCAGCGTACACCTCAGCCGTGGGCAGGCCGCCCAGGTAGGCGAAGCGGTCACCCATCTTCATGTAGATGGACGACATGGTTTCAATTTCGCCCACACCGTCCTTGAATCCAATCAGATTGTGGCACCGGTCCGCCAGAATGGCCAGCGACTCAGGGGTGAGTTTGCAGACGTTGCGGTTGTAGACGATCACGCCAAATTTCACACTTTTGCACACCTGCTCGACATGCGCAATCAGGCCCTCCTGGCTGGCTTCCGTCAGGTAATGGGGCAACAGCAAAATGCCGTGTGCGCCCAGGCGCTCAGCCTCTTGCGCACAGGAAATGGCAAAGCGTGTGGGTCCACCCACACCCGCAATGATGGGTACCTTGCCACGGCAGGTGTCCACCGCCGTCTTGATGATGGCCGGGTATTCGTCTCCCGTCAGCGAGAAAAACTCCCCCGTGCCACCTGCAGCAAACAGGGCGGTTGCGCCATAGGGCGCGAGCCACTCCAGCCGCTCGATATAGCTCTTGGGGCGGAAGTCACCTTTCTCGTCAAAGTCGGTAACAGGGAACGAGAGCAGGCCAGAGCCAATGATGGTCTTGAGGTCTTGGGGGTTCATGGTCATTTTGAAGAGTTCAGGTCAGTCAAGCTTGATATTGCCGGCGGCCACTACCTGCGCCCAGCGGGCGCGCTCGCGGTTAAAAAATTGGTCTTGCTCGGCCGAGGTCATGGTCACCACCTCAGCCCCCTGCCCCGTAAGCCGTGCCCGCACGTCCGGGCTGCGAATGGCCTTGATCAACTCCGCGTTGAGACGCGCCATGATGGCGGGTGGCGTGCCATGGGCGACCAATGCGCCCTGCCACGTGCCCGATTCGAAATCAGCAATACCCTGCTCAGCCAGTGTGGGTACGTCTCCTATGAGCGGCATGCGGCTGCGCTTGGAAATACCCAGCACCTTGAGTTTGCCACTTTGCACGTGCGGCAGCGTGGCCAGCATGCCGTTCATCAGCACCTGCGTTTGCCCGGCAATGGTGTCACCCACAGCCTGCGCACCGCCTTTATACGGCACGTAAGTCCACTTGGCACCACTCGCACGCTCGACGGCCACACCGGCGAGATGCGGCGCGCTGCCCATGGCCGTCACGGCAAAGTTAAGGTCAGTGGTTTTGGACAAGGCCACCAGTTCCTTGAGGTTGTTGGCGTTGACCGACGGGTGTACCGCCAACATGTGCGGCGAATACGCCAGCATGGTCACGCCGCGCAAATCTTTGGCGGGGTCGAACGGTAATTTGGTGTAGACCGATGGGCTGATTGCCAGCGCACCCGTGTCGCACAACAAAATGGTGTAGCCGTCGGGGGCCGACTTGGCCACAGCATCTGCCCCCAGATTGCCGTTGGCACCCGCGCGGTTTTCAACAATCACTGATTGTTTAAGTGCTTCTGACAACGGCTGACTGATGGCCCGCGCAATGATGTCGGACGAGCCCCCTGGCGCGTAAGGCACGATGATCTTGATGGGCCGGGCGGGCCAGGCTTGGGCAGAGGCTTCCTGGGCGGCCAGGCCCAGGGCGAGAGAAGACCCCAGCAGTGTGCGGCGGTTCAGGTGGTAGTGTTGGGTCATGGGGCTTTTCCTGTTATTTCGCGAGAACCATGTGAGGCAGCCACAGCGAGAACGCAGGCACATAAGTGACCAGCATCAGCGCGGCGATCAAGGCCCCATAAAACGGCCAAATGGACCGCATGACGTCACCCACCGATATACCTCCTATGGCACACCCCACAGCCTGGGTGGTACCTACCGGCGGTGTGTTCAGCCCCAACGCACAGTTGATCAGCATCATCACGCCGAACTGGGTCGGGTCCATGCCGAATTTCTGGGCAATCGGCAGAAAGATAGGCGTGCAGATCAGCAGCGTGGGTGCCATGTCCAGGAAGGTGCCCAGCACGAACAACGCCACGTTGATCATCAGAAAAATCATCCAGGGGTTCTGGGTGACGGTGCTCATCAAGTCGCCGGTGCGTTCGGGCACCTCGTACATGGCGAGGAAGTAGCCGAAAGCGCTGGAAATGCCGATCAAGAACAAAACCACGCCTGTGGTTTTGCACGCCTTGGCGCAGGACTTGATGAAGTCATTCCACGACAGCGACCGGTAGGCCACCACCGTGATCAGTAGCGCCCAGAGCACAGCCGTGGCAGCTGATTCGGTTGCTGTGAAAACACCGGACAAGATGCCCACCAGAATGATGCCCACAATCAGCAAGCCCGGCAGCGCGGCCATGAAACTGTTGAATACTTCACCCCAGCCGGGGAAAACGCCGCGGGTAGGGTAGCCGCGCTTGATAGCCACACCATAGGCTGCCAGCAGGTTCAAACCTGTCAGCAAGAGGGCGGGCACCACGCAGGCGAGCATCATGTTCAGCACGCTCACCGACGCAATGCCTGCGGTGGCCAGGGTGTACAGAATCAGGTTGTGGCTGGTAGGCATCAAGGCGCCGACCAGGGACGCGTGGGTGGTTACGTTGACCGCGTAATCGGTGTCGTAACCTTCCTTCTTCATCAACGGAATCATCACCGAACCCATGGCGGACACGTCTGCCACGGGTGAGCCGGCCACACCGCCGAACAAGGTGCAGCCCACCACGTTGGACATGCCCAAACCTCCGCGCACATGGCCCACCAAGCTGTTGGCGAAACGCACGATGCGGTGGGCGATGCCGCCGTGCAGCATTAGCTCACCGGCAAAGATGAAAAATGGAATCGCCAGGAAGGAGAACACCTGCATTCCCCCCACCATCTTCTGGAACACCACGGCCACCGGCAAACCGGCGGTGATGATGGTGGCCACCGACGACAGGCCGACGGCAAAGCCCACCGGCACCCCGATAATCAACAGCAAGCCGAAGCTCACACCCAAAACAATCAGTTCCATGCCGGCACCACTTCCTTGCCCTGCAGCAGGGCGATCACATGTTCAATCGTAAAAAGCACCACCAGCACGCCAGCAATGATGAGTGGCACGTAGTCCATGCTGGAGGGAATGGGCAGCATGGGTTTCTGGTCGTTCCACTTGAGGGCGGCCCAGATGTAGCCGTTGTAGGCCATCAAGGCACCGAAGATGCCGACCAAGACGTGGATCAGGATTTCCAGTTTCAGGCGCATCCACTCAGGTAGCAGGCTGATGATGGAATCCATGCCGATGTGGCCGGCATCGCGCACGCCGACGGCCAGGCCCAGCGCAGTGATGTAGAGCACCAGCAGCAAGGCCAATGCCTCTGCCCAGGTGGGGGTATCGTTAAAAACATAGCGCCCGATGACCTGGTATTGCACGCAGGCGATGAGCACGATGAGACCAGCCACCGCAAGCATCAGACTGAACTTGGAGAGGGTGGCACAGAAGCGGGTATACATGGGAAGCTCCGGTGAAGAGGAAGAAGCTCCCATCCCAGGGGTGGGAGCTTGTGCTGACACGGTTTATTTCGTGTCCTGAACGGCTTTCACCAGACGTTTCATATCAGGTGTGTTGGCGAACTTGTCATACACAGGTCCCATGACGTCCTGGAAGGACTTTTTGTCCACTTCCACGATTTCGGTACCGGCGGCTTTCACCATGTCGAATTCCTTCTTCTCGTAGGCAGCCCAGGCCGTGCGGTTGAATGCGACAGACGCTTTGGCCGCTGCACGGATCTGGTCTTGCTCTGCCTTGGGCAGCTTGTCAAAGGCGGCCTTGGAGAACAGCAGCAC
>JANPAZ010000640.1:0-8042 GCA_031430225.1 Rhodoferax sp. | reverse complement strand
CGTTCAGCTATAAAATCAGGAGCAAGAACGACGTAGGCCTTGACCACTGCACCGCGCGCTGCATCGGGCTTGGGCACCACGGCCGCATTGGCCACCGCCGGGTGCTTGACCAGGCAGTTCTCGACCTCGCCGGGTCCTATGCGGTAACCCGCCGCCTTGAAGACATCATCGGTCCGGCCCTGGTACCAAAGATAGCCATCGGCATCGCGCACGGCCAGATCGCCGGTGCGACACCAGTCACCCGTGTACTTGGCCTGCGTGGCGGCCTCGTTCTTCCAGTAGCCTAAAAAGAAAATCGGGTCAGGATCGCCATGCACGTCAAAGCGGTTCACTGCCACGTCGCCCGGCTCGCCCACCGGGCATTCGTTACCCACATCGTCAATGACTTTGACATGATGGCCGGGGTAGCCCTTACCCATGCTGCCGGGTTTGGAGGGCCAAAGCCAATTGCAGTTACCGACGATGTAGTTGATCTCTGTTTGCCCAAACATTTCGTTGGGCTTCACGCCGAGCTGGCTTTCACAGTAACCGAACACGGCGTCCCCCACCGCCTCGCCGGCACTCATGATGGCGGTCAGCTTGAGCTTGAACTGCTGTCGCACTGTTTTGCCCGATGCTCCCGGGTTGGCCTTCATCATCGCCTTGAGCGCGGTGGGAAACAGAAATGTATGAGTCACCCCATGGGCGCGCATCAACTCCAGCGCACTCTGCGGACTGAAGCGGCCGTTAAACGCAACAATAGTGCACCCAAAGTAAAGCGTGGGCAACAGTGCATCCATCAGCCCGCCAGTCCACGCCCAGTCGGCCGGGCTCCAGAAGACGGCGTCTGACGACGCATTGGCCTTGCCGTCAAAACCAAACCAGTTCTGGCTGCAAACAAAGCCCGTGAGATTGCCGATCAGCGCGCGGTGGGGAATCAGCGCCCCTTTGGGCTGGCCGGTAGTGCCGCTGGTGTAGATCAGCACGGCGGGGTCACTCGCCAGCGTATCGACTGGATTGAATCTGGACGCCGCCTTCTCCAACGCGCCAGCGTAGTCAACGTCTGCCTTCAACTTGCTGCCAATGGCCGGGATGTCACCCGTCGCACCCACCTGCACCACGGCGCGAAGCAATGGACAGCGCGCCCGCACCGCCATGAGGCCAGCCAGCGCGGCACCATCACAAATCGCGGCCACCGCATCACTGTCATGCAGCCGAAACTCCAGTGCCTCAGGCCCAAACAGCATGGACAACGGCATGGCCACCGCACCCAACTGCAACACGGCAATGTAGGCCACGGCGGTCTCGAAACGCTGGGGCATCACAATCGCCACGCGGTCACCCCGCTTCACGCCCAACCCCATGAGCACGTTGGACAGGCGATTGGCCTGCTGCTGCAACGTGGCATAAGAGTGATTTGTGCCTTTGCCCCCCTCAGAATGGGTTTTTATAGCTATTCTTTTTGTAGCATCCGGCAACTTGGCCCAGCGTGCGCTGCAAACCTGTGCCATGTTGAGATGCGCCGGTACCAGCCACCGAAAACCACTGTGCAGGCGGGTGTAGGGGTCGCGGGAATGGTCTTGTGGTTTGTCTCTGTGTTGACTGACGTTCACGGCTACCTCTCGTATTATGGGAAGAATGTACCAAGCCAAACGCATTTCTCACAGCGAGTTTGTCCCTATCCGCCATCAGAACTACCACGTGAGGGTGTGGGGCAAGCCCGTCCCGGGCGTTGCGCCATTGGTACTGGTGCACGGCTGGATGGACGTGGCGGCCAGCTACCAGTTCTTGGTGGATGCGTTGTCAGACAGCTTCGTCAGCCAGCGCCACATCATCGCGCCTGACTGGCGTGGCTATGGGCTATCGACCGGCTCGCCGGTCGACAACTACTGGAACCCTGACTATGTGGCCGATCTTGATTTCCTGATTGACCATTATTCGCCGGATCAGAGTGTGGACCTGGTCGGCCACAGCATGGGCGGCAGTGTGGTCATGCAATATGGTGCTGTGCGCCCGGCCCGCATCCGGCGACTGATCAATCTGGAAGGCTTTGGCGGGCCGGTACGCCGCGCCACCAGTGCACCCAAACACGTGGCCGCGTGGCTGGATGACCTTAAGGCGATGAGCCGGGGCGACATCAAACTCAAAACTTATGCCAGTGTCACAGAAGTTGCGAAGCGCCTGATGAAGACCAACCCCCGGCTGGCCCGCGACCAGGCAGGCCATGACCGCGCTGAATGGCTGGCTTGCCACTGGGCAGCCGAAACCAAGGATGGCCAATGGGAGATCCTGGGCGACCCGGCGCATAAAATTTCAGGGCCACTTCTGACCCGCCTCGAGGAACTCCTGGCTATGTACGCTGCCATCACGGCACCGACGTTGGTCGTTGTGGCCTCCGATGACTCTCTGACCGGCTGGTTCGGCGGCAAATTCACCCAGGCCGAATTTGACGAGCGGCTCAAGTCCGTGCCCAACCTGCAACGCGGCCGAATTGAAGACGCCGGCCACATGCTGCACCATGACCAGCCCGAGCAACTGGCCCGGATGATCGAGGATTTTGTGGTCTGAAGCCCGCACAAAGTTCCATGCGCCTTGGGAACTAAAATACCCGATTACCCGCTTGCTGCCAATCCGTTGACCGGTCATTGCCGCGCGGGCTTTTCCGTAATTCATCAAGGCACTTCCCATGGACGTCGAACGCATCAACCAAATTGGCACCCAGCTCTCTGACTTGAGCGCCCGAACGCAAGAGTTACGGGGGTATCTTTGACTACCCTGCCAAAGCTGAACGCCTGAGAACCGTCAACGCCTCACTGGAAGACCCCAACGTCTGGAACGACAGCAAGAAGGCCCAGGAACTCGGCAAAGAAAAGAAGGCACTCGATGGCGTTGTGGGAACGCTGGACACGCTGACCAACGAACTCGCCGACAACACTGAACTGTTTGACATGTCGAAGGCTGAAGGCGACGAAGCCGGCCTGGTCACGATTGAGCAAGACACTGCCAAGCTGGCTGCCACCATCGAGCAGCTGGAGTTCCGGCGCATGTTCAACAACCCGGCTGATCCGCTCAACTGCTTTTTGGACATCCAGTCTGGCGCGGGCGGCACCGAGGCCTGCGACTGGGCCAGCATGCTGCTGCGCCAGTACCTCAAATACGCCGAGCGCAAGGGCTTCAAGACCACGATTGAAGACGAAACGGCAGGCGACACGGCCGGCATCAAGGGTGCCACCATCAAGATCGAGGGGGAATACGCCTTTGGCCTGCTGCGCACCGAGACCGGTGTGCACAGGCTGGTACGCAAGTCGCCGTTTGACTCATCGGGCGGGCGCCACACCAGCTTTGCCAGCGTGTTTGTTTACCCTGAGATTGATGACTCGATCGAGATCGACATCAACCCCAGCGACGTGCGCACCGACACCTTTCGTGCCAGTGGTGCGGGCGGCCAGCACATCAACAAGACAGACTCTGCCGTGCGATTGACGCACATCCCTACCGGCATCGTGGTGCAGTGCCAGGACGGCCGCAGCCAGCACAGCAATCGGGACGTCGCCTGGAAACGCCTGCGCTCACGCCTATATGACTTTGAACTGCGCAAACAGCAAGAGGCCCAGCAGAAGCTGGAAGACACCAAGACCGATGTGGGCTGGGGCCATCAGATTCGCTCTTACGTGCTGGACAACAGCCGCATCAAGGACCTGCGCACCAACGTCGAAGTGTCGGCCACGCAAAAAGTGCTGGACGGCGATCTGGATGTGTTCATCCAGGCATCGCTAAAGCAAGGCATCTAATGCGACAGGAAAAAGCGGGAAGCGTGGGGGCTCAATTCCCCGCCGGGCCGCCCCAAGGGGAATTGGCCCCCTCGGGGGGCAGCGCACCACGCGAAGCGGGAAGCGTGGGGGCGCTTATCTTCGACATGGACGGCACCATGATCGACTCCATGCCGTACCACGCGCAAAGCTGGATAGAGTTCTGTCGCCGCCATGGCATCCAGTTAGACCTGCCAGACCTGATGCGCCGCACCACGGGCCGCACGGGTGCCGAATGCATGCGTGAGTTGTTTCAGCGAGATGTGCCGAACGACGAGGCTTGGGCTCTCATTCACGAGAAAGAAACTATCTACCGCGCGCTGTTCTCACCGGTTTTTACCGAGGTGGCTGGCTTCAAGGAATTTTCAGAACAGGCTTTTGCCAAAGGCCTGAAAATGGGCGTCGGCACTGCGGGCGACAAGCACAATATCGCCTTTGCCTTCTCGCATTTGAAGATGCGTATCTCGCCACATGCGGTAGTGGGTGGCGACGAAGGTTTGCCCGGAAAACCCGAGCCTGCTATATTTTTAGAAGCAGCAAAGAGAATGGATATAAGGGCCAATGGCTGTATTGTCTTTGAAGACGCGCCATTTGGCATTGAGGCAGCCCGACGGGCAGGCATGCGGGCCGTGGCAGTATGCTCCAGCCACAGCGCCGCTGAACTCGCCGGCCCCCACGTACTGGCGCACGTACGGGATTACAACGAACTGATGAACTCAAAATTTCTGGAGAACCTGCATGTTGCAATCTAATGACGAAGGACCTGGCGTCGCCGTGATCCACCGTGAAGACTACGCACCCACCGCCTACCTGATTGACACGGTTGACCTGACTTTCGACCTGGACCCGGCCAAGACCCGCGTGCTCAACAAGATGCGGGTCCGTCGAAACCCGCAATCAGCCGCCCAACCCCTGAAGCTCGATGGCGAAGAACTCAACCTGGCCCGCGTGCTGGTGAACGGCCAGGGTACATCGTTCAAGATGGAAGGATCCCGCCTCGTGCTGGAGAACCTTCCTGAGGGCGATGCGCCGTTTGATCTGGAAATCTTCACGACCTGCGCACCCATCAAGAACACCAAGCTGATGGGTCTGTACGTCAGCAACGACTCGTTCTTTACGCAGTGCGAAGCTGAAGGTTTTCGACGGATCACCTATTTCCTGGATCGCCCTGATGTGATGGCCAGCTACACCGTCACGTTGCGCGCAGACAAGGCCAGATACCCTGTGCTGCTGTCCAATGGCAATCTGGTGGAGCAAGGTGTCCTGGAAGAAGGTCGCCACTTTGCAAAATGGGTGGACCCGCACAAGAAACCGTCTTATTTGTTTGCCCTGGTCGCCGGGCAATTGGTAACGCGCGAGCAACGCATTACGGCGCGCAACGGCAAGGATCACCTGCTGCAGGTTTATGTGCGGCCAGGCGATCTGGACAAGACCGAACATGCCATGAATTCACTGATGGCATCCGTCGCGTGGGACGAAGCCCGCTTTGGCCTGCCGCTGGACCTGGAGCGCTTCATGATCGTCGCCACCAGCGACTTCAACATGGGCGCCATGGAGAACAAGGGCTTGAACATCTTCAACACGAAGTACGTGCTGGCCAGCCAGGCCACGGCCACAGACGTTGACTTCTCCAATATCGAAAGCGTGGTGGGCCACGAGTACTTTCATAACTGGACCGGCAACCGCATCACCTGTCGCGACTGGTTTCAACTGAGTCTTAAAGAAGGTCTGACGGTTTTCCGCGACCAGGAGTTTTCGCAGGACTTGTGTGCTGAGCCCTCGGCCCGCGCCGTCAAACGGATTGAAGACGTGCGCGTGTTGCGTACCGCCCAGTTCCCCGAAGATGCAGGCCCTATGGCGCACCCGGTGCGGCCCGACAGCTACATAGAAATCAACAACTTCTACACCGTCACCATTTACGAAAAAGGTGCGGAAGTAGTGCGCATGATGCAGACCCTGGCGACCGAAGGGCCATCCGATCCTTTGGGTCGCGAAGGATTTGCGAAAGGCATGACGCTGTACTTCGCCCGCCACGATGGCCAGGCCGTGACCTGCGACGACTTTGCGCAAGCGATTGCCGATGCCAACCCACAGTCTGATCTGGCCCGGCTGCTGCCACAGTTCAAGCGCTGGTATAGCCAGGCGGGCACGCCCCACGTACACGCCACGGGCACCTATGACGCGCAAGCCCAAACCTATGCATTGACGCTAAAACAAAGTTGCGCGCCCACCCCCGGATTGGCAGAGAAAGAACCCTTTGTCATTCCCGTGGGTCTGGGGCTGCTGGGCAATGACGGCCGCGACATCCCCATGCAGCTCGCCAGCGAGAATGCGGCAGCGGGCCATTCACGTACTTTTGTATTGACGCAAGCCAGCGAAACACTGACTTTTGTCAACGTGCCCTGCGAGCCCGTGCCATCCATATTGCGGGGGTTTTCAGCCCCCGTAGTGCTCGACTTTGACTACAGCGATGCACAGCTTCTCGCACTACTGGCCAACGACGCCGACCCCTTCAACCGGTGGGAAGCCGGTCAACGGCTGATGTTGCGTGGTGCTATTCATCTAATAGCTAATAACGCTGATTTGACAGGGGCTACAGCACTAAATAGTGACTGTATTGACGCCATGCGAGGTGTTTTGCGCCACCCGGGACTGGACGCCGCGTTCAAGGAACTGGTGCTTACCCTTCCGTCCGAAACCTACATTGCGGAACAACTTGCCATCGTCAACCCACAGCGGGTGCATGCAGTGCGTGAAGCCATGCGCGAGCAGATGGCCAAAGCGCTTTTTGCCGATTGGGAGTGGGCCTATCAAGCCCATCAAGACAACGGGGCCTATCAGCCTGACCCCCTGTCCGCGGGCCGTCGCGCCCTGGCGGGTATGGCATTGAGCCAGCTCTGCCTGGCCGCTCGGCAGTCTGGTGACCTTGTCTGGCCAGGCAAGGCCCTGCAGCGTTTCAAAGACGCGGGCAACATGACTGACCGTTTCAACGCACTGAGTGCGCTTGTCAATAGCGGTCACGAACTCGCAGCAGGTGCACTTGCCCGGTTCCATGCTCTGTTCAAGGACGAGGCGCTTGTGCTGGACAAATGGTTTGCATTGCAGTCGGGCACCTGCGACCGAGATGGCAACATACTGCCTGCCGTGCGTCAGCTCATGGCGCACCCGGATTTCAACATGCGCAACCCCAATCGCGCACGCAGTGTGATCTTCAGCTATTGCAACGCCAACCCCGGGGCCTTCCATCGCGCTGATGCGGCCGGCTATGTGTTCTGGAGCGAGCGTGTGATGGAGCTCGACAGCATCAACCCGCAAGTTGCTGCCCGTCTTGCGCGTGCGCTGGACCGCTGGACGCGACTTACCGAACCCTATCGCAGCGCCGCCCGCGAAGCCATTGCCCGCGTCGCCGCCAAACCCGATCTCAGCAACGACGTGCGTGAAGTCGTAACCCGCGCACTTTCCAACTAGAACCATGGCGAAAAATATATCCCTGACCCGTTACCTCGTTGAGCAACAACGCGTAGACGGCCTCATTCCATCGCAATTGCGTCTGCTGCTCGAAGTGGTGGCCCGCGCTTGCAAGAGTATTAGCCAGGCTGTCAACAAAGGTGCCCTGGGAGGTGTGCTGGGCACGGCTGAGTCCGAAAACGTGCAAGGTGAAATCCAGAAAAAGCTGGACATCATCGCCAATGAAGTGCTGATTGAAGCCAATGAGTGGGGCGGGCACCTGGCCGCCATGGCGTCCGAGGAAATGGAAGGCATCTATGTGGTGCCCAACCGCTACCCGCAGGGAGAATACCTGCTGCTGTTTGACCCCTTGGACGGCTCCAGCAATATCGATGTGAACGTCAGCATCGGCACGATTTTCAGCGTACTCAAGAAGACTGAAGGCGTTGACAACGGCCGCGTCAGTGGCGTGTCGGAAGATGATTTTTTGCAGCCGGGTAACCAGCAAGTGGCTGCGGGCTACTGCGTCTATGGTCCGCAAACGACGCTGGTTTTGACCGTGGGCAATGGCGTGGCCATGTTCACGCTGGACCGCGAGCAAGGCTCGTTCGTGCTGACGCAGGAGCACGTGCAGATTCCCGTGGATACCAAGGAATTTGCCATCAACATGAGCAACATGCGGCATTGGGACGCGCCCGTCAAACGCTACATTGACGAATGCCTGCAAGGCAAGGAAGGCCCGCGCAGCAAGGACTTCAACATGCGCTGGATTGCCAGCATGGTGGCCGACGTGCACAGAATCCTGAC
>JANPAZ010000639.1:0-7817 GCA_031430225.1 Rhodoferax sp. | reverse complement strand
GTAAAATGCGCAACAGGCTCATAAACTGCAAATCAACCGCTGCACGTCCCCATGACCGACCTCACCCGCCTGTGGCACTTCAACCGGCCGAAACTCGCCGTCAGTCTGGTGGACCGGGTGCTGGCGCATGAGCGGGTGGCTGCTATCTTCCCAACACGAGGTTTGGAAACCACAAGACGATTCCAGGAAACACCGCGATCAAAATTACAAACCCCATCATGATGAACAGGTAGGGAAGAGTCACTCTGGTGAGATAGCTCATGCTCTTTCCCGTGATGCCCTGAAGCACAGATAGATTAAATGCGACCGGGGGCGTAATCTGCGCCATTTCAACCACCAGCACCATGAAGATTCCGAACCAGACCTTGTCAAAGCCTGCTGCCTTGATCAACGGGAGTACAACAGGGAGGGTGGTGGCAATCATCGAAAATCCCTCCAGCGCAGTTCCGAGCACTATATAAAGCAGCATCAGCGAAATGATCAGCATTAGCGGTGACAGTTCCCAGTTGGACACAACCTTCGCTACGGCGTCGGGCACGCCTAGTGCCGCGGTGACATTACCCAGGATTGAGGCACCGAGGATGATCAGGCCCATCATGCTGCAACTCTGCACTGTGCCGATTGCGACATCGCGAAGTATGTGCCAGCTCAGACCCGTCTGAAGGTAAGACACGATGAAAGCGCCCAGTACACCCAATGCAGCTGCCTCGGTTGGTGTGGCTACACCTGCATACATCGAACCGATCACACAGACGATCAGAAACATGGCGGGGCCTAGCTCCTTGAGTGCCGCAATGCGCACACTGAAGGCAACGTTCTTCAGCGCCCGTTCGGATTCCGGAATCAGCTCGGGATGTAGCTTCGTATCAATCATGATCCAGCCCATGAAGCAACCCGCGAGCAAAAGACCTGGAATCCAGCCCGCAGTGAATAGGCGTAGAACGGATTCCTCAGCCAGAACGCCATAGATGATCATGACTGTGCTAGGGGGTATCAGAAACCCCAGCGTACCCGCGCCGGCTAGGCTTCCTATGGCAACGCTGGGGCCATAACCGCGCCGCAGCAATTCCGTGAGGGTCATTTTCCCCACCACCTGTGTTGTCGCCGCACTGGAACCAGAGATCGAAGCAAAGATGGAGCAGGCAATGACGTTGACATGCAAAAGCCGACCCGGCAGCAGGCCCGCCCAGGGAGCAAGGCCATTAAAGAGCTTCTTTGACAGATTCGTGCGGAACAGGAATTCACCCATCATGACGAACAATGGCAATGCCACGAGGTCCGAGGTTGTGAGGATGTTGAACGTATGTTGCGCTACAAGCCGCGTGATAGGGATGTCGCTGAAGAAGGCTGCCAGCAGCATGGCCGTGACAGCCAAGGCAATGCCAATGCCGACGCCTGATGCCAGAATAGCGAACAAAAGGCCAAACAGGTTTGCAAATACAGCGGTCATGATGTAACTCCGATGTTGCTATTCACTGGCGGATGCCACTTTGAAACTGTCATTCTCGAGCGGCAGGCGAGCCAGACATGACAGAAACCGGGCGATTGCTTGCAACGCGAAGATAAGGGTAGCCAGCGCGAGTGCGCCTTGGGGGATCCACAGAGGTGTCAGCGTATCGCCGGACACCTGCGTCGAGACCCAGGATTGCCAGGCGAAGTTCGTCAGACTCCAGGCCAGCATGGCAAGGAACAGTGCCCCTATCAAAGAAGAAAAAATCTCCAATGGCCGCTCAAACCGACCATTGCCGGCACGTAGCAACAGTTCGACGCGAATTTGCATGCCAGAGCGAAGTGTGAGTGCTCCACCAAACAGGAAAGACGCCCCCATCAGGTAGGCGCTGTATTCCCACGCAAAGCGGATTCCGCTGGGGACAGACTTGAAAACGCGAGACAGTAGTCCAACACTGATTTCTGCCAGCACCAGAAATACCATCGCGACAAGACACGCCGCCGCCACGTAGGCAGCCGCCAGGGCCAGAGCGTCAACGATGCGCTGAAACCTGGCAACCATGCGAACGCCAGCGCTCGCAGGGGCCCCGACTGCACCCGCGGTCATCTCAGGCTCTGCCCAGGCTGGTCAGGTATTGTTTGACAATCGGTGCAGCAGCAGGAACCCGCTGCAGATACTCCTGCTGCAATCCACCGGCACTCTTGCGAATGTCGCCCATCATGGCAGCCGATACAGGCACCAGCTCCATGCCGTTTTCAGTCAGCTTCTTGATGCTGTCGCGGTCTGCCTGAGCGGACACTTCCCAGAAGTCTGGTTCCATTTTGGCAGCCAGGTCTTCCATGGCCTTTTGCTGTGCTGGCGCAATCTTTTTCCAGGAATCCAGATTGATGTTGACCATGTTGCACGACCAGGTGTGGTTAGTCGGGTAGACATACTTCAGGAACTCCCAGAACTTGGCATCCACACCCGTCGTGGCGGACGTTGCCACGCCGTCCACACGGCCAGAGGCCAGTGCGGGGATCAACTCGCCGAAGGGAATGATGACGCCCGCCATGCCAACCGCGTTGCAGATATCGACGGTATTCTTGTCGGCACCACGAATTTTGATGCCCTTAAGTGCGTCGGCGGTGCCAACCTTGACTTTTAGGAACATGTACTGTGCCGGTGACGGCACCATGTAAAGAATCTTCTGGTTGAACTTGGCCGCCAGTTTGTCGAACTCGGGGCGCAGAAACTTGTGCAGGCTACGCAATTCGGCCTGTGATGCAACCAGGAACGGAATACCTTCGGTGCCGAACATGGCTTCGTCGCCAATTTGCTGGCTTGTGAGAATGTCTGCCATCGGGACGAGTCCGTCGCGAACGGCGCGCATTTGCTCAGGGCCCTTAAAGCCAAGCGAACCGCCCGGGCGCGGGTTGATCACGATGTCGCCTGCGGTTGCCTTCTCTACAGCCTCTGCATATTTTCGGGCGTTCTGCACCATGAAGTTGCCATCGGGCAGCACGTCCGCGAGGTTAAGCTGCGTCGCGGCGAATGCAGAGTGAAAAGGCGCTACGGCGGTGACCGCGACGCAACTGGTGGAAATGAATTGACGACGAGTGATGGACATGGTGGCAGTCTCCTGGGGCGAAAGTTGGATGAAGTCGGGCAAGAAAAATCGTACGCGCGGTCGCTCTCTGAATCAAAGATGCTTTTCGTCTGGTTAGATAAGTTTCGAGAATGTGTATGGGATTTAATTGGCGCAACGCGCTTCGAGAGTGGCAATAAAGGATCGATCCCAACGACCTTCCTTCATCGCAAGCATCGTGTCCGCCTCCTTCTTGGCCTGCGCTTGCGCCTTTGTAATGACCGTCAGTGCCTCGGCAGGTGCGAAGGCCAGAAGGCCGTCCTGATCGCCCACGATGATGTCGCCGGGATTGACCACCATGCCTCCGATGGACACGGGCACATTGATTTCGCCTGGGCCATCCTTGTAAGGGCCACGGTGGTTCACGCCACGGGCATACACCGGAAAATCCCGTTCCCGTATTTCTGCAACGTCGCGAATGGCACCGTCAATCACCATACCCGACAGTTTGATGGTGTAGCCGTAATAACTCAGAATGCCGCCGATCACGGCGTTGGCGACATCGCCACCGCAATCGATCACCATCACATCACCCGGGCGACAGTATTCAAACGCCCGCAGAATAGTCAAATTGTCACCACCTCGTGCACGCACGGTGACCGCTGTACCTGCCATAGCCTCAGGATTAGGACGATGGTAGGGTTGCAGGCCAACGCTGCCGGTGCTGCGATGCAGGTTATCGCTCAGCAGCGCTACAGCAATGCCGCGCAGCGTCTCAAGCACTGAGGCATCAACCTGGGTTGCAGACGGGTTTCTGCGTGCGCCAGTGGATTGCATGTTGTGGTCCTTTATCCGGATTTGAATTAAATTTGATTGAGATTGCAGCGAACCTAGTCGGTGCGCTTGACAGTGGTCAAGCCGCCGGGAACCTGCAAGGTTGGCAGGATTTCCATGTTTGAAATATTCACCGCCCGCGGCGCTGCGATGGCGAACGCAATCGCATCAGCGATGTCCGTGGCTTGCGGCAGCTCGAACCCGTCGATGAATTCCTTGCGGGCCGCTTCAATGTCACCGAGCACATGGCCAAAGATGTCTGTCGCCACGCGACCCGGGCAGATTTCGGTGACGCGCACACGTTTTCCCATGGCATCAACCCGAAGCTGTCGCGACAGTGCATGCAACCCTGCTTTAGTGACGTGATACGTCGTGTTGCCACCAAAGTTGTAGATCGCAGCGATTGAACTGACGTTGACAATGTGCCCACAATCGCGGGCGATCATGCCTGGCATGATGAGCCGAACCAGATGCAACGCCGCTTGCAGGTTTACATCCATTTGCAGGTTAATATCCGCGGCCTTTGCGCTAAGGATCGAGCCGGGCTGGTTGACGCCGGCATTGTTCACGAGGACGTCGAACTGAACTTCGCTGGTGAGCTTGGTCACGGCCTCAAGATCCGATACATCCATGACCTCTGGGATACACCCCGTTCGGGCGGCAAGCTCCTGCAAGGCAGGGCCGCTTCGGGCGAGCGCATGCACCCGAAGCCCTTCGCGGCAAAAGCGTTCGACGATGGCCGCACCCATACCTGATGACGCCCCAGTGACCAGTGCAGTCTTGTAGTCAGAGAATGGCATCAACAACCTTTGTTCCGGTACGCAGTCCGTTTGGATGGCTCAAGTGAATGTACTGACCGATCTCCCGAAGCGCCAAGACGGATTGGGCTTGCCGCGATAAGCTCAGCTTATGCATGGCACCTGGTGCGCGTGTCATGCGCAAAGCCGGGAAATGGGTACCACGCGGCCTCCGCTGGTTTCAATGGCGGTGCGCACCGACCTGGCAAGTTCTACGGCGCCGGCGGTGTCACCGTGCAATAGTATGGACTTTACGGGCATGGGCAGCCGCTTCCCAGACGCGCTGATCACGCTGCGATCCTGAAGTACCTGCATGACCCGGCTGAGGACCTTTGCCGCATCGTGAATCACCGCTCCGGGTAGCTTGCGCGATACCAGTTGTCCAGCGTCGTCATAAGCCCTGTCGGCAAGAAATGTCGTGGCGACCCTCATGCCCAGAACGTCCGCTGCGCGTTCTATGGCGGTGCCGGTGGAGACGCTGATGATCAGCTTGGGATCAAAGTCGACCACGGCACGGACCAGTGGCTTTGCCAGCGCGAGGTCTGCGGCAGCCATGTTGCCCAGCGCACCATGAAAACTCATGTGCGTCATTGTCTGGCCCGCTGCTTTGGCAATGCCCGCCAGTGCACCAAGCTGGTACACCACATATTTCGCAAGCTCGACCGGGTCGACGTCCATTCGGCGCCTGCCGAAGCCCATGAGGTCGGGAAAGCCCACATGGGCACCGATTTCGACGCCACGCTCGCCGGCCGCCCTCACTGTGGCGTCCATGATGACCGGGTCACCCGCGTGGTAGCCGCACGCAATATTGGCCGATGAAATGACCTGCATCAGCGCAGAGTCGTCGCCCATGCGCCACGGTCCAAAGCCTTCGCCAACGTCTGAGTTCAGGTCGATTTCCACGAAGCCTCTCCTGGATTGATTTGTACGAGTTCAGTGCCGAACCCCACCAGTGCACCCGATGACACAAGCGTGCCCGCCACGACGCCATCCACGGGTGCCCTGACTGGGGCCAGTACGGCCCCAAGCTGCAGCAGGCCCAGGATGTCGCCCTGGCGGACTTGCGCGCCAACCGGTGCGAGCTGTGACGTGCGCAATGGGTGCCGGTCCAGAAAAACGCCAGCGACGGTTCCTCTGACGATCACAGGACCCGGCGAGCCGCTTGTGGATTTGTCCGGCCATATGGCGTTACGCCCGGGCACGTTCCGTGACTGAGGCTCGTAGCCGGCCTCGCGCAATAGCCTGACCTGCCACCCCGGGCCGGACAGCTCGGCAAGCTCGATATCCGTGTCCACCAGCCAATCGGCAATCTGGCGCCAATTGGCTTCGGACATGTCATGGGTGACGAACGTCTTCGGGTCAGGCATGCAGAGCTCCGTAAAGCGGGACCAGATGGCCAACCTTGCGCAGGTAGTCGCTGGCGCAGCGAGATGCCTCCAGTGCCCCGGTGTAGGTGGTTTCAACGAAGCGGATGCGTGAACCCGCAGGTGCCTGGGCCAGACGCCACAGGTCTGCCTCGATCACGGTTCCCATTTTGGGATAGCCGCCCGACGGCTGGGCGTCACGCATCTGGATGATCGGTGGCCCACCAGGGGGCACCTGAATCACGCCGGGCACAACACCGTGGGATCGCGTCTCCAGCGCTGTCTTCATGCTCAATGCCGGGCCAGCCAGGCGGTAGCCATAGCGGTCGCTCTGGGCAGAGATCTTCCAGTCGGTCTGCCAGAAACAGTGGATGGCAACGTCATCAAAGGCACTATATTCAGCGGCCGGTAGCACGCGCACTGCTGTGACTGGCGATGTCGCGTGCGAGTTGGCCTGGTAATACGCACTTGCAGGCAGTGCTACAACTGGCGGGACAAGGCCATAACCCTCGCAAGGGAGTTTTGAAGCGCCGGTCAGCACGCCCGCTTTCAAGACGTCGCCATTGATCAGCGCGCGCCCTTGGTGCCCGCCAAATCGTCCCCGTAGCTGGGTGCTGCGCGAACCCAGCACCTCGGGCACATCCACGCCACCAGCCACTAGCAGATAACTGCGTGCGCCTGACGTAAAACCACAGCCGTCACTCCCAAGCGTCAGCACCTGCCCGGCCCGTGCCCGGTGCTTCCACCACGGCAAAAGCGGCTTGCCGTCGAGTTCAATCGTGCAGTCGGCCCCGGTGACGGTGATGGACAGGTCGTCCTGGAACCGCACGGCAAACGGCAAGACCGGGATTTCAAGCCCGGCTGCGTCAAGTGGGTTGTCCACCAGCAGGTTGCCGGCTGCCAGGGCCAGCTGGTCCATGGCTCCGGCGGTCCCCACGCCATAGCGCCTGTAGGCCGTGCGCCCCAGGTCCTGAACGGTGCAAAGCGCACCTGCTGAAACGATTTCGATCACCGGTCAATCCTTTGCACGGTGAAGCGGATGCGGTCGCCCGGCGCAAGCACGGCCGGAGGATTGCGTTGGGGGTCGAAGAAAGACATGTCCGTGCGACCGATGGTGCTCCAGCCGCTAGGGCCGTCCGACGCAGACACGCCGGTCTGTATTCCGCCAATTGACACTGACCCCCCGGGCAGGTTGACCACGGGCACTTTGCGGCGCGGCGTAGCGATGCGTGGGTCCATTCCCCCCAGGTAGCAATACCCCGGATGGCTACCTAGTGCGTAAACAACATACAGCGGCTCGGTGTGGATCTGCACGATTTTGTCTACAGTCAATTTGGTGTGCGCCACCACGTCTGCTATGTGGGGGCCGGCTGCGCCACCATAAACCACGGGCAGTTCGATCGTCCTGCCAGCCGCGTGACCGGCGTGCTGCATCCGGTTTGTGTCGTCCCAGGCAGTTTGCAGTGCCGCTTTCATGGGCGCAAGGTTTTCTGGAGGCGTGCTGAACACCAGCATCAGGTTGTTCATGCCAGGCACAGCTTCCTGTACGTGGGGCCAGGCCTGAGCCTGACTGGCCAGGGCCCAAATCCGCCGCTGCTGTTCGATATCAAGCGGCCCTGGCGCCTCAAACAGTAACGCGCTCGTGCCCAGCAGGCTGATGCGGGGCACTTCCGGTTGAACGGGTACGGCCGTCATGACTCTGCGCGCTGGCTGAGCCAGCGTTCGAGAAAATGGTTGTCGACAGCACCAGCCTTGACGTCGGCGTTGCGAACCAGCTCACGATGCAGCGTAATATTGGTCCGGAT
>JANPAZ010000638.1:0-4900 GCA_031430225.1 Rhodoferax sp. | reverse complement strand
ACAGCCCAGGGTGCCTACCCCAATAAACCGATCAAGTTTGTGGTGCCGTACTCGGCCGGGGGTTTGCCCGATACCGTGGCGCGCATTTTTGCGCAGCGCCTGAGTGACCGTCTGGGTCAGTCTGTGGTGGTGGACAACAAGCCGGGCGCCAACGGCGTGGTGGCTGCACAGGTGCTCGCTTCCAGCCCGCCCGATGGCTACACCTTTTTGGTGACAGATGGCTCCATGTTCTCCATCAACCCGGCCATTTACAAGAACCTGAGCTACGACTTCAAACGCGACTTTGTTCCGGTGTCATTGGCCGCCAGAGCGCCTTTGTACCTGGCTGTGCATCCCAAGGCAGGCGTCAATACCTTGCAGGAATTTGTCGCGCTGGCCAAGTCAAAGCCCGGTGCACTCAACTACGGGTCTTCCGGCATCGGAAGTTCGCATCACCTCACCATGGAGGCCCTGAAAGCCGCCCTGGGCATCGATGTTCAGCACGTGCCCTTCAAAGGGTCAGCGCAATCAGTGCCGGCCTTGATTGGTGGTCAGGTCGACGTGGCGTTTTCGGCGCTGCCGTCACTGTCCGGTTTTGTGAAGGGTGGTCAAATCAAGTTGCTGGCTACCAATGCCTCGCAGCGATCAAGCCTTGCCCCCAACGTGCCAGCCATTGCCGAGGTCGTGCCCGGCTTTGACTTTGCGGTCATCGTGGGCGTGCTGGCCGCTGCAGGTACGCCTGCAGCGGCTGTTGAACGCATCAGTGCTGAGATGGAAAAAATCGCCAGATCGCCTGAGGCCATCCAGATTCTGGGCAACGCAGGTATCGATGCCGTTGGCGGCAAGCCAGACGAGTACGGTAAAGCGATTCTCGAAGAGAACGACCGCCTTGCAAAAGCCATCAAAGCCGCTGGTGTGAAATCAGAATAGGCCCGCCATGTCAAAACTGAAGCTGACATTTGGTTGCTGGAACTATGACCGTACCCGGGCCTTGATGGACGGCAGTGTTCAGCCTGACGGCATTGACTTGAACTACCTCAACATGCCGGTGGAAGAGACATTCTTTCGCATGCTGCGCCATCAGGAGTTCGAAGTCGCCGAGATGTCGCTGTCGTCATACAGTGTTTCTCTCTCTCGCGAGACGAAGCCGTTTGTAGCGATTCCCGTCTTTCCGTCGCGGTTTTTTCGCCATTCCTGCATTTATGTCAATGCCAATTCAGGCATTCGGGAGGCCAAAGACCTCATCGGCAAGCGCGTTGGGAACCCGGAGTACCAGATGACCGCCCCGGTCTGGATACGCGGCATTTTGTCGGATCACTATGGTGTGCCGGTGGACAGTGTGACGTACTTCACAGGTGGGGAGGAGGAGCCGGGTCGGTCCGAGAAGATCAAGCTCAATCTGCCTCCCAATATCAAGGTTGAATGCATTGGGCCGCAGCAGACCCTTTCGCAAATGCTGTTTGATGGCGAGATTGACGCGCTTTACACAGCACGCATGCCATCGAGCTTTTTAAAGGGGCAGGGCCGGGTCAAGCGCCTGTTTGAAGACTATGAGCCGGTAGAGCGTGACTATTTCAAGACGACGGGCATTTTCCCCATCATGCACACGGTGGCCATTCGTCGTGACGTGTATGAGGCCAATCGCTGGGTTGCACAGTCCCTGATGAAGGCGTTGGTCGAGTCGCAACGCCGCGCCTATGACGATCTGTATGAAACCGCCGCACTAAAGACCATGCTGCCGTGGCTTACCGCACATGCCGAGCAGGTCAGGCGCGAGATGGGCGACGACTACTGGCCTTATGGGTTTGAGAAGAACGAGGCAACGCTGCGCACGTTCTTGCGGTACCACTTTGAACAAGGCCTCTCGCCGCACCTGCGTGAACCTCGTGAATTGTTTGCGCCGGAGTCGCTTGAATCGTTCAAGATTTAGTCCTGATACTGCGCTGGTGTCATGGACTTTATTCACTTGATTCCCGGCGTGGCATTACCCGAACTCTCACCGGGAGTGCTTGCCCTGGGTGTGCTTGCTTTCGTGCTGGGTGGCTTGGTCAAGGGGACGCTGGGGGTAGGGCTGCCACTGGTTGTGGTGCCGTTACTTTCACTGGGCATGTCGAGCCCGCTGGCTATCAGTCTGGTGTCAGTGCCCGTGCTGGCGTCCAACGCCTGGCAGGCTTGGGACAGCCGGGGTCCGCTGGACCACGTTCGGCGGTTTTCTCCTTTGCTGCTGACGCTGCTGGTGTCCACCATCATCACGGTGCCGCTGACTCTGGCGCTGCCGGCAGGCGTGCTTAACATCATGCTGGCCGTCGCGGTAGTCACGGCGGTGCTGCTGATGGCCCTAAACCCTCAGCTCAATATATCTGCTCGACATGAAAAAATTTACAGTGCCGTTGTAGGCACCCTATCCGGCATCATGGGCGGTATCTCGTCCCTGACAGGTCCCATCATCATCACTTACCTCATGGCATTGCGCCTGCCGCGCGAAGCGTTTGTGGGAACCATCAGCATCATTTACCTCACGGGGGCGATACCGCTCTACGTGGCCATGGCGGTTGTGGGGCGCCTGGGTCTGGGGGAGGCCATGCTGTCTTTGCTCGCCATGGTGCCGTTGATGCTGGGAATGGTCATTGGGAAAAAACTGCGTGTTCACCTCAGTGAGGTTCTTTTTCGGCGCAGCCTGCTGGTATTTTTGTCTGTGATCGCCATGGCACTGCTGTTCAAGTAGCGACCAGGACAAGCGAAGCACTGCTGTCTTGAGACTCCACCATAATCCTGTTACCCCAGTGTTATGGAGCCCCAAAAATGTCCGTTTTCAGGCAGGATGCGTTAAACCCCGGCGTGAAGAAGCGCGAGGTGTTTGGCTGGGCCATGTACGACTTCGCCAACTCGGGCTACACCACCGTGGTGATTACCGCCGTGTTTGCAGCGTACTTTGTGGGCGGCATCGCCAAAGGCGCCGCGTGGGGTGCCTTTGCATGGACCCTTGCTCTCAGTATCTCCTACGCGATTGTCATGCTGACCATGCCCAGCCTGGGCGCCTGGGCCGATATCCGCGCCACCAAGAAAAAGTTGCTGGTTTTATTTACCGCGGGGTGTGTGCTGTCTACCGCAGCGCTGGCATTGGCCGGACCGGGCAGTGTGGCACTGGCATTTGTGCTGATCGTCCTGTCCAACACCTTTTACAGCTATGGTGAGTCGCTTACGGCGTCTTTTTTGCCCGAGCTGGCCAGACCTGAGTCCATGGGCAAAGTCAGTGGCTGGGGCTGGAGCTTTGGCTATTTTGGGGGCATGCTGGCGTTGGGCATTTGCCTGGGTTATGTGCTGTGGGCAGGATCGAAGGGGATTTCTGCGGATAGTTTTGTACCCGTGACCATGCTGATCACGGCATTCATATACGGCGCGGCTGCGTGTGTCACTTTTGCGCTGCTCAAGGAGCGTGCCGCGCCCCGCACTACCGTAGCGGCGCAGAGTGGATTCACGGCATCCCTGCGGCAACTGGCCAGCACTTACCGCGAAGCCAGGCGCTACAAAGACTTCATCTGGCTGCTGGCGTGTGCCGTGTTTTATCAGGGCGGTGTTGCGGTGGCGATCACGCTGGCGGCGATCTATGCCGAGCAGGTGATTGGCTTTGTCCAGCAGGAAACCATGGTGTTGATCTTTGTCTTGAACCTTGCCGCTGCCGCAGGCGCCTTCAGCTTCGGGTACGTGCAGGACAAGGTGGGGCACAAGCTGGCCCTGGCTTGCACGCTGGTGGGCTGGATCGCGACTTGCCTCATCGCTGCTCTGACGACGTCCAAGGGAGGCTTCTGGTATGCGGCGGCGATTGCCGGCATTTGCATGGGGTCGAGCCAGTCCGCCGGGCGTGCCATGGCCGGGATGCTGGCCCCGCCACGTCAGCTTGGTGAGTTTTTTGGTTTGTGGACATTTGCAACCCGATTGGCCAGTATTTTTGGCCCGCTGATGTATGGCCTGATCACCTGGATGACCGGCGGCAACCAGCGTATCGCCATTGGCTCCACAGCCATTCTTTTTGTAGTGGGTTTGGTACTGCTACAAAAAGTGGACATGGTGCGGGGCAGGCAGGCAGCTTTGGCGTAGGTTCATGGTGCTCGGCAAATGGGCATTTTGTGGCTCATCCCAGCTTGAGGTTCACGTTCTTGGTGTAGGTGAACTCCAGCAACTCTGCAAAGCACTCCTCGCGCCCAATGCCCGATTGTTTGACCCCACCGAAAGGCGCACCCATGAAATGCTGGCTGGCGTTGTTGATCCACACATAGCCGGTGTGAATGCGCTTGGCTGCACGGTGCGCAGTGTTGATGCTTTGCGTCCAGATCGACCCCGTCAAGCCAAAGTCAACACCGTTGACGTCACGCCACAGGGCCTCTTCGTCATTCCACTTGAAGACTGACATGACGGGGCCAAACACCTCCTCACGGGCCAGACGCATGTGGGGCTGCATGTCTGAAAACACGGTGGCCTCATAGAAAAAACCGTCCTTCAATGCCGGGTTGCCCGGCTGCTTACCACCGCACATCAGGCGTCCGCCGTCTTCCAGACCCCATGCCACGTAGCGCTGTACTTTCTCCAGTTGGGCCTGGCTGACCAACGAGCCCATGGTGGTTGCGGGGTCGGTCGGAATGCCAGGCTTGTGGCGCTCCGGCAGCAGTTTCACCACAGCTTCGAGCACCGCATCATGGATGGATTCATGCAAAAAGACCCGGCTGGTGGAGCCACAGCTTTGCCCGGACCAGGTGAAGTTCATGCCAGCGATGATGCCGTTGACCAGCTTGTCCTGGTCCGCATCCGGATAGGCAATCAAGGCATTTTTGCCACCCAGCTCCAGCAGCACGGGTTTGAGGTTGTCTGATGCGGTTTGCATGACCGCCTTGCCGGTGGGCACGCCGCCAATCAACGTGATCTT
>JANPAZ010000637.1:0-5480 GCA_031430225.1 Rhodoferax sp. | reverse complement strand
TGGGGCCTCGCATTAACGCCGCAGGCCGTCTGGCCGACATGACGCTGGGCATTGAATGCCTGCTGACTGACGACGCAGGCCGCGCCGACGAATTGGCCAAGACGCTGGATGCCATCAACCGCCAGCGCCGTGAGATTGAGGGCAACATGCGCGAGCAGGCCATGAACATTGCCGAATCGCTGTTTGACGAAGGTACCGAGCCACCGTCGGCGATTTGCGTGTTTGACCCCGACTTCCACGAAGGCGTGGTCGGCATCGTGGCCTCGCGTCTCAAAGACAAACTGCACCGCCCGGCCTTTGTGTTTGCGGCCAGCGGCGCCCCGGGCAAAGAGCACGAACTCAAGGGCTCGGGTCGCTCCATCCCCGGCTTTCACCTGCGTGATGCGCTGGACCTGGTGGCCAAGCGCCACCCCGGCGTGTTGCTGCGCTTTGGCGGTCACGCCATGGCGGCGGGCTGCACCATTGCCGAGGAACACTTTGATGCGTTCGAGCAGGGGCTGACCGACGTGGCCCAGGAGTGGCTGGATGCCGCCACGCTCACCCGGCGCATTGACACCGATGGGCCCCTGGCCCCCGAATACCGCCGCATCGATCTGGTGGACACCCTGCACCACGAGGTGTGGGGCCAGGGCTTTGCGCCACCCACGTTCAGCGAAGAGGTCGAAGTGGTCTCACAACGCCTGGTGGGCGAGAAGCATCTTGCGTTAAAGCTCAAGCACCAGGGCCAGCCGGTAGATGCCATCTGGTTCGGCCACACCGAGCCGTTGCCCGCCAGAGTGACTCTGGCGTTCAGGCTTGACGCCGACGAATGGAATGGCGTGCGCCGCGTGCGGTTTCTGGTCGAGGGTGCCGAGTTCTAACTTTGAAACTCGCTCAAACCTAGAAACTTTCCCAATCGCCTTCCGGCTTGCTGCCCGCCCTGGCGATGGTGCTCTCGCGCACGGGGGCCTTTGCCGGTGCGGAAATGGCTTTGGCGGCCGCCACACGCGACGGTGCCGCTACAGCCTTGGGCATGGGTGCTTGTGCTCGAGATGGGGCAGGTGCTGACAGCCTGGGCTTGGACGTTGCCGGGCTGGCCAATCTGGCCACGGAGCGGGCCTGCGTCTGAGGCGCCAACCGGGTCGGCGGCCTGCGGGCCGATGCCATGGTTTGAACTTGATGCCCGCCCACGTTAAACACCGACACCACCTGCGCCAGCCGCTGCGCCTGGTCATGCATGGCCGACGCCGCAGCAGCCGATTCCTCAACCAGCGCTGCATTTTGCTGGGTCATCTGATCCAGATTGGACACCGCCTGGTTCACCTGGCCAATGCCATCCCGCTGCTCGTGGCTGGACGCGGTGATTTCACCGATCAAGTCAGTCACGCGCTTGACGCTGCTGACGATTTCGCCCATGGTCTCGCCGGCCTGCTCGACCTGCTTGGAGCCCGATTCCACGCTTTGCACCGACACGCCGATGAGCGTTTTGATTTCCTTGGCCGCCTCGGCCGAGCGCTGTGCCAGGCTGCGCACTTCAGACGCCACCACCGCAAACCCGCGCCCCTGCTCGCCCGCGCGTGCGGCTTCCACCGCCGCATTCAGGGCGAGGATATTGGTCTGAAAGGCAATGCCGTCAATGGTGCCGATGATGTCCGCAATCTTGCGCGATGACTCGGTGATGTGCTTCATGCTGCTGACCACCTGGCCCACAACCTCACCACCCCGTGTGGCCGTTTCTGCGGCTGTGGCGGCCAGCTGGTTCGCCTGGCGGGCGGTATCCGCCGACTGATTGACGGTGTCGGTCAGCTTTTCCATGCTGGCTGCGGTTTGCTGAAGGTTGGATGCGGTCTGCTCGGTGCGGGCCGATAGATCCTGGTTGCCATTGGCGATCTCACTCGATGCGGTGGAGACAGACTCCACCCCCGTGCGCACTTCTGCCACCAGCCCTCTCAGCTTGGCCACCATGTTTGACAGCGCACGCGTGAGGTCGCCAAACTCATCCTTGCGGTCGTCGTGAATCGCCTGCGTCAGGTCACCGGCTGTAATGGACTCTGCCAGAGACACAGCCTGCTGCAGCGGACGGGTAATTGAACGCACCAGCAGGAGCGTCAGCCCAATGCCCAGGCAAAACACCACCAGCTCACTGACAAGAGCCACAAAACTTGTGCTGTTGCGGGTCTGCAGCGCGGCCTGGATGGCGGAATCACGCTGTGCTTCCTGCACGCCGACGTATTTGTCGATGGAATCAAGGTAGCTGTTGATCAACTTCTGGTAATCCTTTTCAACAAAGGCGCGCAACGCAGTTGCGTCACCGGCCGCCCCCAGCTTCTTGAAGGTTTCAGCCACCGCGTCGCCGCGCAGCTCGGCGCGGGCAGCCGCCACCCGCGCCAGGGCATCCTTGTCTGTCTGTGTGGTGGCGTTGGCGGTGATCTGGTCCTGAATTAGAGTGATCCGCGCTGTGAGCGCCGCGATTTTCTCGCCAAACTCCTTTTTCAAGGCTTCATCTGTTGAGACGGCACTCGCCTGCGAGAGGGTCACGGCAAGTTCCGCCAGCCCACGCCAGCGAATCGCCGTCGCAATCGACGCACCATATTTCTGCACCTGCGCTTCGCCCTGCTCGGAGGCGCGGTCCGATCGTTGTTGCGTCCAGAAGGCGACGACAAACATCAGGATCAAAAGACCCAGCATCACCAGCCACAGCTTGTGGGCCACCCGAAGGTCGTTGAATTTCATGCGTGTCTCGATCCCATAATGAATTGCTGCGCGCGCTTTGACCATGTCTGGCGCGTCACCGGTTCCGTTGCATCTTACCTTTGCGCTCTGACACCGGTCGGGGCTTGAGTGCCGATGTCGGCAGGGAAAACCCGCAGCGCCTAAAATAGCGATGTGACTTCTATTCTGAACGCCGACCTCCACTGCCACTCTGTTGTCTCAGACGGCACTTTGACCCCCGAAGCGCTTGCCGAGCGCGCCAGCAAAAACGGCGTGCAACTCTGGGCGTTGACGGATCACGACGAAATCGGTGGCCAGCATCGCGCTGCAGCAGCGGCCCGCGCCAACGGCATGAAATACGTCACCGGCACCGAAATCTCGGTCACTTTCATTGGCACCACGATCCATATCGTGGGCTTGGGCTTTAACCCCGACGACCCCCGCATGAAGGCCGGCTTGACCAAGACCCGGGGTGGCCGCCGGGAGCGCGCCATGGAAATGTCTGACGGGCTTGAAAAAGTGGGTATCAAGGGGGCTTTTGACGGTGCCTTGAAGTTTGTGGGCAACCCCGACCTGATTTCACGCACTCACTTTGGGCGTTTTCTGGTGGAGACCGGCGTTTGCAAGGACACCAATGAGGTCTTTCGCAAGTACCTGACCGAAGGCAAGCCCGGCTATGTGGAACACAAGTGGGCCAATCTGCGTGAGGCCGTCACCTGGATCACCCAGGCGGGCGGCATTGCTGTGATTGCCCACCCCGCCCGCTACAAGTTTTCGACCAATGAAGAGTTTGCGCTGTTCACCGAGTTCAAAGCGCTGGGTGGCAAGGCGGTGGAAGTAGTCACGGGCAGCCACACCGCCGCAGAATATGTGACTTACGCCGAAACGGCCAAAGAGTTTGGTCTGGCCGCATCGCGTGGCAGTGATTTTCACAGCCCGGACGAGTCACACACCGACCTCGGCACCCTGCCGTACTTGCCTGGCAACCTCACGCCCGTCTGGGATTTGCTGGCGGACCGTATTCAGTGAACAGGCGACACAAGCCCCGGCCCCAGAACGTTTTGGCCGGTATCGGCCTTGTGCTGGCGGCTGTGGCCTGCTTTGCCACGCTAGACACCACCACCAAATTCGTCAGCACGGGCGTGCCGCTTCTAATGGCACTGTGGTTTCGTTATGCGTTTCAGGCCGTCGCCACCTCGCTGGTCGTCTTGCCATGGCGCGGCCTGCGGGTGTTCAAAACCAACCACCCGCGCTACCAGCTTTTGCGCGGGCTGTTGTTGATGTGCTCCACCATGCTGGCGTTTATCAGCCTGCGGCATACGCCGGTGGCTGAGTTCACGGCCATTGTGTCGCTCACGCCGCTGGTCATCACCGTGCTGGCGGCTTACAAACTGGGTGAAAAGGTCTCGGCAATGCGCTGGCTTTTGGTCATCGGAGGCTTCGCCGGTACGTTGCTCATCATTCGCCCTGACGGCAATGACTTCAATTGGGCTCTGCTGCTGCCACTGGCACTGGTGGGTACCAGTGCGTGGTTTCAAATCCTCACCAGCAAAATGGCACGCACTGAAGACCCCATCACCATGCACTTTTATACCGGCTGGGTCGGCACGCTGGTGGCAACAACTGCACTGCCTTTTGTCTGGATTCAGGTTGATTCGACCGCGCTCTGGGGTGCCATGTTTATCGTGGGTCTGGCCGGTACTGTCGGGCATTTCTTGCTGATCCTGGCCTACCAGCGGACCACTGCAGCTGTGCTGACACCCTATCTCTACTGCCAGATCGGTTTCGCCATGCTGGGCGGCTGGCTCGTGTTTTCGCAGGTGCCTGACAGCTGGTCGCTCATTGGCATTGGCATGATCGCGGTTTGCGGGGCATTCGGCGCATGGCTCACGGTGCGCGAATCCCAGGTCAGGCTGGAGCACGTGGAGTCCTGATGCAACCACTCAAGAAGATCTGACCAATGGCTCAATACTTTGAAGTTCACCCGGAAAACCCCCAGGTCCGCCTGCTGAAGCAGACTGTGGCGCTGCTGGAAAAGGGCGGTATTGTGGCAGTGCCCACCGACTCCAGCTACGCGCTGGTTTGCCACCTCGACGACAAGGCAGCCGCCGACAACCTGCGGCGTATTCGTGGCGTGGACGACAAGCACCATTTGACGCTTCTGTGCCGCGACCTGAGTGAGCTGGCCAACTACGCGCGGGTAGACAACAAACAGTTTCGCCTGTTGAAATCAGTGACACCAGGGCCCTACACCTTCATTCTGGAAGCCAGCAAGGAAGTACCACGCCGGGTCAGCCACCCGCAGCGCAAGACCATTGGCTTGCGGGTACCGGACCATAAAGTACTCAGCGAGTTGCTGGCCCTTCACAATGGGCCTTTGTTAGCTACAACTTTAATAGCGCGCGGCGAGACCGAACCACTGAATGACGCACAAGACATTCGCCAGCGCTACGAGCATGACGTAGTCGCCATCCTTGACGCAGGAGCCTGTCCCATGGAAGCCACCACGGTGGTGGACCTGACAGGACCCGAGCCTGCGGTGATTCGCGAGGGTCGCGGCCCACTGGCCGCCCTGGGCCTTTGAAAACACTCTGAGACAATTCACCCATGGATATCGCCAACCTCATTCAAACCGTACTGATCTACGCCCTGCCGGTGCTGTTTGCCATCACCGTGCATGAGGCCGCACACGGCTATGCGGCCCGCCATTTTGGCGACAACACCGCTTACGCGCTGGGTCGCATCACGCTCAACCCGATCAAACACATTGACCCGGTCGGCACCATCCT
>JANPAZ010000636.1:0-1568 GCA_031430225.1 Rhodoferax sp. | reverse complement strand
ATTGGTGTTTTCATGGCGATTTCCCCTGTGTAAAAGTTGACTGGATTCGTAACCGTTG
This sequence comes from Rhodoferax sp., assembly GCA_031430225.1. GTDB lineage: Bacteria > Pseudomonadota > Gammaproteobacteria > Burkholderiales > Burkholderiaceae_C > JANYCG01. Next base: position 1,510 of record JANPAZ010000636.1, on the reverse strand, counting down.
GGCCTTGCACAGCGCCGGGCGGGACGCCGGACTACTGGCCGCCGGAACGCTGGCAATAGTCGGCATAAAGTTTTGCAACGACTTCCTCAGCGCTTTCGTTGATCAGGGTCAGGGCCATTCCCGAGACGTCCTGCCCGGCATAGCTTTCATTTTTGGCCGATGTTTGCGAAATCATCTTGCCGTTGGCGCCGGTCAACGTGAAATTCATGGAGACATTCACCTGGTTCACGTTGATGATGGCGTTGCGGAATGCGCTGGAACCAATCACGCCGCGCAGGATGTATTGGGCGGCGAGCCGCTTGGAAGCGCTGATGGCTGCGTCGGGGTCGTTCTTGAAATAGGCGTCGATTTCAGCCTGCGCGACCTGCGCCTTGATTTGCGCCTGGGTGAATGTGCGCAACCCCAGCGCTTGCAGGCGGTCGTTCACGGCGTTGATATGGGTGTTGTAAGACGACTGGTTGGCATACACCCGGCCCTCACGCTGCTCGCCAATCAGGACCATGATTTTCTGGTTTTTGATCTTGTTGCGGCAGGGCGTGGCCAGCATGGAATCTACCTGCGTCTTGCGCTGGGCCTCGGCGTCCTTGTCGGCCTTGTCTTCGTCGGAAAACTTGAAGCCCTGGGCCTGCGCGCCCAGCACAACTGAAAAGCCCACCACGGCGAGAAGGAAAAAGTTGCGTAAAGTCATGATTTCCCCATCCGCGTATTATGAATGTCAGACGCATTACTTTAAAGGAACTTTGTCATGGATTTGGGCATTGCGGGTAAATGGGCGCTGGTATGCGGTGCCAGCAAGGGTTTGGGGCTGGGCTGTGCCCAGGCGCTGGTTCAGGAAGGTGTCAATGTGCTGATCGTGGCGCGAGGCGCTTCGGTCCTGGAGGCGTCAGCCAAAAATCTGGTGGCGAACCACGCTGCCCTGGGGGCAGAGGTCAAATGGCTCGCGGCAGACATCACCACGGCGGACGGGCGGGCAGCTGCCTTTGCCATTCGCAAGGACTTCGACATTGTGGTCACCAATGCGGGCGGCCCGCCGCCCGGTGACTTTCGCGACTGGGACCGCGATGTCTGGATCAAGGCGGTAGATGCCAACATGCTCACCCCCATTGAGTTGATCAAGGCCACGGTTGACGGCATGGCCGCACGGGGCTTTGGGCGCATTGTCAATATCACGTCGAGCTCGGTCAAAGCCCCAATTGATGCACTGGGCCTTTCCAATGGTGCGCGCAGTGGCCTGACCGGCTTTGTGGCGGGTGTCGCGCGCAGCAAGCTCGCAGCGCAAGGGGTGACCATCAACAACCTGCTGCCGGGCGTCTTTTATACCGACCGCATCAAGACCATGACGGCTGCCACTGCGAGCAAAACCGGGCAAGACTACGAGGCTTTGCTGGAAGCTCGCAGAGCCGCCATTCCGGCCAAACGGCTCGGAACCCCTGAAGAGTTCGGTGCCATCTGTGCGTTCTTGTGCAGCCAGCATGGTGCCTACATCAACGGCCAGAACGTGTTGGCCGAT
>JANPAZ010000635.1:0-2916 GCA_031430225.1 Rhodoferax sp. | reverse complement strand
GGGCGCGATGATTAGTGCAAACCTTTTCATTCAGAAGCGCCATTTCCTTATTTGCCTTGAGACTTGCTTCGAATCGTTCCCATGAAACTTCTTCTTTTCGGTAAGGGCGGCCAGGTCGGTTGGGAGTTGCAGCGAAGTCTGGCCCCCCTGGGAGAGCTTATTGCGCTGGACTTTGACAGCACCGATTACTGCGGTGACTTCACCAACCTGGCTGGGCTGGCTGAGACCGTGCGCGCCATCAAGCCCGATGTGATCGTCAACTCGGGCGCCCATACGGCAGTCGACAAAGCTGAGGGTGAGCCGGAGCTCGTTCGCACAGTTAACGCGCTGGCCCCCAGTGCGCTGGCTACAGTGGCAGCCGATATTGGCGCGTGGCTGGTTCATTACTCTACTGACTACGTGTTTGACGGCAGTGGGTCAGCGCCGTGGGTTGAAAGCGATAAGCCAGCACCTTTGAGTGTTTATGGTCGTACCAAGCTCGAGGGCGAGCAGCTGATTCAGGCGAGCGGCTGCAAGCACCTCATTTTCAGGACGAGCTGGGTTTATGCAGCGCGCGGTGGCAACTTCGCTAAAACCATGCTCAAGCTGGCTCAGGAGCGTGAGGTTCTCAAAGTCATCAATGACCAGATTGGCTCGCCCACCAGCGCCGAGCTGCTCGCCGATGTGACCGCCCATGCGATACGCCAGGTGCGTGGGCAATCGCCAATTGAGTTGACGGATCTGTCGGGTATCTATCATGTTGTTGCAGCAGGTCAAACCTCGTGGTTTGAGTACGCAAATGAGGTGATTGCCCACGTAGAAAGGGCTCAGTCAGCTATAAAAATAGTAGCAAAGAAGGTTGAGCCGGTTCCTACAGCAGCGTTTCCCACCGCGGCCAGACGCCCACTCAATTCCCGGCTGAACACTGACAAGCTGCAAAACACATTCCATCTGACCCTGCCCCACTGGAAACAGGGCGTGGCCCGGATGCTCACTGAATTTCTGGAAAAACAAGCATGACTCAACGTAAAGGCATCATCCTGGCCGGCGGCTCCGGCACCCGTCTGCACCCGGCCACACTGGCCATGAGCAAGCAACTGCTGCCGGTGTACGACAAGCCCATGATTTATTACCCGCTAAGCACGTTGATGCTCAGCGGCATGCGCGACATTCTCATCATCAGCACGCCACAAGACACCCCCCGGTTCCAGCAACTGCTCGGTGACGGGGGCCAGTGGGGCATTAGCCTTCAATATGCCGTGCAGCCGAGCCCGGACGGCTTGGCGCAGGCCTTCATCATTGGTGAGAAATTTGTGGGTAACGGCACCAGTGCGCTGGTGTTGGGGGACAACATTTTTTATGGGCACGACTTTGCGCCGCTTTTAATGGGGGCAGACTCAAAGACAAGCGGTGCCACTGTGTTTGCATATCACGTGCATGACCCGGAGCGCTATGGCGTGGTCGCTTTCAACAGTGCCGGGCAAGCCAGCAGCATTGAGGAAAAGCCGACAAAGCCTCAAAGTAATTATGCGGTGACAGGTCTATATTTTTACGACAATCAGGTCGTGGACATTGCCAAGTCCATCAAACCCAGCGCACGGGGCGAACTTGAAATCACCGCGGTAAACCAGTCGTATCTGGACCTGGGACAGTTGAATGTACAAATCATGCAACGGGGCTATGCCTGGCTGGATACGGGCACGCATGACAGCCTGCTGGAGGCCAGCCAGTTCATTGCCACTTTGGAGCGTCGGCAGGGCTTGAAGATCGCGTGTCTTGAAGAAATTGCCTGGCGCAATGGGTTCATCGACAGCGAGCAACTCGACAAGCTTGCCAACCCGCTGATCAAGACCGGTTACGGCCAGTATTTGAAGCACCTGCTGGTTGAAGGCAAACGAAGCGAAGAGTCTTCCAAGCGTCGGATGAGCGACCAGAAAACATGGGGAAACCCATGAAGGTCAGCCCAAGCGCTCTCCCCGAGGTTCTCATCATCGAACCCAAAGTGTATGGTGACTCCAGAGGGTTTTTCTTTGAGAGCTTTAACCAGCGGGCCTTCAATGAGGCCACTGGACTGGACGCAAAATTTGTTCAGGACAATCACAGTCGCTCCACCAAAGGCGTGCTGCGTGGGTTGCACTACCAAATTCAGCAGCCTCAGGGCAAGCTGGTGCGTGTCGTTCGCGGTTCGGTATTTGATGTGGCCGTGGATATCCGGAAATCGTCCTCTAATTTCGGGCGATGGGTGGGCGTTGAATTGACAGAAGAAAATCACAGGCAACTATGGGTACCACCCGGATTTGCCCACGGCTTTCTGGTGACCAGTGACACCGCCGATTTTTTGTACAAGACCACGGACTATTACGCCCCCGAGTTTGAGCGCAGCGTTGCGTGGAATGACCCGGCGATTGGTGTCGAATGGCCGCTGGACGGTGTGGCTCCGCAGTTGTCCGCCAAAGACAAAGCGGGTGTGTCCCTTGAAAATGCCTGACCCTGGAAAGCACTCCTGTGAGCAATACCCGTAAAGTTGCCTTGATCACCGGCGTCACAGGCCAAGATGGCGCCTATTTGGCGGAGCTGTTGCTGGACAAGGGCTATGAAGTCCATGGCATGAAGCGTCGCAGTTCCATGTTCAATACTGCCCGCATTGACCACCTGTTTCATGACTTGCATGAAACGGGTAAGCCGTTCTACCTGCACCACGGCGACATGACTGATTCGTCCAGCCTGACGCGAATCATTCAGAAGGTTCAGCCCGACGAAATCTACAACCTGGCGGCCCAGAGCCACGTTGCTGTCTCGTTTGAAGAGCCCGAGTACACGGCCAATTCGGATGCGTTGGGTGCGCTGCGGATCCTGGAAGCGATACGAATTCTTGGAATGGAAAAAAAGACGCGGTTTTACCAAGCGTCCACCTCCGAGTTATATGGCCTGGTGCAA
>JANPAZ010000634.1:0-1571 GCA_031430225.1 Rhodoferax sp. | reverse complement strand
GTCTTCCAGCATGCCCAGCACGCGCTTGGTGCAGCCTTCGCGGATCGCCTTGACGTCGCGGCTTTCCTGCAACAGTTCACGGCTGACGTTCAACGGCAGATCAGCGGAGTCCACCACGCCTTTGACAAAGCGCAGGTAGGTCGGCATCAGGGCTTCCGCGTCGTCCATGATGAACACACGTTTTACATACAGCTTGAGGCCGCCCTTTTTGTCACGGTTCCACAGGTCCATCGGTGCTTTGCCGGGGATGTAGAGCAGTTGCGTGTATTCCGTGCTGCCCTCCACGCGGTTGTGGGTGTGGGCCAGCGGGGCTTCAAAGTCGTGGCTGATCTGCTTGTAAAACTCGTCGTATTGCTCGGCGGAAATGTCTTTCTTGGGGCGCGACCAGATGGCGCTGGCCTTGTTCACGGTCTCCCATTCACCGGTCTTGACCATGGCGCCGGGCTGGCGGCCGCTTTTTTCGTCGCTCGGGTTGATCAGCTCGCCGTCTTTCCACTCTTCCTTTTCCATGAGGATGGGCAGGCTGATGTGGTCCGAGTACTTGTTGATGATGCCTTTGACCTTCCAGGCGCTGGCATAGTCCATGGCGTCTTCGCGCAGATGCAGGGTGACACTGGTGCCGCGCTTCTCTCGGGTGATGGTTTCCACCTCAAACGCGCCGCCACCGCTGGCACCACCATCACTGACCCAGCGCACGGCGTCAGAAGCAGGTGAGCCCGCACGGCGTGACTCCACTGTGATCTTGTCGGCCACGATGAAGCCGGAATAAAAACCCACGCCAAACTGGCCAATGAGCTGGGAGTCGGCCTTCTGGTCGCCCGACAGCTTGCTCACAAAGTCTTTGGTGCCGCTCTTGGCGATGGTGCCCAGGTTGTCGATGGCTTCCTGTTGGGTCAAGCCAATGCCGTTGTCGGTAATGGTGAGGGTCTTGGCGTCTTTGTCGAAGGACACACGCACCTGCAGGTCTGGCGCGTCTTCATACAGCCCGCTGTTGTTGATGGCCTCATAACGCAGCTTGTCGCAGGCGTCCGATGCGTTGGAGATCAGCTCGCGCAGAAAAATCTCTTTGTTGGAATACAGCGAGTGGGTTACCAGGTGCAGCAGCTGGGCAACTTCGGCTTGGAAGGAAAGAGTTTGCTTGGTCATTTGAGGTGAAGTTATAGAAACGAAGGTGTGTCAGGGGTTCTGCGCAGACAGGGCGTAATTATGGGCGAAGTGGCAGTGTTTCAAGTAGGGCAGCGTTCGTCATCTGAAATGCCGCCATCGGGGCTGAATCAAGCTGTCAACGATCCAGCCTGTTGAACGGCTGATCGGAAAAACCGTAGTCCGGAGTTTGACCTTAACCCGGCGTCAGCCACGCCACCAGTTGACGCGACACCTCGGGGCTGCTGAGCAGCTGCATGTGATTCACCCGGCACGCAATCCACTGTCTGGTCTTGGCAAATTCAAGCGTGCGCATTGGGTCTTCGTGCAGGCCCAATCCGCTGTTGAGCGGGACCAGGCCATCGCCGACCAGTCGGTCTGCGACCGCGCTGCGTTTGGCCGCTGTTGTGGCGGCGATGGCATAGCAC
>JANPAZ010000633.1:0-2391 GCA_031430225.1 Rhodoferax sp. | reverse complement strand
TTGGCCTGGCCCACGTATTCGTCCAGCAGCTTGGGGCGCAACGCGCGCTCGATCGCCTCCTCGTTGGGCGAGGAAGGCACGGCCGACATCATGCGTTTGGGCGCAGGGGAGGTCGCAAAATCGTCTGTCTGGATGCTCACGTTTTCAGTGTTTGCTGTTGGTCTTGAACGCGCCATGACTTGCCTGACGCAAACTTGTGTGACACCGTCAAAGTCCTGATAATATAACTGTAAAAATATACAGCTTCGAATTTTGCCAAAAAATCGCCAGACACATTCATGAACTCTCTCGAACTATGCGCCGGTGCCGGCGGTCAGGCCCAAGGGCTGGAGCGCTCCGGATTTGAGCATGAAGCGCTGGTAGAAATTGATGCCGCCGCTTGCAGCACCCTGCGCTTGAATCGGCCGCAATGGAACGTCATTGAAGGCGACTTGACCCAGTTTGACGCCCGACCCTATCGGGGCGTCGATCTGGTCGCCGGGGGTGTGCCCTGTCCGCCTTTCTCCAAAGCGGGTAAGCAATTGGGTGCCGATGACGAACGCGACATGTTCCCTCAGGCGATCAGGGTGGTGGATGAGACCCGGCCAAAAGCTGTAATGCTTGAAAACGTGCGCGGCTTGATGGATGCCATGTTTGCGGACTATCGCAAGAACATCTCCAGGCAGTTGAAAGCCATGGGCTACTGGTCAGACTGGCAGCTCTTCAACGCGGCGGACTTTGGTGTGAGCCAGTTGCGCCCAAGGGTTGTCTGCGTTGCTGTCCGTGATGAAATAGCACCTTTTTTTCGGTGGCCTGCACCGGCACTCAAACTAGCGCCCACTGTCGGCACGTTGCTACACGATTTGATGAAGGCAAATGGCTGGCTCGGTGCCGACTCATGGCGCGATGCAGCTAATGCCATTGCCCCGACCCTTGTGGGTGGCAGCAAGAAACACGGGGGCCCCGATCTGGGGCCCACGCGATCCCGTACCGCCTGGGCGGCTTTGGGTGTGGACGGACGCGGGTTGGCCAACGAAGCCCCCGCCGCAGATTTTGTGGGCATGCCACGGCTTACCGTGCGCATGTGTGCAAGAGTGCAAGGCTTTCCCGACGACTGGGAATTTGCCGGCAAAAAAACACCTAGCTACCGGCAAGTGGGCAATGCGTTTCCGCCACCCGTGGCCCACGCAGTCAGCGCGCAGATTGCAGCGGCCATCGAACAAGCCGCATCGCAACGCCTAATGAAGCGGGCTGCCTGATGGCATCCAAGCCTCTTGTGAAGACAGGTGTCCCGCGGATAGGGACAGGTGCCCGCGCAAAATTACGGGTGCACTTTCTTGTAAATATCGGCCGGGTCATAGGTTCAGACGAATTGCGTTCCATCGCGGGCAACATCAGCGAATGGGCCAGACGGGTTAGGGAGTTGCGTACCGAAGAGGGGTTTCTCATACTCACCCACAATGATCGGGCAGATTTGAAGCCTGGCGAATACCTGCTTGAAACGGCGAAACCCCAACCTGCATTTGCGCGGAGCATTTCCAAAGAGACCCGGGCCTTTGTGCTCGACCGCAATGGCTTCACCTGCCAGATGTGTGGCGCAGTGGCAGGTGAACCCCATCCTTATGACCCAACACGCAAGACACGCCTGCACATCGGTCATGTCATCGACAAGAGCATGGGAGGCAATGACGAAGCCTCCAACCTGAAAGCGATTTGCTCGGTTTGCAATGAAGGTGCTGCAAATATCACCCTGCAGCGCCCCGAACTCAACAAACTGATGGTTCAGGTACGACGCGCCACGGCGACAGATCAGCGTGAATTGCTTAAGTGGTTGAAGACAAAGTTCGGCGACTAAAAGCTGCGACTGGTTTCACGGTGGGGCTTCAGCCCTCAAGTGGAGGGGCAAATGTGCCGATACCATAGGCATATATGCCCGAAATCCATGGCACAGACCTGCCAGACCTCACCATGAATCAACCACAAACCACCGGGCACCGGTCCGCATCGGGCTACCCGGCCGTCCAGCGGCAAATGGCCCGGATGGGGCTCTGCGTGGGCCTGTGTTTGGGCCTGATGCTGTTGTTGGGCCAAACCAGGCCTGCCTTTGCCTCGGACCCGGTCGCTGAACCGGCAGCCGCCAAAGCCGCAACCGCTAAAAAACCCGCTGCCGCCAGTTCTCAAGCCAAAGCCATTGGCGAGCAGGTCAAGGACGCCGTTGAGGCCGGAGGCGACCCCAAGAAAAAAAACCTGACGCTGGTGATCAATGGCAAGGAAAAGAAATTCATCACCATGCCTGCACCGGCGGAGAAGGCAGCGGCGCACGGTGAAACCAAAGCCGCCGATGCGGGCCACGGCGCAACGCCCGCCAAGTCGGCTATGACAGCCATGCCGGCGGTCGCCCCCCGAATGGCA
>JANPAZ010000632.1:0-2584 GCA_031430225.1 Rhodoferax sp. | reverse complement strand
GCGCTTTGGCGTGCCGTCTGAAATCACCCACTTGCGCCTCATCATGGCGTAACGCCAATCTAGCGCCAATCTGGGGTGCGCAAACGCCCATGCGCACGTATAGTGCGGGCATGAAACTCGTGTTCAGAATTTTGGGCGTTGCTTTGGTGACGCTTGTGGTGTTTGGCGTGGCCGGCATCATTGCCACCTGGGCGCCCGACAGGCCGGTGGACGCCTTAAAGGCCCGCTGGGCGGGTGCGCCGTCGCAATTTTTTCCGGTGACGGGCATGCAGGTGCATCTGCGCGACGAAGGTCCGCGTGATGATGCCGCGCCCATTGTGCTGTTGCATGGCACCTCCGCCAGCCTGCACACCTGGGACGGCTGGACGCAGGCACTTGCTTCGCAAAGGCGTGTGATCCGTTTTGACCTGCCGGCTTTCGGCCTGACCGGACCCAGTCCGCAAAACGATTATTCGATCGATGCCTATGTCAAATTTGTGATGGCCGTCATGGATGGGCTGGGCGTGCAGCAGTTTGTGCTGGCGGGCAACTCGCTGGGCGGCCAGATTGCGTGGGCCGCAGCGTGGGCCTACCCCGCACGGGTGCAGCAGCTGGTGCTGGTGGATGCAGGCGGCTACCCCTTTCACCCAGAATCAGTGCCCATCGGGTTTCGCGTGGCGGCCACGCCGGTCTTGCGCAACCTGATGGAATACACACTCCCCCGTGGTCTGGTGCAAAGCAGCGTGCACAATGTGTACGGCAATCCGGCCCGTGTCACCCCTGAACTGGTGGACCGCTATTACGATCTGACACTGCGCAGCGGCAACCGTGCAGCCCTGATGTACCGCGTGGCACAGCACATGCCCGGCGACATCAGCCGCATCAAGACCCTGAAGCTGCCAGTGCTGATTTTGTGGGGCGCGCAAGACCGGTTGATCCCGCTGGCCGACGGACAGGCGTTTGCGCGGGACATTGCGGGCTCGAAGTTGGTCGTGTTTGAGGATCTGGGCCATGTTCCCCATGAGGAAGACCCGGTGCAAACTGTGCGTGCCGTCCAGGCATTTTTGGGATTGAAGGAAGCTGATAAAAATGGCAAAGTGCTTTAAGCGGGAACGCGCCAATGGCTGAGCGCACCCCCCACGAGATTGCGCGTGAGGCGCTCAGGTTGCTCACAACGCGCAAGCAGATCCCCACGCCCGAGGTCTATCAGGCCGTCTATCACGAAGTGGCAGGCACCAAAAGTCTGGTGCCTTTCCCGGCCGATATGCTGCGCGATATTTCGGCTGCCTTGCCCACCAAGACGCCGGGCCAGCAGAAGCAAAAAGGCTTGCTGGAATACGCGATTGGCCAGCTCAACTGGGATGGCGTCAAGAACGCTTTGGTGGCGTATGGCGCCTTCACGCCGACCACGGCACCCACGGGCGGCGCGACCACCAACTTTGGGGCGCTGTTGCCCATCGCAGAACCGGCCGCCTCAGCAGATGGTGCTGCGGGCCGTGGTGCCCCAGAGCTCACGCAGGATTTTCTGGAGCAGATTGCGCGCCTGATCGAGTACGCCCGCCCCGCTTTAGGTGAAGATGACGCGCGTTTTACCGAGCAGACCCAGGAAGTGCTCAAGGCCATCCGGCAGCCCGCAGCAGATGTCTCTGCGGTGAAGGTCATGCTGGCTAATTTTGGGCACCGCATGTCGTTTGCGGCCGAAGACCAGGCCGAGATCAAAACTACCTTGCTGCACCTGCTGCAGCTCATCATTGAAAACATCGGCGAGCTCAGCCTGGATGACCGCTGGCTCAAGGGGCAGATTGACGCGCTGATGAGCGCGACCGCGCCGCCACTCACCCTGCGCCGCCTGGATGACGTGGAGCGCCGCCTCAAAGACGTGATCTTCAAGCAGACCGAAGCCAAGGGCCGAGCACTGGAAGCGCAGGAAGAAATGCGCGCCATGCTGAGCACCTTTATCGAACGGTTGTCGCAGATGTCAGAGTCCACCAGCGGCTTTCACACCAAGATGGAAGAAAGCGCGCGCCTCATCGAGCAAGCCAAGTCGATTGCCGATATTGCACCTGTGCTCAAGGATGTGGTGGGTGCCACCAAGAACATGGCGCACGACAGCCTGAGTGCCCGTGACGAACTGCGCGGGATGCGGGCCAAAGCGCAGGCCACCGAAGAACAAATTGCCAAACTGCATGCCGAACTGGACCGCGTGAGCGTGCAGGCCCGCCATGACCCATTGACAGGCGTGCTCAACCGCAAAGGCCTGGACGAAGCGCTAAACCGCGAAGTCTCTGCCGTGCGGCGCAAAGACACGCCGCTGAGCGTGGCCTTGCTCGACATTGACAACTTCAAGCTCCTGAATGACAAATTGGGCCACACCGGTGGCGACGTCGCCTTGCAGCATCTGGCCAGCGTTGCCCGCGAAGTCATGCGCCCGCAAGACACCCTGGCACGCTATGGCGGCGAAGAGTTTGTGGTGCTGATGCCCGACACGCCGCTGACCAATGGCGTGGAAGCCATGACACGCTTGCAGCGTGAGCTGACCAAGCGCTTCTTCATGAGCGGTGCCGAAAAAGTGCTCATCACCTTCAGCGCGGGTGTGGCCCAGCTG
>JANPAZ010000631.1:0-2443 GCA_031430225.1 Rhodoferax sp. | reverse complement strand
GCGGTGCTGGATGGCTATCTGTCAGCGTATATTGAAGGGCAACGCCATGTGATGAACCCGGCGCACCGGGTCGAAATGATTGCCTTGCTGACCAGCAGTTTCAAGCTGTCTGCGCCCGCTGCTGAAGGGACTTACGACGCGCTGGTCAAGCCCGGCTCCGGCCTCGCCCCCGATGCGCGCTTCAACCTCGCGGGCTTTAACAACGTGCTGGCCATTCGTGCGGAAATGGAAGGCATGTGGGGTGGCACACCACCGCCGGCCGACAAATACATGGACCTGTCTTTTTACGATCGCGCCGCCAAGGCCGCCCGCGCCGACACAGACTGATTTCGGTGCGTTTGCCTGCCCCCGTTCTTCATACCCTTTGGAGGTATTCATGAGCCATCCCCAGCGGTTGCCCTACATTGACTTCGCCGCCATCACAGACCCGGCCATGATGGCCGAGTTTGAGCGTGCCGCCCGCGAGGGGGCTCCCCGACCCGAAAGCCACGCGATTCGCGCCAACGTGCCCGATGTGTTCTGGGCCTTTACCAACGCGTGGAACACCACCTTTGTCAATGGCGTGTGTGACCACGCCATCAAGGAACTGTGCCGCCTGTATGTGTCGCAGGCCGTCAACTGTGACTATTGCGGCAACCAGCGTTCGGTGAAAGCGCAAGCGCAGGGCTTGCTGGAAGATGACGTGAAAGACCTGCTGGACTTTGACAAATCGACGCGTTATACGCCACGCCAGAAAGCCGCTTTGCGTCTGGCGGAGGCCATCACCTGGGGGCTGGAGTCCACCGATGATCTGTGGACGGGCCTGTATGAAAACTTTGAAACCGGCCCTATCGTCGAGCTCGGCTTCTTTATTGGGCTGACCATGGGCCAACAGCGCTGGAACCGGCTCATCGGCATGCAGCACAGCCAGTTTATGGCCGGTGCCAAAGGGGGGCTTGCTCCGACTGTGGCCCCGACTGCCGGCCCGGCGGTCGCATCTGGAGCGTCGAGGCCATGACCACCCGTGTCCACTTCCTCGGTGTTGGCAAGATGGGCTTGCCCATGGCGATCCATTTTTGGGCTGCGGGCCATGGGGTCACGGTCAGCGACACCAGCGATGAACGCCTGCCACTTGCCAGTGCGCAGGGTCTTGCGGTGGTCGCAGGTGATGACGCCGTGACCGCAGCGATCGCCGGTGCAGACGTCGTGTTCTCATCGCTGCCCCATGACGCGGCTCTGTTAGCCGTGGCGGCGCAAGTGGCGCGCGGGGCTCGGCAGGGCTCCATTTATGTGGATACCAGCACGGTGTCTCAGCAGGCCTCAGCGGATGCTGCGCAGGCGCTGGCTTTGGCCGGAGTCCAGTATGTGCGCGCCACGGTGTCGGGCAACAACAAAATGGCCGAGGCCGCGCAGCTCACGGTGATGGCCTCTGGTCCCCGCGCGGCCTATGACGCAGCGCTGCCCCTGCTCAAGCTGCTCGGCCCCAACCAGTTTTATCTGGGCGAGGGTGAGCAGGCGCGTCTGATGAAGCTGGTGGTCAACCTGATGATTGCGCAGACCAGTGCCATGCTGTCCGAAGGCCTGGCCTTGGGCCGCAAGGGCGGTCTGGACTGGCATGACATGTGGCAGGTGCTGGGTGCCAGCGCGGTGGCGTCCCCCATCCTGAAGGCCAAGGCAGTGCAGTTGGCCGAGCGCGACTTCACACCCACCTTCACCGTACACCAGATGATCAAAGACCTGGACCTGATTCTGGGCGCGGCGCAAGCGGTGCACGCGCCCTTGCCGCAGACCGCCATGACGCACCAGCTCATGCATGCGGCCGTGGCACAGGGCGACGGCCTGGAAGACTACGCCGCCATCATCAAGGCCGTGGAGCGCAGTGCCGGGCTTTCAAACTAACGGGAGTAACCATGGGAGTCAATCCGTGAAGAGTTTTGTGTACAACGGCCAGCCGGCCCGCGTCGTGTTTGGTGCAGGCAGCCTGCAGCACCTGGGCCGTGAAATCGATGCGCTGGGTGCCACCCGGGCGTTGGTGCTGTCGACACCCGAGCAGCGCGCATCGGCCCAGATGATTGCCGACCTGCTGGGCGCGCGCGCCGTCGGCATTTTTGACCGTGCCGTGATGCATGTGCCCATCGAGACCGCCCGCGAGGCCCGCGACGTGGCGCGCAAACTTGGCGCCGACTGCGCCGTGGCCATTGGGGGTGGCTCCACCACCGGGTTGGGCAAAGCCATCGCGCTGGATTCGGGTCTGCCCATTTTGGCCATCCCCACCACCTACGCCGGCTCGGAGATGACGCCCATTTATGGCATCACCGAAGCGGGTCTCAAAAAGACCGGCAAAGACGTGCGCGTGTTACCGCGCAGCGTGATCTATGACCCCGAGCTCAGTGCCGGGTTGCCAGTGGGCATGAGTGTGACCAGCGGCATCAACGCCATTGCCCATGCGGCTGAAGGCCTGTAC
>JANPAZ010000630.1:0-15614 GCA_031430225.1 Rhodoferax sp. | reverse complement strand
CACACTCAAGGCACCCGGTGGCGTGTCTTTGGTGATGGTAGAGCCGCCGCCGACCGTGCCGCCGGCGCCAATGGTGACGGGTGCCACCAGTACGCAGTTGCTCCCCACGTGCACATCGGCCTCAATCACCGTCTTGTGTTTAAAAGCGCCATCGTAGTTGGCGGTGATGGAGCCCGCACCGTAATTGACACGCTCGCCGACAGTAGCGTCACCCAGGTAGGCGAGGTGATTGGCTTTGGCGCCTTTGGCCAGCGTGGAATTTTTCACCTCCACGAAGTTGCCGATGTGCACCTCGGCCCCCAGGCGCGCGCCGGGGCGCAGACGTGCAAACGGACCCACCAGCGCACCAGTGCCCACCGTCACCCCCACCTTCTCGCCATCAATGTGCGTGAATGGATGAATCACGGCGCCGGCTTCAATGATGGCGTTGGCAATGATGCAATTGGCACCAATCTTCACGCCCTCACCCAGGGACACCTGGCCTTCAAAAATGCAATTGACATCAATCGACACATCATGGGCACACAGCAGGTCACCACGCACGTCCAGCCGCGCCGGGTCAGCCAGACGCACGCCTTGCTCCATCAAACGGTGCGCCACCTGCTTTTGATAGGCGCGCTCCAGCTCGGCCAGTTGAACCGGGCTGTTGACGCCCGCTACCTGCACTTCATCGCTTATCTTGTAGCCCACCACATCCACGCCGTCGGCCACCGCAAATTTCACGATGTCGGTCAGGTAGTACTCACCCTGGGCGTTTTTGTTGTCCAGCCGCGCCAGCCAGGTCTTCAGGCGGGCCGCAGGCACAGCCATGATGCCGCTGTAGATCTCCCGTGTCTTCAGTTGCTCTGGGGTCGCGTCTTTTTGCTCCACGATGGCCATCACTTTTTCGCCATTTCGCATGATTCGGCCGTACCCGGTGGGGTTGACCAGCTCCAGCGTCAGCAGTGCCAGTTTTTTGCCTTCACTGGCGGCAATCAGGTGAAACAGGGTGTCGGGCTGCGTCAGGGGCACATCGCCCGACAACACCACCACGATGCCATCGTCTGGCAGCGCAGGCACGGCTTGCTGCACCGCATGGCCCGTTCCCAACTGGGGCTCCTGGCGCACAAACTTCAGATCGATCCCCGCTTTGGTTTTGGTGCCAATATGGTCATTGGCCCTCGTATTACTTGATAAGTTTGCTTCAACTTCCATAGCACCATGCCCGGTGATCACCACCACGCGGCGGGCTTGCAAAGTGGCCGCGGTGTCCACCACATGCTGCAGCAAAGCGCGCCCGGCCAACAGATGCAATACTTTGGGCAAGCGGCTTTTCATGCGCGTGCCCTTGCCGGCCGCCATGATGACCACATCTACCGGTGCTGTACCCATAACGTTTGAATTGGTTGCCATGCGTCCCTCCTGTGAGTTTTCAGTTTCATCCGGCCAGCCCGCCCCGGGCTTTCACTATCGCCGAATTATCGGCTGGCTTGTGGCTGCCCTGGCACTCACGCTCTTGCAGGCGTGCAGCGCTGTCAAGCTGGCCTACAACAATGCCCCTGAGTTTGGTTACTGGTGGCTGGATGGCTATGCGGACTTCAACGAGAGCCAGTCGCCCAAGGTACGTGAGGAGTTGACGCGCCTGCTGCTTTGGCACCGTACGGAAGAATTGCCCAAGCTGGCCGATATGCTGCAAAAGACCCAGCGCCTGGCCAGTTCAGACCTGGCCCCGGCGCAGGTTTGCACGGTGTTCTCCGACCTGCGCACACGATTCGATGCAGTGATACCCCAGAGTGAAGCCGCCGCGGTAAGCCTGGCCATGAGTCTTACCCCCGCCCAAATCCTGCACATTGAACGGAAATTCACCAAAGGCAATGCTGAATGGCGTGAAAAGTGGCTTGACCTGACGCCCACCAAACGCATCGAGAAGCGCTTGACATCCAATCGGGAACGCAGTGAGGAGTTTTACGGCGGCCTCGATGAAAAACAGGTCGCCGTGCTCCGTGCCGGGCTGGAGGCGTCAGTTTTCGACCCTCAACTTTCGTATGCGGAGCGCACGCGGCGTCAGCAGGACTTGCTGCAAACCTTGCGCCGCATCAGCGTGACCCATGGCAGCTCACTTAGCCAGGCAGAGGCATTGGCGGCCTTGCGGGGCGTTATTGCCAGGTCTCTTAGCTCACCAAGCCCGGCCTATCGCGCCTACAACGACAATGTCATCGCTGAAAGCTGCGCGGTATTTGCCAAAGTGCATAACAGCACCACGCCTGATCAGCGTGCCCGCGCAGTGCGCCGGCTGGCGGCCTATGAGCGGGATGCCCGGGAGCTGAGTTCGCAGAAGTAGCGCTTCAAGGGTGGCGGGGCTCCCCATTTGGTGCACACGTCACAAATCCAGCCGTTCAGAGTTACACCCTGAGCTGGCTACAAATTTTTAAGCTGGATCCATTGCACTGACAACAGCGCCTGCACCCGCAGGCCCGGTGCAACGATGGAGTCCAAGATGCCAACCACTGACCCCCGTCTGGGTACAAGCAGCAGCTCGCCGCTTGAAGTGAGCCTGCTACAGGCCGTGCTGAACCAGGTCGACTACGGGTTGGCCGTGGTGGACGCTGATACTGCACAGTTGATTTTTGCCAATGCCCATGCGCTTGCGGCGCTACAGGGTTCAGGCGGGCAAATGGCTGGCCTGCATGTACACGGGGGCAAGTTGTGCGCTCGCCAACCGGGCAATACTGCACAGTTGGCACAGGCACTCGTGCGTACAAAATCAGGTGTGCGCTGCCTGCTCAACCTGGTGAACGGCGGCCAGGATGCCTCCGTGGCCGTGATGCCACTGCCCGCAGCACATTCACCAATGCCGACCGCTACGGCAGTTGGTGCCGCAGTACCGCAATTCGCGCTGCTGGCGTTTGCCAAGCAGCAACTGTGCGACAACACAACGATCACCCTGTTTGCGCGCGAGCGCGGCCTGACGGGTGCCGAAGGCCAGGTTCTGGCCCAAGTGTGCAAAGGTTTGCGACCACAGGAAATCGCCACGCGCCAGGGCGTACAAATATCAACCGTGCGCACGCAACTGCGGGCCATACGCCACAAAACAGCCAGCGACAGCGTACGCGAGTTGATAGAAAAAGTGTCCGTGCTGCCGCCGCTGGCCTGGCAAATGCCCAGCCTCGAGTGGCCCTGCCTGACCGGTGCCTTAAGCACTCCAGGCAGTGTTTGAAATGAGATAGTTAATAAAACAGGGCACAGGCCCACGTAGAATCTGCATAGTTAGCTATATATTCAATAGCAATTAGGTAATCTCAACCGCCGCTGGGTCTGCACCACCGGGCTGTGGCGATTCAGTTGGCAGCCTTTGCTGCGGTTTTGGGTACAGTCAGGCAAACCCCGGACAAATCACCCAAAACGCCTGCGCCGTGCCAAGCCCATCTGCGATAACCCAGCCTGACACACTGGTCAGCGCCTTTGTTTCAGACGAACGTCACCCTGCCCTGCTGCGTGAGTTGGCAGCCCAGGGCGACGTGCGGCGTTACCGAAAAGGCAGCATCCTGATCCAGGAAGGAGACGTGGGCGACACGCTGTTCATCATCCTGAGCGGCCAGGTCAAGACCTACAGCGTGGACGCCAGCGACAAGGAGATCACCTACGGCGTCTTTGGCCCCGGTGAATACTTTGGCGAGATGGCGCTGGACGGCGGGCCGCGCTCTGCCAGCGTCGTCACCCAGCAAGCCACCACCTGCTCCGTCGTGACGCGCGCACGGCTGCTAGCTTTTATTGCCATGCGGCCCGAGTTTGCGCTGGAGTTGCTGGCCAAGGTGATTCGCCGCCTGCGCCTGACCACCATCAACGCGCGCAACCTCGCTTTCATCGACGTCTATGGCCGCCTCACGCAGTGCCTGCACGAACTGGCCACGCCTCAGCCTGACGGCACCCAGCGCATCGAAGAGCGCATCACCCACCAGGAAATCGCCAGCCGCGCGGGCTGTAGCCGCGAGATGGTGAGCCGCATTCTGAAAGATCTGGAAAACGGTGGCTATCTGCGGGTGGACCAACGGCGAATTGTGCTGGTGAAGAAATTGCCGTTGCGGTGGTGAAGAAACTACACCACGATTTGTAACAATTCGGCAAAAATGGGGCACACGTCATCAATTGTGAGGATGCCCCAGATGCCCGATTCCGGCACCATGCCTGGACCTGATTCGCAAGCGCCCGCAGACCTGCTGCAACTGGCCTTGCCGCGCAGTCAAAAGGTGGTTCTGGTGATTGACTTGGTGGAGTCTGTGAGGTTGATGTCAGCCGATGAAGCCGGCACAGTAGCCCGCTGGCACAGCTTTGTGCAGACCGCACAGAACCACACCATACCGGCGCACCGTGGACGGCTGGTCAAAAGCCTTGGCGACGGGCTGATGGTGGAGTTTGAACAGGCGCGTGATGCCGTAAACGCTGCGCAAAACTTGCACGGTGTCATCAACCTCGCCAACGCCGGGCTGCAGGCAGACCATCAGATGCACCTGCGCGCAGGTATCAATACGACCCACGTCTTTACTGACAACAACGACATTTACGGCGCTGGGGTTAACCTGGCTGCGCGCATTGCAACCCTGGCTGGGCCGGGCGAAACCGTGGTGTCTGCCAGCGTGCGCGA
This sequence comes from Rhodoferax sp., assembly GCA_031430225.1. Taxonomy (GTDB): domain Bacteria; phylum Pseudomonadota; class Gammaproteobacteria; order Burkholderiales; family Burkholderiaceae_C; genus JANYCG01. Next base: position 10,993 of record JANPAZ010000630.1, on the reverse strand, counting down.
TGGGCTAACGGACGGGCTGGACGCGAGTGTGGAGGATTTGGGGGAGTGCTATCTGAAGCATATTGAGGAGCCCGTAAGGGCATATCGGGCGGGAGTGGCGGGCAGTGCGCCGGTGGTGGTGGCGCAGCGGGAGTATGCGACACCGTTGCAGCCGACGATTGCGGTGATTCCTTTCACTGCGCGTAGCAATGAGCCTGAGCATTTTGCAATTGGGGAATTGATTGCGGATGGCGTAATCGCCCAGCTAGGCAGGACAGTTGATCTGAAGGTTGTCTCCCGACTTGCAACCACTGCGTTACGCAATCGTGCGGCTAGCATTCAGGAGGTCGGTGCCCAGCTAAGTGCCGATTTCGCTGTGAGTGGTAGTTATGTTGCAAGCGGCTTCAAATTGCTTGTAACTTTCGAACTGGTGGACACGCATAGCCACGAGGTGCTGTGGGTTGAACGCATTAGCGGTGAGATAGCAGACCTTCTACAAACCACCAGCGAGACATGCCACACAATCGCGGCGGCATGTCACCAGGCTGTGCTGAGTCAAGCCGTTCAGCAAGCAATGTACAGACCTTTGCCAACACTGGCGGGGCAATCATTGATGTTCGCAGGCATCGCGGGAGTACATCAGGCCGCTCGGGATGGCTTCACTTTCAGCGGCAAAGCGTTGTCAGCGGTCATCGAACGCCATCCAAAGCATGCAGATGCATATGCTTGGCTCGCTAAGTGGTACGCCATCGGAGCAAATCGAGGATTGCTTGGCCCCGAGAGTCACAAAATCGCAGCTGATCTTGCTGACAGGGCACTCCAAGCTTCTCCCGATAGCCCCTTTGCGTTAACGATATCCGGCCTTGTCAAAGGTTTTTTCCAACAAGACCTGAACGGTGCAGGACTTTGCTATGAAAGAGCTCTCAGCCTCAATCCGAACGAGCCTTTAGCTTGGCTTTATACAGGGACATTGCGTGCATGGCAGGGGCGAGGGGAAGAGGCAGCCGAAGCAGCCACAAGAGCCTTGGAATTAGCACCTATTGGTGTTGCCCAATATTACGTTGAAACTCTGGCGGCACTCCCATTTGTTTGCGCGGGAAACCTCGATAAGGCAATTACGCTGCTGCGTCACTCTTTAAGGCTCAATGCAACGCACACGTCAAGCCACAGGGTTTTAGCGATGGCACTGGTTCTAGACGGGCAGGTAGACGATGCCAGAAAGGTGGTCAACGATCTGCTGCGGATGGAGCCGAAATTCACTATTGTTGAATTCAAGCGTCGGTATGCTGGGCGGGCTCACCCGCACGCAGACGTTCTCGCAAATGCGTTGCTTCAGGCCGGCGTACCCAATAGTTAATTTTTAAGGAGATATATCAATGAGCTTCTTTACTGCTGCTACCGCCGCCACAGCCGCTACGGCGGCTACCGCTGCCACCGCCGCGACTGCTGCGACAGCAGCAGGTCGCAGCGCGATGAACCTAGCGAATCTCGCTGGCCTCATGGGCGATCCCTATATAACTGAAGGCCTCATAGCCTCCGGTGCGCGCATTGATTGGGATAGCGCAGCGGCTCCATCAAATCGTGGGTTCGGGTACGGGGCAGACGAATTGCCGAAGTTTGGTGGTAACGAACATCTTGCAAAGTGGCAACCAGATGTTCGCGCGCATATCTGTCAGACCTTGCTGCATGAGGGGCTAACGTATCAATGTGATGACACCAACCATGAACACCCGGCGGTCATCCTGAAATACGGCAACTTCGAATCAGAAACCCTTGAAGCAACAGCCAGCCAGGGGCTCCCAGCGTCTACCCAAAAAACAATCTATTGCCAAAGACCAATAGCAACAATATCCCGTCCAAGCGCAGCCGTATTTCAAAGGCAACTGGAAAAGGTTATTAGCCACTCGCGCCCCGACCTACGGCGTGCGCGTGCGCCTGAAATCATTACCCAGGTTTTGCCGCAAGTACCGTACTGGTGTACGCTGCTGCCCCTTAGCCCGTGGCGCACACCCTGGACGCTTGAATTGATAGGGATTGTGCTGAACTTTGCAATGCAGGTTGTGCATCGCTTTAAACATGAATTGGCCGTACCACGCCCCATTGAACTATCCCCTCAAGCCCAGCCCCTGTTGCTGACACCGGGTTGGTCTGCACTTCCCAGCGGCCACGCTACTGAAGCATTTGTTTTCGCCCATCTCATGCGAAAGCTGCTCCAGCTACCACGTGGCAGTGCGCTGGATAACGCCTTGCAGCAGCAGGCCCAGTCTATTGCAGACAATCGTGTTTACGCAGGTTTGCACTACCCAGTAGATGGCGTCGCGGGCAGGTTGCTAGGCATCACACTTGCAGAATATGCCGTGGCACGCTGCACCACTGGTTCAACGTGCCGACCCAGAACGTTTAATGGCGAAGCAGTTCAAGCCGACATTGATTTGTCTTTGGCTGATGAGATTGAAGGGTCCGGGAAAGCTCCGCCAGGCTATTGCAGCTTTGGTTCTCCGCTTTTGATTCATGGCGATAAAACACTTCAGGTCTTGTGGCAACGGGCTTTTGAAGAAGTGAAGGGTTTGGGTTTTGACTCTGCAAACTCTGCCAAGCCATGATTGATCCTGAAGAAATTCTGGCTTGGGATCGCGTGGATCCTTACTACGTGTGGGCCGAAGTCACAGAATATGCGGGAATGCCTTTGCAGAACGACAAATGGGTTCCGCTGCTGGTCGAAACCGCATCTCAAACTCAGACCGCCCAGTTAATGGAGGATTTGATAGATGCATTTCGAGGCCAATTGTCGGTCCCTTGGACGGATAGAGACGTACAACGCTTCACCATCCACGTTGAAAAAAATGTCTTAGCCGGTGTGTTAGTGATGCTAAAAAGACAAAGCGTCCGATGGGAACTCAGTTTGCCATTCGGTAGCCCCAATGTTCGCACGGCATTTAACGGAACCAACTTTCGTCCAGAATCCACTAAACAGATCGTTGGATTCATCGACTATGGTTGTGCTTTCGCACATCGCCAATTTCGCGTGTGGGAAAACGGTAAAAGGACACTAAAGACCCGCGTCTTGGCGCTTTGGGATCAAGGCGGCGACTCCCTTACCAACCGCAGAGCTGCAATTAAAGCGGGCCTTCGCCCCCCATGCTGGGAACCACCCGGTGATTTTGGATATGGGGCAGAGTTGAAGAGAGACGTGGATGGATTTGCGGGCCCTTGGGAAGTTTTTGAGTCGACACCGGGCCATTCGGCTACGGTCAAAGGGTTACCAATAAATGCATACCTTCAGAGTTTTGTCCGCAATGGAAGCATTGACGAAGCGGCCTGTTATGCGTATGCAGGCTATGAGGCAATTCAAACTCCGGTAACACATGGCACGCACATGATGGATGTTGCTGCGGGCTACCCCAATCCACTATTGCAACCAGACGTTAATCCAGGCCCAGCGCCTGCACAAGAGATCGTTTTTGTACAACTGCCTCGCTTTTTTAGCGGGCAACAAGTATCAGGTTTGCTGCGTACTTATGTTCTGGATGCCGTGCACTACATTTTGAGTTGTGCAGAGAAGACTGTCCCTGTCACCATTAACTTGAGCTATGGCGCGTATGCAGGGCCGCATGATGGATCGTCCATTCTCGAAATGGCGCTTGATGAAGTAATCACTAAGCGTCGCTTGGAAGGCGGCCCAACAGATATTGTGATTGCTGCTGGTAATGGTGGCGATGCGCAGGCTCACGCTTCAGAAACGCTACCAGGTGGTGAGGACATTTCTCTTAACTGGAGGAATATTCCAGATAATCCAACAGACCAATTCACTGAAATTTGGTTTGGTGATGAGCAGCCGTCAACCCCATGTGAAATTCGGTTCACAATGCCTGGAACGATTCCAGATGATCAGGCTTGGATCAAACCAGGGCAATGTCACCATCTACTTCGCAATGGTGAATTTGTTGCGATGGTGATAGCGCCCAAGCAGGTGTGTCAAAGCATTCGTGGTCGCATGGTGCTCTTTGCAGTTGCACCAACGATTAAGTCCAAAGGGCGCGCTGCGGCTCCCTATGGCAATTGGGTTGTAGAGATAAGAAATCCGGGCGCATCACCAGTCGCCATTGATGCCTGGATTGAACGCGATGATCCCGTATTTTTGTCCGGCAGCGGTCCAAGACAGGCGCGATTTCAAAGATCTGACGCAAAGTCATCGGGAACGCTGAATAGCATTGCGCACGGGAGCGAAACAATCGTTGTTGGAGGCTATGTCGGTGGGGCTTTAAGGAAACCCGCTTACTCTTCAAGTGGTCCCGGTCGTGGTGATCAATCAATGCGAAACCCGTCTCGTGCAGTAGGGGAGCAATTGCAAGGGCCGGAGTGGTTAGCGGTTTGTGAAGAGAGTGATGCGTTGCCGGGTATCGCGGCTGCCGCCGTTATGGTTAAAGAGCGAGTGCGACTGCCAGGCACCAGCGTCGCAGCAGCAGTAGCAACACGCTACGTTGTTGGTCTTCATGCCACGAATTCACAGTTGAGCAAATTGGCAGCGCCGCCTACGACTACTATCAGTAGTGATAGTAGTGATCAATCTGAAATTGAAATTAGCATTCCCTGTGTTCCTATGCCGTGACCGGATGGGTTGACTCACTCAACATTGGCAGCACTTCATTTCCCGATAGACGGTCCGACGCATCTGTACTAAATTCATCAGTATGAAACTTCATCTCAAAATGACACTGGCCTTGTCCTTGATTGGATTGTGTTCAGTCGTTCTCGCCCAAACCTTCCGCTGGTCAACCCAAGGCGACCCGCAGACGATGGACCCGCACTCGCAAAACGAGACCCTCACCAACTCCATGAATGGTCAGGTTTACGAGTCTCTGGTTCAGCGTGATAAGCAGTTGAACATCGTTGGGGGCTTGGCCACTGAATGGGCTCAGATCAACCCCACCTTGTGGCGCATGAAGTTACGCTCTGGAGTGAAATTTCACGATGCATCCCCATTCACCTCGGAAGACGTGGTGTTTTCGGTCAAACGCGCTCAACATGCGGCATCGCCATTTCGTGCGTATGCCACCGCCATGGGAGAGCCACGTAAGGTTGATGATTTGACGGTTGAATTTGCGCTGACTCAGTTCAATCCGATTTTTCTACAGCACGCTGCAACTATCCTCATCATGAGTAAGGCATGGAGCGAAAACAACAACGCGGCTGCACCCCAAGACTTCAAGAACAAGGAAAGCAAGTACACGGCACTTAATGCAAATGGCACAGGGCCTTTCATTTTGGTATCACGCCAGCCTGACATTAGGACTGTCTACAAACGCAACCCCAACTGGTGGGGGAAATTCGAAGGCAATGTGCAGGATGTTGCCTACACCCCCATAAGCAGCGATTCAACACGTACAGCAGCGTTGATTTCAGGCGAGGTTGATTTCCTTCTGGACCCCTCGCCGCAAGATGTGCAGCGTTTGCGTAGCAGTGTGAGCACAAAAATAGTTGATGGGGTAGAAAACCGCTCCGTTTTCATCGGTATGGATCAAAGTCGCGATGAACTGCTTTACAGCAGCGTGAAGGGGAAGAACCCGTTCAAGGATGTTCGCGTGCGCCGTGCGCTATACCATGCAGTAGATATTGAGTCCTTGCGCTCTCGTTTGATGCGCGGACAGGCCTTACCTACGGGATCCATCATGCCGTCGGCTTTGGGTAACTTCAATGATGCCGAATTGGAAAAACGTCTGCCATTTGATTTAGGGAAAGCCCGCGCCCTCATGACTGAAGCTGGTTATGGTCAGGGTTTTGATGTGACACTGGATTGCCCGAATAATCGCTACATAAACGATGAAGAAATCTGTATCGCACTGGCGGCAATGTGGTCACAAATAAACATCAAGGTCAAAGTGAACGCTATGCCACGTGCCAGCTATTTCCCCAAGGCGGAAAAACTGGATGTGTCGATGTACATGTTGGGGTGGGGCGGTGCAATTACCGATGCTGAAACCACGCTCACAACCATCATGCGATCACGCTCAGACCGCGGTGTGGGCTATTACAACTGGGGCAATTACAAAAACCCAAAACTCGATGAAATGGCCACGGCCTCCAGCCAAGAGCCCGACCCCACCAAGCGAGAACAACTCATCAAAGCCGCCCTGCGTGAACACGCCGAGCAGGTGCACCACATTCCACTGCACCGCCAGGTGATCCCCTGGGCCATGCGCAGCAATGTGACGGCGGTACACCGGGCGGACAACTGGCTGGAGTGGCGGTGGGTGACTGTGGGGGCGAAGCCGTGAGGGTCGCCAACTAAAAAAATAAAGGCCCTGAAAGACCTTTTATACCTCGCCAATTCCAAGCGTTTTTCGATTCTTTGGATTCGCTCAAACAGTGAGTCAATGCTCACCTACCGTCGGGCGAAGTCTTCAGCAGACAAGGCACCACAGCACGCCGCACACTGGCCATGGACGCGTCCAGATGGTTCAAGTGTGCTTTGACGGCCTTGAATTCTGTGTGCATTTCGGGGCGCATTGACGCCACGTCAGAACGCAGATTTTTCAGCTGTTCGATGATGATGTTGTCTACGTTGCCCATTTTTCGACTTTACTCTCAACTTGAAAATGTGTAGCTTTATTCGGCCAGCTACCGCTGCGGTGACGCCCAGGAAGACAGCGACGGTTTTTGTTCAAGCGAGGCGTTGGGCAGCAGCCCTACGCGGGAGGCGGTGAAGACTTGGCCAGCGTTATGGGGGGATGCTGGGACCTCGGCGGTCAGCGGTGCAAATGCTGCGGGTTCTGACGCTGCTGCTATTGTTGATGCTGTTGTTGCTACTGTTGCGCTAGGGGTGCCCGCAGGCAGGCTCTCCTGGGTCGCCATTTGCGTATCGGGCGGCAGCCTGCGGCCCACAATCTGCACGGGCGGCAGCTCAACCACGCGCACTTCCCTTTTTTGTACCGTAGTCTGCTGGGCAGCTTCAACACTCTGCCGGGCTTTCTGACCGGCAACTTCGGTCTGTGTCGCGCGCCGGGCTTTTGTGTCGAAACCTGACAGCAACGCCCCGTAGAGCGAAAGCGCAGCAGTGGCTGCCACCACGGCACCCACCGCGCGGTGGTAGCGGTGCATGGCGTCCAGAATGGCATCCCGTCTGCGCACAGGGTTGCGCGTGCTGGGTGGCGGCGTTGTACTGGCTGGTTCATCAATGTGTGACATGAATGCTCTCCTTTCGCAGCGCCGTTGAAGGTGATTCGTGCGTGCGCGAGTTGCATTGTGGAAATACGGGGCCGTCTTCGCATCGTCACAATTGATGAAGAAGCAGCTTTTACGGGCGCCAAAACTGCATTGTGTGCATGCGTCACAAAGTTGATGCCAGTTCAGGCTTGAAGCGCGCGCCCATCACGCAAATCGTCAAGAAATTTTCTTGCGCACGTCCGCCGATGCCACATCATCAATATGTCGAAAAGCCGTTGCGATCTTTTCGATTTGATCCTCCGGCACACCACTGGCTTCGAAAAATACTTTCCACTCTCTCACTTTCTCCCAGACCTGCGCTATCACGTCTGCAGCGGCTTTTTCTGACAACCTGAACCAGCTATGCGCAGCAAGCGCGTTGTCCAGGTGTGCATATTTTCCCTGGGGCCCGACGCTTAAATGAAGGTATCGGTCGTGTGCAACGCTGGTGTTGGGCGTTACGTCGTACAAGGGACTCAGCCGCCATCCCAAATATTTCGGGTCCCAAATAAAGCCATGGTTTCGTAAATGATCATCGTTGTTGGTCACGAAGATGTTGTAAATCATGCGGCGGTACAAATCTTTGTTATCTGCCATCACGACCTCCGGGTGACAATACTTTCGGATCGCATTGGCCAGGTCGCCATATGACTTGTTCATGGAATCAGCTTCATGGCAAGCCAACAGCGTGAGCCCGCTAACAAATGCAAGGCGCTTTTCAATGCGCCCGTCTTCGGGGCTTGCCAGGGCCAAGGTGTTGGCCCCAGCGTGTACGGGTGGCGCATCTGGCAAGTCCCAATACCGGTCAAATCTTTGGATCAGCATCGCGGTGCGGTCGCCAACTTTCTCAAGCTTGACGGTGGGCACCACAAGACCCACTTCTTTGGCCAGTTGCAGGGTTCCGTATTCAACCCATGGCAGGTTGATCGGCTCTTTTTGTCCACTGAATTTGGCGAGCCAGAGCACACCACGGTTGTCACGTACGGAGGCCTTGGGTCTCGCCCCGCCCAGCGCTGTTCCAGCAACAAATATGGGTTCCAGCTTCGCAGGTACGGGCAGGCCTTGTTCAATGCGATCAGCAGCTTCAATCAGATATTGCAGAGACTTGATTTCAGCGATGCCCACAGTGGCATCTGATTTCAGGTTCTGCCGGACATCCAGGGCGCCCACGCGGTCGCTGCCTGCATGCAGCAGGTAGGCGGATTCAGGCAAACTGTTTGGCGGGGCTTTTAGCTTGGACTCGATGACTCTGCGCCCCCATGCATCTGGTGCAGCGTCTCTTATTCCGCCGAACAGGGGCAAACCGGCGGGCGGAAATAGCTCTTTTCCTTTAATGCCCGATTTGTCTTGCAGGCCCAGCGCAACCGGGTCTATCTCCAGCGCGTTTGCCCGGTCCATGTAACGAGTGCCGTAGGCGAAGCTGGCACCTTGGGTCTGCGCACCGTCCTCAGTAAGCGACAGCAACCCGCAAGGTGCCCATTGCCCATTGAGGTGAGAAAAGACGGCCAGTTTTTCAGTTTTGATCATCAATGCACCCAATGGCTGGGAGGTCAGAAATCAAGTTCGCTGATTTCTTTGCTGCTCAGGTCTCGGACTCGACGGGTTTTTTCTTTGAGGTTCAATACCAAAAGTGATGGATCGGTTTGGGCGAGTAGTTCTTGCAGCGTCATGCCAGGCGCGATGACCTCCAGATAGCGCAACAAGTGGCCTACTGCGACACCGGGGTCTCCTGACTCCAACCGATACGCCGTGTTGCGCGACAAGCCCGCCCGCACGGCTGCAACATCTTGCTTGACACCTCGGGCAACCCGAAGCCTGGCGAAGCAGGTGCCAATGTGCTTTGCTTGCTGGGTCAGCTCTTCGTTGAGGATCGCGCTTTGGGAAACTCGCATGCTCTTTAAATCGAGGCTTAAATCGATTTGGAGTGATTTATCGAGTATTTTCCCATGAAGTTTTTAAACACGCAATCTCAAGCTCGAAATAGCGCTCACAAAACCGATAAGGCTCGATTTATCGAACAATTTTCTCACGCTTGCAACGCCGCCCACATCTCCTTGTCCCGCTCAGCCGTCCAGATGCGTGGGTTCGTGATGCCCTTGGCCTCGTCATAAGCACGGCTCACGTCAAACGGCAGGCAGTGCTCGTAGATAAACACATGGCCGAAGACAGGGTCCATGCTTTTTCGGGTGTGGGCCATGGCGGCTTTGAGGTCCATGCCCTGCGCAGCGGCTTCTTTGCCGGCCTGGAATAGCGTGGTGACCCAGCGTGATGTGTAGTCCAACGCCTTGACGACGTTGGCCGCACCTTTCATGGCTTCGCCGCGACCCGGCACGATGGCTATGGCGTTCAGGGTTTTCAAGGCTGCAAGCGTGGCCGGCCACTCGGCCAGATGCGCGTCGCCCGTGTAAACACCCGCTTCATACTCCACCAGGTCGCCACTGAACAGCACCTTTTCTTCTTCAACCCAGGCAATGGTGTCGCCACGGGTATGGCCCGCACCGGGGTGCCAAATTTCCACCACCACGCCGCCCAGGTTGATGCTTAAGGAGCCTTGTCGCCCAGGCTTGCCGTCACCCACCACCATGCTGGGCCAGGTAAGGCCGGGGATACTTTCAGCACCTTGAAACAAACGCGGAAAGCGCTCGATCTCGCTTTGCATGTCCTGCGCACCGCGCTCGGCGATCAGTTCCAGCGTACCGCGGCTTGCAATGATTTCAGTAGCACCTTCCGCAACGTACGCGCTGGCCCCCAGCACGCGCACGGCGTGGTAGTGCGTAAGCAGCACGTATTTGATGGGCTTGTTGCTGACAGTGCGGATCTTGGCAATCAGGTCTTGTGCCATGGCCGGTGTGGCGGTGGCATCGCTGACCATGATGTAGCTTTCGCCAATGATCACACCACTGTTCGGGTCACCCTCAGCGGTGTAGGCCCAGCAATGCTTGCTGAGTTGCTCGAATGTGATCTTCTTATTGGCAAGATCGGCCTGCGATGCAAATGCCTTGGTGGGTGCGGTTGTCATTTAAATCTCCTGGGTGTCGAAACGATCGCTATTCAGTGGCGCTTCATGGTTTGACGCAAGTTTACCTAATCGTAATTCGTTACGTATTGTGAAATTGGGTGCTGCATTTCAATCAGCGACAGAACTGGCACGCAACCAAGCTGCAGACTGGGCCGCCAAATCGCCCAGCGACGCACTTCCGTCCAGCACCAGCACATTGGGCTCATTGCCGGGGTCTTGCAGGGCTTCAAACTGGCTGGCTACCAGACTGGGCGGATAGAAGTGGTCAGCGCGTTGCGATACACGTCGCAGGGACTCTGCCTGCGTGATGGCGAGGTGAACAAATCGCAGTTTGGGTGTCCTGGCACGCAGCGCATTTCGGTAATCCGCCTTGAGGGCAGAACAGGTCAGCACCGCACCTTGTGGGTGTCGGCCAAGCTCCTGCCCCAGAGTTGTCAGCCAGCCGCTGCGATCCGTGTCGTTCAGTGCGATGCCCTGCTCCATTTTTTGCACATTGCTTGCTGGGTGAAAGTCATCCCCTTCAATCAGGGGCAACGCCAACAGCTCCGCCAACCTTTGACCCACGGCTGACTTACCGCAGCCAGATACTCCCATCACGACAACGTGAACCGGTTTCTTCATGGTTTCGCCAAAGCAGTTGGGGTCAGGCCGCCTTCCAGCATGGCAATGACTTCATCGGCAAACGCCGCATAGCTCATGTTGCCGCCAGGGCGCAGCCAGGTAAATGTCCAGTTGATCATGCCAAAAAGCATCATGGTTATGGCGGTCTGGTTGCCGGCATTGACCCGACGC
>JANPAZ010000629.1:0-3109 GCA_031430225.1 Rhodoferax sp. | reverse complement strand
TGCCCCTGCACAGGCAAGCTTTGGCAACACCCTGAAGATCGAACGCGAAACCCACAAGCTGGAAAAACGCCTGTGCCGCCAGGTTGGCCAGGCGATTGTGGAGTTCAACATGATCGAAGAAGGCGACAAGGTCATGGTCTGCGTGAGCGGTGGCAAAGACAGCTACGCCATGCTGGACATCTTGCTCAAGCTCAAGGCCCGTGCGCCGATTCACTTCGACATCATTGCTGTCAACCTCGACCAGAAGCAGCCCGGCTTTCCTGAGCACGTGCTGCCCACCTACCTCAAGGCCCTGGGCGTGCCGTTTCACATTGAGAACCAGGACACCTACAGCATCGTCAAGCGCGTGATCCCTGAAGGCAAAACCACCTGCGGCCTGTGCAGCCGCCTGCGCCGGGGCATTTTGTACCGGGTGGCCGACGAGCTGGGGGCCACCAAAATCGCGCTGGGCCACCACCGCGACGACATGCTGCAAACCTTCTTCCTCAATATGTTTTTTGCTGGCAAGCTCAAGGGTATGCCGCCCAAGCTGGTGAGCGACGACGGCAAACACATTGTCATCCGCCCCATGGCACATGTGGCCGAAAAAGACCTCACGCGCTGGGCCGCGCACCGCGCCTTTCCCATCATCCCGTGTACGCTGTGCGGCAGCCAGGAAAACCTGCAGCGCAAGCAGGTGGGCACCATGCTGCGCGAGTGGGAAAAGAAGCACCCCGGGCGTATTGAGAGCATGTTCAGCGCGCTGCAAAACGTGGTGCCTTCGCACCTGATGGACCGCAAGCGTTACGACTTTGAAGGCCTGAAGGCCACCGGCGAGGCCAACCCCGATGGCGATCTGGCGTTTGATGCTGAAGAGCTCCCATCCGCGGCAGGCCTGCCGGGCCTGCAGGTGGTGTCCATTTAGTCACTATTGAGATTTGCAAAATTCATCACAATATTCTCGTCATTGCGAGCGCAGCGCGGCAATCCATACCCTCAGTTTGCCACGATGGATCGCCACGGCCTGCGGCCTCGCAGTGACGGTTATCACAAATTACCGAAAGGTCAATAGCAATAATTTATGATCTTTTTTAGCCACAGGCCCGCATAGAACTTAAATACATAGCTACATATTCAATAGCAAACCATATCCGGCCATGCCAGACAATTTCGCCCAGCCCACCCGCATCATTGCCATTCGCCATGGCGAAACCGCCTGGAACGTCGACACGCGCATTCAGGGTCAGCTCGACGTGGGCCTGAATGACACGGGTCGCTGGCAGGCGCATCGTGTGGCGCTGGCGCTGGCCGGTCAGTCGATTCAAGCCATCTACACAAGCGACCTGCTGCGTGCGTGGGACACGGCGCTGTCTATCTCCAACGCCACGGGCTTGCCGGCGCAAACGGTTGAGGGCTTGCGTGAACGCGGCTTTGGCGTGTTTGAAGGCAAGACCTTCAAAGACATTGAAGCCCAATGGCCCGAGCAGGCCCAGCGCTGGCGCAAGCGCGACCCGGAGTACGCACCCGATGGCGGTGAGTCGCTGATTGCCTTGCGCGAGCGCATCATCCAGACCACACACACACTGGCCGCCCAGCACCCGGGCGAGCAAATTGTGCTGGTGGCCCACGGCGGCGTGATGGACGTGCTTTACCGCGCCGCCACGCGCCAGGAGATTCAAAGCCCCCGCACCTGGGAGCTGGGCAACGCCGCCATCAACCGCCTGCTATGGACCCCCGAGGGCCTGAGCCTGGTGGGCTGGGCCGACACCCTGCACCTGGACGACGACGAGGCGCTGGACGAGTCGACGGCCTGATTCATGAGCAAGGTCATCGTCTTGGCCACGCCGGTCTTCCTGCTGTTGATCGCGCTGGAATATGCTTGGGGCCGCGCCCGGCAGCGCGCTGGCACCGGCCGAGACACCTACCGGCTCAACGACACGCTCAACAGCGTCAGCCTGGGCATGATGAGCCAGTTGTCGGGCGTGCTGACCAAGGCACTCCAGGTTGGCATCTACACCGCCGTGTTTGCATCTGTCGCGCTGATGCGCCACGACGCGTTCTGGGGCACCTGGTATGGCGTTGTGCTGGCCCTGCTGTTATACGACTTCTGCTACTACTGGCTACACCGCGCCGGGCACGAGGTCGCCTTGTTCTGGGCTGCTCATGTGGTGCACCACCAAAGCCAGGCCTATAACCTCTCGACCGCCTTGCGGCAAAGCGGCACCGGCAATCTGCTGGGCTGGATTTTTTACCTGCCCATGGCCGTGGTGGGCGTGCCACCGGTGATCTTTGGCATCGTGGCGCTGATCGACCTGCTGTACCAGTTCTGGGTGCACACCGAACACGTGCCCAAGCTGGGCTGGTTTGACCGCGTCTTCTGCTCGCCTTCCAACCACCGCGTGCACCATGCCGTGAATGATGGCTACGTCGACAAGAACTACGGCGGCGTGCTGGTGGTATGGGACCGGCTGTTTGGCACGTTTCGCGAAGAAACTGTGCCGTGTGTGTATGGCACACGCAGCGCGCTGAAAAGCTGGGACCCGCTGTGGGCCAATGGCGAGGTCTATTGGGCCTTGATGAAAGAGTCCTGGCGGGCCAGACGCTGGACCGACAAGCTGCTCGTTTGGTTCAAGCCGCCGGGGTGGCAGAGTGCCGAGATGGCTCAGAGTTCGCCCAAGCCGCCTTTTGACATCACACGGGTACAGACCTTTCACCCCCCCATGAGCAGGCGTTTGATGGCATTTTCTGCAACCTGGTTTGCGGTGCTGCTGGGCGGTATTGCGCATTTTTTGTGGCATGTGGATGGGTTGGCGCTCTCAGCGGCAGCCGTGTGGTGCGCCATGCTGACCGCCGGGCTGTGGACGCTGGGTGTTGTGATGCAGCGCCGCCTTGGCATGGGCGAAGGCCTGCTGGTGGCTTCAGCCGTGCTGACCGCCGCCACCAGTGCACTGGGCTTGGTCAACCTACACCAGGTGTTCAAACCTTTGACGATACTGATTGCTATACTATTAATAGCTAATCATGCAATATCTACGTGGGCCTACTGTCAATTTTCTTATAAGGTTAGGGTGGCATTGCTGCTGGGGGCGCTGGCGGCATCGCTGGCGGGTGATGTGTTCCTGATGCTGCC
>JANPAZ010000628.1:0-12758 GCA_031430225.1 Rhodoferax sp. | reverse complement strand
CCCAAAGCACGCGCTCTACCAGATGAGCTACACCGAGAAAACTGGTGGATTGAACTGGAGTCGAACCAGTTGGTATCCCGAAGGAGAACGGTGTTACATACCGCCGCAGTCACCGATGCTGCTCTCAATCCAAAACTGGTGCCTCGTGAGAGATTCGAACTCCCAGTCCCCGACTTCGTAAGCCGGTGCTCTGTCCAGTTGAGCCAACGAGGCAAAAACTAAATGTGTCCGGTTACGAGTTCCGGCGCCGCTCAATCTTTGCGGTCGGTTTCCACGCGGCGCTCATGACGAGCACAGCACTTCTTTTTTGGATGCAGAGGCTGGATTTGAACCAGCGATTTCTGGCTTATGAGACCAGCGAGGACGACCGCTCCTCTACTCTGCGATAAATGAACTGGCCAGCTGGCGTTCCGTATGGGTTTCGATCCCATCTGCTCGACTTGAATGGCCGATGACCTCACCAGCAGTCCAACGGAACAAACAGCTTGGTGCCCCATGCGACGTATCGAACGCGCGACCTATCGCTTACAAGGCGATTGCTCTCCCATCTGAGCTAGAGGGGCAAAATCCATTTCGGCTGTGCCTTTGCGCGAGTGACCGGCTTGAAGCCGAACCAGGTGCTCTCGCTGCGTCGCAGGCGGGGAATTCCACCACCTATTGGCACATCCCACGCATCGTTCCCTCGACTGCGCCACGCGGTGTTGCAAAGACACACCCGAAATGGAGCGGACAGTCGGCCTCGAACCGACGACATTGAGTTTGGAAAACTCACGCTCTGCCAACTGAGCTATGTCCGCATAGATGTAGGGCTCGCACCGATCCAGAGGTTGGCGCGGCCTCACGACAAATTGTTAAAGACCCCTGCACGCCGAGTGAGATGGCAGCGCGATCACTGCCTGGGGTGGGTGACTGCATTGCTGCAATCGGTAGTTGGTTAAAGCCTTTGGGCAGGCCAAGTAAAAAGGCCCGGTACCTTGTGGATACCGGGCCTCTGGGATTCAGAGATTTAAGGGCGGTGCGTTATGCACTTCCCCCCGGAGTTCGGCAATCCTCATACGTCGTCCACAGACGGGCTGTGGGCAAATGGCCGAGGTTGCCTCGATTGCTTTGAAACTTGGACGGCTTGAATGACTGCTGCGGCATCTGCGCAGACACAATAAACTCACAGCCGCGCACCGACCGCCCTTTGGGCAGATGTCTTGCGATGGTGGCTATGGGGTTCACTGAAATTCAACCTCTGTCAATGTTTGCTTTGCTTAAACCTGTTGTGCTGTTAACGCCTTGTGATATCCGAGCGTTGACTGCAATGAATGATAATGTAAAGACTTTTTACGTTATGGTCAACACTGTTGGCGAAATATTTTCAGCGTTGTCAAAAAACAAACAATGTCAGATCTCCCACAAGCATCCCAAACGAACCGCCTTCGTCGGGAAAACTTGCTGCGTCTTTTACGCGAGTTCACCGAGCACCAACTGTCTCTGGGGGTTCCTGCAAAAGGCATCGAACTGGCCTTTGCCGCACACCTTGAAGTGTCCGCCAGCACGCTGAGTCAGCTCAAGAGCAGCCGGAATATGGGTGACAAGATGGCTGCTCAAATTGAGCAGCATGCGGGCAAAGAGCCTGGCTGGATAGATACCGAGCACGCAGGCGTGATGAGCACACCGGGTGAATCGGCTTTTATCGAGCTGGCGCGGTTGGCCTGGCGAGCCACAGATGCCAAGGGACGCAGGTCATTGATGCGGCTTGCCAAAACCAGGTTCACAGAGGTTTTGAAAGGCTGAGTCATTTGTTGATGTCCTCTTCGTCTAGAAGGACGGTAACTCCTGCACCGCTGCGCAGGAGCGACCTCTTGCTTAGTCAAGACTGAGGCATCGTTGCAGCCGCGTTTGCATCCGGATCAGGGATATGCAGAATCAGCCCTGTCGAGAAGTTCTTGAGGTCAATGACGGAGCAATTGGGCACATTGACGAAAGCGGCCAAGGTCAGCATTTCTCCCACGAAAGGCCTGTGTTGGTTCTGTTTAACCCTGACACTTTTGCGCCTAAATTTGGCACCGATGATCTCTCATTCACGTCATTTGCGACCATAGGTGCTGTCATGGTCGGGCGCAACCGTCAAAAATCGAATGAATTCACCGTCCCGATAGGCAGTGGCACGGCGCGCCTGGGTAATCCGCAATGAATAAATAGCGTCCACCCCAGCTGGTGGTGCGACGCTGGATATTTTTTCCCACTTCAGTCCGCTGTCTCGGTAAATTTGGTCCCTGGTCAATTGCCGAATTTTGTTCAGCGTATCCAGAGCCGCATGGCGCTCTGGCTTCTGCAAAGTCAGCAGATTGACTTGAAACACCGGGTTGTTGAGATCCAGCCGAACCGGGCCCGTCGAATTAGCCTTTGCCATGCGCCATGCGTTTGAGGGTTTTGTCCAACGCTGCGTCGCTGGCTGTATTTGCACTTGCCCACTTCAAGGCCTTGTTCAGATCAACGGCAGCGGCAGGCTCCTGTAGCCAACGCTCGTTGTCAGGGATGACCGTGGCTGCCCGGACGAGCCAAACACCGGCTTCCTGTTCTTCGATCAGGACTTGTCGCCCAGCAAACTGTTTGCCCAAGGAAATCTGTCCATTGGTTCCAACAACTTTGACACTGGCCGGTCGGGGTGCATTTGTCAGCATGATGATTCCAGGTTCGTCTCAATTACTAAGGCACCAAATTACGAATTTCATAAAAGATTATGACCGTCCCCGCTGACTTGTCAATACAACCGCAATGTAGCCAGCATGTTGTCTGGCGCCAAGTCGAACTCACAATCACGGCTCGGGACACCTGTCGTGCATACCTGACTCAAGGATTGAATGCCGCGACCCTGCGTCTCATTCCCCGCACCGCCCTGACCTTGCGCGCCAGCTCCTGCGTTGAATAAATAGACGTGGTATCAATACTGGCGTGGCCAGCCAGCTCACTCACCACCTCAATCGACACCCCATCCACCAGCGCCTGACGCACAAAGGTATGACGCATCCAGTGGGTGCTGGCCTTCTCAAACCGGCGGGCATCCAGACCCGCGTCGGCGGCACGCTTGGCCACCTGTGCAAAAAAACGCTTGAGCACGGCATAGATTCCGGCGGCTGACAAAGCACTGCCGATCTTGTCGGATAGCGCCGTAGCGATCAAGGCACCCTCCTCTGCCCTGCCCCACTGCGCCACTGAAGGATGCAGGGTACGAATCAAAGGCAAGTCGCTGGAGTCTGTACAGTCCCGGTCCTCCTCCATGAATTCCCGCCCATGCGTGGCCAGTAGCGTGACCACATCGTCATTCAAAGGCACTTCCCGGGTCTTGTTGCGTTTGCCGGTCACGGTGAGGATCCAGGCCTCTGGCAAGTCCGGCAAGTGTTCCAGCCGCAAATGACCATGACGTGCCCTGGCTAGTTCATCCAGCCGGATACCCGAGGTCACCAGCAGTTCCAGAATGCACTTCAGGCGCACACGCTCCGGCCCCACCGGCAGGACGTCCTGGCACTTCAGCACATGCGCCCATTCGGCTTCGGTGAAGGATCGGCGGATATCCACCTTGGAAGCCGGCAGGTCAAACCCCTTCATCAACGCCTTCATCGGATTGGCCACCAAGTAGCCTGCATCACACAAAGCGCCAAACAGGGTCTGCAAGATGACCAACGCCTGTTTTTGCGATGCAGGCCCAGGCTGCCCTCTGAACGCACGCCAGGCCGGATCGGTTCTTTGAACCGGTACTGCATGGATCCAGGTGGCCGGCACGGCTTTGAGGAATTCCCGGTACTGCAGGCAGTCGGGTGAGTTCACTGAGGACAAGGGCTTCTTGATCACCTGGGCACACCACAGCAGGAAGCGTTCGGCTTCCTTGCGGTAGCTGCGCTGGGTCGACGGTTTGTCCTTGTAGTAAGCCAGCCAGGCATTGACCGCCTGGAGGTCATGGGTCGCGCCCAGGGTGTTTGCCATGTGGGAACGGAACTCTCCCGTACCACCGGCCAGCCCTGGAGACACTTGAACACGGCTCAACTCAATCTGAACCAGGGTGCCAGCACCGAATTGAGGGTAGGGATTCGGGAGCGCCAGGTGCGCCCCAGAGCCGTACAGCGTCAATGCCGTCCTGGCCTTGTGCTTGAGCGCCCGAAGCGACTTGGGTTCATTCACGCTGTCATGAATGGGCATTTGAAGGTGTGGGAGTTGCTGGCGAAGCCAGGCCAGTACCAGTCGCGCCCTCTGCACACCAAAGCCTGCCACCCGGCCATGCCAGCGGTAACCGTAAGCGTTAATGAAACGCACCAGATCACCTAGACTCAGGACTCCGACATTGCGCAGGCATTTCACCACCGGGGGGGCAAACCAGGACTCCAGACGGTCTTTGGCGGTCGGAGTCACCGCCAAAGACGTCTCTAGATGATTGAGCGCCCTCACCCGTTCAGCAGCCGGGTCCTTCAAGCCTTCAGCAGCATCAGTTGCTTCTGCCTGCTCAAGACCGAATGCGGCTTTGTACTCCGCCAGTAGATCGGCCTCACGCCAGCCCTCCGGGTCCAGGCCTTCGCGCTCTACCCACTCGTCCAGACTGGGCAGTGTGCTCACCGGTTTCACGACCTGCTCGCTGCGCAGCAGTTCCAGCAGGTGGCCAATTCCCGCATGGGCCGGCAACGTGGGATCCAGATGGCGACCAGCTTCGATGATCTGTTTGAGCAGCGCATCCCGGCGGTTCTGGATGTAGCGCAGGTCGGTGGTGGCCTCGCTCCACGCCAGGTAGCGCTCAAAGGCTTCGCGCAAGTCCAGGCCCAGCAGGCTGGAGCGAATGAAGGCGAAATGATGGATGGCAAGGGACCGCGTATCGCGCACGACGCGGGCTTTGGAACCCGGCGGGCGCCCCGGCTTGCGCCCGTCATTCGGCGCGCTTTGAAACAGCGAGGCGACCGGCTCGGACGCAATCATGTCGGCATATTTCAAAGAAGCGATCTCGCCGGGCTAGGCCTTGAACCCTTTGAGAATTCCCGCCGTCCTGGCCGCAACATCTATGCGGTGCGCCAGGTAGAGCTCGTAAGTCCGCCAGGAGCAGATCACATTGGAACCCCATCGGTTGTCTGTGTTGCGCTTTTCATTCAAGACCGTTGCGGCCACGCGCTCGCGCAGCGTGCGTCCGTCACCGAGGCGCTCCACGCCTGAAGAGATGTTGTGCAAGGCGACGTCCGTGTGTTGCCCTTGTGAGTGAAGCCATTGCGCAAAAGCCAGCTTGCCTTCGGTCGTTGACAACTCCTGGATCAGGTCGGCCTCGAACTGCAAGGCCACCGTGTCGTTGCCCCACCGTGCCGTTGCAATTGCCTCCAACTCTTGTGTCGCCCCACGCTGGTACTCTGCATCGCAAAATTTCTTGTAGGCCTTGGCCCAGGCTACCAGGGGCAGCAGCTCTTTGGCAAGCGCACTCATCGCGCTGGCTGCCGCCTTAATCGCCAGCTCCTGTTCAGGGCGGATGTTGGAGAACTTCGCGATCGCCTTGTTCAGGGTGGTGGCGGTGCGTTTGGCCTGAGCAATCTGCAGCTTGATGTTCTTCTCGCCGTTGCGGCGCACGTGGTAGTCCCATCGCCCTGCCAGCAGTGGATCTACGCGAACGCGGTAACTGGCCTGAAATTTTTCGAGCAGGGCTGACATGGGGCGGCTCCTTCAGGAATGCCTCAAAATACCAACTTCATCTCAAACAAGTTGAAAATGGGTTTTTAGGGCTATATTTAATGCGTCATGATTATATGGATAATCATGACGCTATTGGAATTGTTTAATTTCCAGGAATATCAAAATAACCAGGATTCCCGGCCCAAATCCCAGGTGCACGCCCCAGCCGCCTGAGTGCCCATGTCAGCCCTTCTCGCCACTCCTGCACCTCCAAGGTCATTTGACAGGCTCTCACGGGCTTTGAGGGCCTCTGTCCACCCTCCCGCCCTCCTTCGCGTTGGCCTAGCCAGCCTTTGTCGAGCGCGAATTAAACAAACGCCGCGTCTACACGCCTCAATTAGTTTCGGCAAGTCGAAACAATTGACAAGATTTACTTCCAGCCGTTATAGTTTCGTAACTACGGAACAATTCAACAAATGCGCCCGTAGATTCTTTTATTTCGGAATAGCGAAACAATGTCCAGAAAACTCCCTGCCATCGATCCAGACACGTCCTGGACCGTGCCCGATATCCCCTCTCTCGGAAAACTAGTGCGCAACCAGCGTGCCCACAGCGGCCTGCGCATTGATGACGCAGCCGCCCTTTGCGGAGTCTCCTCCGACGTACTCTCCCGATTGGAGAACGGCAAGCCTGTGACACTGGACAAGCTGCTGCTCATCCTGCAAGGCCTGGGCCTGCACCTGGTGGTTCTGCCCGCTCGCCATGCGATAGCCCTGGCCCCTGCCCTGCAGGCTCTTGCTGATCATCAGGAGCCTGGGCTATGACCGCGGATCGGTTTCAATTTCAGGCGCTTGCCTACGCGCTGGATCTGTTTACCGGCGACCAGCTGGTGGCCCGGCTGGGCTATACGCCAGAGAGCGATCACTACAGCCTGGAGTACGCGCCATCCTGGGCCAAGGCGGTCCATGGCTACGCCCTCTCACCCCATTTGCCACTGGACCAGACGACAAGCTCCCACGCGATCCGGCGTTTTTTAGAGAACATGCTTCCGGAAGGCCGGGCACTGGATGTGGCCTCAGTGCACACCAATATCCAGAAGAACAATATTTTTGGACTGATCCGGCACTTGGGCAAGGAGACCACCGGCGGCCTGACCTTTCTGCCCGCGGGCCAAGTGCCCAAAGCGCTGATTCCCGTCGCCCGTGAAATCACGCTGGCCGAGCTTCAGGAACGCATCGAGGTTCGCAACCAGGTTCCGTTCACAGTCTGGGATGGCCAGGTGCGCATGTCGGTAGCCGGGTTTCAGGACAAGCTCCTGGTGCACCAGCACTTGGGACGCCTGTTTCTGGCGGATGGACTCCTGTCGTCCAACCACATCCTGAAGCCCGAGCCCACCAACACCGCCCTGCCCTGCATGGTGGCAAATGAGCATTTCTGCATGCGGCTGGCCACTCGGATGAGTCTGCAGCGCTACAAACAAAACCATGTAGCTCAGGTCGACATCCTGCGCGTACCCTCCCCGGTTCTGGCGATCAAACGCTTTGACCGTAAGGCGAGCCATCTCACCCAAGAGGTGGCAATCCATACGCGGGATGGCCAAGCAACGAAAAAGACTGTTGCCCTGGATCTCATGCAGCGCCTGCACATTATTGATGGATGCCAGGCGACCGATCTGTCGGTCGCGGCCAAGTACGAGCGCAACCTGGGGAACGGCAAGGATGTGGCCCATATCCGGGACGGTACCAGTTTCCAAAGGCTATTTGGGATCCGCCCCCACCTGGAGACGCCAGCTGTGGGAGTGCAGCGCCTGGTCCTTTGGGCGGTCACCACCTTGCTCTTTGGCAACAGCGATGCCCATGGGAAGAACATCTCCTTTCATGTGGGTCGTGCAGGACTGAACGTGGCCGAGCTCTACGATCTGGTGAGTGTCGTGCAGTATGACCCTGCCAAACTGGAGCACACGCTGGCGATGGCCTTTGGGGATGAGTTCGAGCTGGAGGCCATCAAGTCCTTCGCCCTGGCGGACTTCTGTGTGCGCTGCGGCATCAGCCGGGCCTACTTCGCAAGGGAGCTCAATAAACTGTGTGCCAGCGCGCTGGAGCAAGCGCCGCTGCAGGCGCAGGATGACATATATATCGGTGAAGAACGCGAGATAGTGCAGAGGATTGCTGCGTTTGTGATCCAGCGAGCAGGCCTGTTGAAGTCCATGGCGCAGGAAGTCACCCGGTATAAAGGGGATTTGCTATGACCGAACTATGCATATAGCTAGCTACAAATTCCCTATGTGACGATTGGGGCAGACCCCTGAAGCATCTCACGTATCACTTCAATAAAAATAGAAGAGGGAATGTTTTTGACCCAATTTGTGTTGCAGGTCAATGAAGTTCTAGCGCGCCAGTAGTTTGCTGACCAACGCCACTAACTCTGCATGTTTCTGCGGCTTGAGGGCACCAGGTTCAAACTCAAGGACCACCCTGCCCTTTGGTCCGACTTTAAAAAGTGCCAACTTCTTGCCAGCAACTGAAATCTCTTGAACATCACTCATCGTTGATGAAGGCTTGCCGATAAGACCATCAAAGACTTCAGACGGAGACTTTCCATTGCGATTTTTCGTGATTTCTCGCGCGTTGGCAAGCAGGCCTTCTGGATCTTTTTGCAATGCGTCCGTCAAATGCTTTGCCCAACGGACTTGCAGGTCCAATGGAGATTCAAATGCCTGAACCACTGTCATCGGCAGTTTTGCGAGTTGCAGAGCTCGCGCGCAATCAGAGTGGTTTAGATTCAGCGCGTCCTCCATTTTTCTGGCGCTGGCGTACAACCCTTTCTTAAGTGCATCCTGGTACATCATTCCCTGCTCCCAGGCGCTCAGGTTCTTGCGGCCGCGATTTTCCCGCTCCATGGCCTCGAAGAGTTGCACGTCGGTCATGCGATCAACAATCACCGCGTTTACTTTGAGTCCTTCTTCAAGGCATGCCTGGTATCGGCGGTGACCGTAGACAATCTCGAAATGCTCTGGTTGACCGTCAACCACCCCCGCGACACGCCTCACCTTGATCGGCTGCGTATTCCCTCCAGCACTACGAATTTCATCCTTCAGCGCTTGAAATTCGGGCGTCTTGAACTCCGACGGATCTCGGTTTGCCCACTGGCTGCGGCGAACTACGCTCGGATCTAGAGCCTTGACGAGATCAGCGTCTGCATACCATTCGGCATTTCTTTCAGCCGCGTCTAACTTCGCCTGCACGTCCTCCAACTCCTTTGATACCTCGTCCTTGCCAGTAATCGCAGCCATGAAGATTCCAGCACCAGTGAACGATTTGACACCATCTCGATTAGGCGTCAAAACAGATGAGGTGTTCTGGGCCACCACTGGTTGACCGTCAACCACTTTGGCGCGCGGCTGGAAACCATCCAAATTAATACCGGCAGTTTTATCGTTGATTTTCTTACCCATTCCGCTTCCCCTTATTCAGAAATCTGACGACGCCAAGTGGCACGAACAATCTCCTCCATCAGCTCAGCGACACGCTCATAGGCATCGCGAGCCCGCTTATACGTCTTTAAGTTACCCTCATACCTCGCAACGTCATAAACCGTTCCGAATTCAGCAGAACTCGAGTTCGCAACTGCAGTCTTGGGTATTTCAGCGGGCAACACTTTCCCCTCATACGTCTTGTTGATCCAATCACGAATTGTTGCTGTCGTTGAGTCCTGGCTATCAACACGTGTCAAAAGCACACGGACGAAATCAAAGCTCTTGGTGACACCGCGTTGCTCCACCAATTGGCCAGCCAAATCAGAAAAAAGACGCCAGAACTGAGCGGCTGAAGCAGCATCTAACGCATTTGGTGGCAGTGGCATCAAAATACCGTCACTAGCCATCAGTGCGTTGATCGTCACATACGAGAGCGCAGGCGGCGTATCTATGATGATCACATCGTATTTGTCACGAACATCATCCAGCGCGAGATTCAATACGTTCCAGAACTCAAAGCGGGATTCCCGCATCTGTCGAGCTGGCAACGCGAATTCGGCAGCGAAGAGTAGAGGAGCGGCACACACCAAGTCCAAACCCGACCAGTATGTTTGTTGGATCGCCGGCTCAATACTCGACTCTTGCCCGATACAAACCGGAAGGATTGTCTGTGCTTCATCGACGTCCGTATCGGGCAAGATGCCGAACAATGTTGTCAATGACCCCTGTGGATCACAATCTAGCACGAGGACCTTGTGTCCTTTGAGGGCCAATCCCTGGGCCAGTGTCATTGCAGTGGTTGTCTTGCCAACACCCCCTTTGAAATTCGCGACTGAGATGCAAACAGCATGCGCGCCATTGGGTCTGAGTTGCGATGCGCGGAATTCACGCACCCAAGGCATCGCCTCTTCCAAAGTCAACGTGCGACGATTTCCCCCAGGATTTATGACCCCTGAAGGGAGATCCCCTTTCGACGAACGGTAGACAATCTGTGACCGATCTGCATCGCAAAGTGTGGCCAGTTCAGTTATGTTGAAATGTGGCGCAGACTTGCGATTCTCTGGCGCGAGGAGGGCACCGCGAACGGCGCTCATCATGTACCCCGCCTTGTCAGCTTGTGTCATGACATCAGCTAGGCTTTCCGGGACCAGCAATAGTTCTTTATTTGTTGCCATATTCTTTAGTTACATTGAAGAGCGATAACGATTCTGAATAGACGCTATTCTGCTGATTTTCTTCAGCCCAAGCAACAAAAAGACGATTTATTGAATAATATTTCCAATCCCGATTCAACAATTCGCGCAGATCGCTGCGTTTGCTACATGAACATGGCTTTCCACATCGATGAATATTGAAACGAGCTGGTTTTAGAACTCTACAAATACCTTCAAAACATTTAATACCTTTGTGTTTCGGATTCGGTAATGCTGACAACGAGTTACATGCAAATATGTGAGACAAAATGAGGCCTTAGGTGAGACTTTACAGGGCTTATTTGGAGGGGAAGCAGGGGCATTGGTGAGCGGCGTAAGGGATCAACGTGAGTGGAAACAGGGCTCATTTGATTGACTGCTTTCATAAATCTAAACCCCTATTTGCACTCACGTATCGCCTCCCGCAAGTCTCAACAACAAACGACAGGCACAAAAAAACACTTGCCGCTGCTTCTGAGCATCACTCCGCCGCTCATTGGCTGTCGGTTGTTATGAGCGCCAGGAAATGCGTGAGACCCAACAGGGTCGGCGGCCACTCCGTGTACGTGAGAAGGGCCTCCATCAACAAACTCACGTTTACAAGTATCATTCCCGAATGGACCAGCCAAGTCTTTTCCAAGATGACACTGACGACTTTCTGTTGAAGCATGTCAATGCAGTGGCTTTGATGCCGGTGCAGGGCGGGCGCCGTATTTCCTTGCTTGGCCGTCGAGTCTTCAATGTGCTGCTTTACAGATCGCAGGATGAGGGTGAGCAAGAAGAATACGAAGCCAGGCTCCACGAAGTCATAAGTGATGCCGACTACAACAGTAAGGACACGGCGCCATTTAAGAAAATCCTTAAAGAGTTGATGACCACCACTGTCGAATGGCAGAGCCCGTCGAGCGGTGAAATTGAAACTTGGGATGCGTGCAATCTTTTGAGTGGCGCTGGTATTACAAAAGATAAACGCACCGGGGCTGTCACGATCCGGTGGCGGTTTGACTCGAAAGTACGTTCCCAGCTCCTGAGTCCCGACCGCTACGCGCGTTTGTCACTTGAAGCTATCACGCAGCTTTCGTCTCATGCCGCGATGGCACTTTATGAGATCTGCGCGAGGTACGTAGACAACCCCGGGCACAAGACCGCACGGCAGCATTGGCGGTGGTGGAAACCGGTGCTAACAGGATTTTCCGGAGACGACTCCAAATCTGAGTACCGGTTTTTCAAGCGTGACGTGCTCAACAGAGCAATTTCTGAGATCAATGAGCGTACAAACATTGAGGTCCGAGGGCCGATTGAACACAAGGAGCGAGACAACAAAACGGTTGCGGAAATCCAGTTTGAGGTTTGGCTTAAGGGGCAAAAGAACTCAAGAGAACCCAAAAAGCCATTGCATAACGTCACACCTGAAGATCTGCCAGTTATTGGTCGTGCCATTTCGGCTGGCGTGAAACAAGACGAAGCGGAAGACCTGCTGCGAAGGCATGGAAGGACCCCGTTGATTTCTGCAGTCGATGACTTGGAGCACAGGCTCGAGATGCCTGCCGAAATAGTCGGTGAAGTTGTCCTGCTCGCGGCCGTCGCAGGCTTCGACGCTGAGGGTGTGCTCGCCCAGCGCCACTGCGCGCCAGCCTTCGATCAGCGCGAAGTGTCGGGCATGGGCTGCGAAGTCCGGCGCGTCCAGCCGCTGCTGGGTGGACGCGCGCAGGGCCAGCGCCTGTTCCTGCTTCAACAGCGTGCGCGCCTGGTCGGTTTCTCGCGCCTTCAGCCGGGTGGCTGTGTCGGCAAGTGCGGCTTCCAGGGCACCGAGTTGCTCGGCCAAAGCCTTCAGCACGTCGGACGCCTCTTCCAGCCGCTGCTTCTCGTCTTGCAAGGCTGCCAATTCGGTGGCGCTGCTGCGCCAGTCGAGTTCGGTCCAATCGCGGTATTCCTCCAGCTTGTCCAGCGCCTGCAGCCGCTCGCGCGTCTGCTGCTGTTCCTTCTGCAGCGCGGCAATGCACTGGCCCGTGTCAGCCAGGCGCACCTGAAGCGCTTTGGCCTTGGACTCCAGTGCGGCGATCTTGGCCTGGTTGCTCCAGCCCAGCACGAAGCGGCTGCGGTCGTCGATGCGATGGCGGTCGTCCTTCTCGTGGCGTTCACCGGTGCCCTTGATCTGGCCGGCGCGCGTGATCGCACGTGCCTCGCGGCGGAACTGATCTTGACTGGTGCAACAGGCCAGGTCGAATCGGTGCGCCAGTTCGCGTTCCAGCCAGGGGTAGAAGGGTGAATCAGGCCTGATGGCGAGCTTGCGCGCCATCGAGTCGGGGTGCAGCGCCGGCAGTTCGCCGCGCAGGTCTTTCTTCGACGGGCGGACGCGGAAGTAGACGAAGCGGCCCTTGAGTTGCGTGCGGTCCACCCATTCGCTGACGGCAGCGTAGTGCACGTCGGGCACCAGCAAGGACAGCCCGAAGCTGCGCAGCAGC
>JANPAZ010000627.1:0-4144 GCA_031430225.1 Rhodoferax sp. | reverse complement strand
GCATCGTTTGCCGACAAAAGCATGGCGCAAAAACTCATCATGGAGCATGAAATGGGCGAGCTATTCAAGGTGATCGGCTTTGCACGAGGCGGGTTTGACAATGCCATCGGGTTTGCCCAGGGCGACCGCACCCATACGCTCTAGGCCGGAAAACCTGCACAAAGCCCTCCCTTAGACTCTTATGCTGCGCTGGATATTCGTCGTTTTACTGGCCCTGATCCTCATCAACAGCTTTGCGCCGTTTTTGACCAAGCTGGGCTTCGGCAAATTGCCGGGTGACTTCCGCTTCAAACTGTTTGGGCGCGAGTGGTATTTGCCCTTGTCCACCACGCTGTTGTTGAGCTTTGTGGCTACTGCGATTTCCAAAATGATTTGAACTTTGGTCAACGCTGCGGTAGCATGCGCGCGGATTCGAAGACGCCCTTTTTCGCTTCAACAGCATGAACACAACTTCAAGAACCGAAACCATCGAACGCACCGAACGCCCGTGGGGCTGGTACGAAACCGTGTCTGAAGTGGCGGGCAACAAGATCAAGCGCATTCGGGTCCATCCGGGCGGAAAGCTCAGCCTGCAAAAGCACCATCAGCGTTCGGAGCACTGGGTGGTGGTGCTGGGTCGGGCGCAAGTGACGGTCGGCGAACGTCTCATGGAACTGGTGTCAGGTCAGCACATTGATATTGCAGTGGGTGAGGTTCATCGACTGGCCAACTTGACAGCTGATCCCGTGGAAATCGTAGAAGTGCAGTTTGGTGACTATCTCGGCGAAGACGACATCGTTCGCCTGCAGGACGATTACGGCCGGTCCTGATGACCCGTAATTCGGGTAACTACTGATCAACAAAACCGCTTTTGATTTAATAATTTCAAGAACAAAACCGCTTTTGGTTTGAATTTTTGAAATTACATGTCCATTGCTGCTCTGGCCGAATCGCTTGGAATCTCGACGTCCACCGTCTCGCGGGCGTTGAATGGCTATGCCGACGTCAGCGCCAAAACCCGCGCACGGGTCGAGGCGGCGGCAAAAGCCATCGGCTATCAGCCGCATCCTGTCGCCCACAGACTCGCGACCGGGCGCACCGGGGCTATCGCGCTGGTGTCGTCGGTGAAGGCCGGCAATGTCCTGGATGCCACTTTTGCAGCCCTGCTTGCCGGCCTGGCTGAGACATTGCGCGAAGACGGATACTTTGCCCTGTCTGTTGTGTTGCCCATTGGTGAGGACGAGATGAGCGAACTCTCGCGCTTTCTCGACGGGCGCCTGGTCGATGGCATTGTGCTCGCACGTACCCGCACCAACGACCCGCGCGTGGCGTTGCTTCAGCAGCGCAACGTGCCATTTGTGACCCATGGGCGCACCCAATTCAACGCGCCACATGCCTGGGTGGACACTGACAACGAGCAGGCCTTCTTTATGGCCGCCGAGCGACTTGTCATGTCGGGGCACCGCCAGATCGGATTCATCAACGGGCACCCAAATATGACCTTTGCGGCCCTGAGGGAGCAAGGTTTCCGCCGTGCAATTCAGGCCCACGGGTTGCAGGCGGCCCAGTGCCCTGTGCGCCACGGTGAGGTCAGTGCCGCCAGTGGCGAACAAATTGCTGCTGAATTAATAGCTAATCATGCAATGGATACGAGGGGAGAAGGCGCTATCACTGCCTTGCTCTGCGCGACTGACGCTATTGCGCTCGGCGCGATGGCTGCCATCCGCAAGGCCGGCATGAGGGTTGGGCGAGATGTATCTGTCATTGGTTACGGCAATACGGAAGCGGGGCTTTACGCCGACCCTCCGCTCACTACCATTGATCACGCCATTGTGGACAACGGTCGCCACCTGGCCCAATTGCTGATGCGCCTGCTCAATGGCGAGCTCGCAAAAAACCTCACACGGCTTGAGCCGATTCACTTGATCGGTCGGCAGTCAGACGGCCCTGTCAGTCCGCCCTGAACGCTTGCGCGCGCCTTTCTGACACACATACCCCCCGGATTTTCAACAGGAGACAAACCATGAAACTCAAGAAACTGACTGTCGTGCTTGGCCTGCTTGCAGGCGCTGTCGTTCAGGCGCAAACGAACGTTGTATCGACGCAGATGCGTCCCGTAGAAGAGGCGGAGAAAGTGCGTACCGTTATCCTCAAGGGCGCGCCCGACGCAGTGAACTTTATTCCGGAAGACGCCAACACCTACTTCACCCGCATGAAAGCGGAGCTGGGTGCAGCTCAGGGCAAAGTGCACGCCACCATCGCGCTCGACGGCGAACTGTCGCCCGTGAATCAGATCGGTGGCCTGAGCGACCTCGATGACCTGGCCAAACGGCTGTCTGCCAGCCGTGAGTTTTCGTCGTCGGCGATGGACCTGGGAAAAATGGGCGGCTCCAACCAGCGGTTCATTCCGCTGATGACCAACACCTTCCAGATGGTGGCCAACAAGAAGGCGCTGCAGTATCTGCCGCCCGGCGCAAACATCAATGCATTGACCTACGTGCAACTGCGCGATTGGGCTAAAGCCATGAAGGACGCCACGGGTGAGGCCAAGCTTGGCTTCCCGGCTGGCCCCAAGGGCCTGTGGTGGCGCTTCTTCCAGGCGTCGTTCTATCCCAGCCATACCGGCGGTATTGTGCGAACGTTCAAAAATGCAGATGCGGAAAAAGCCTGGGCTGACTTCCGCGAGATGTGGGCCTATGTGAATCCACGTTCCACCAGCTATGGATTCATGGAGGAGCCCTTGAAAACCGGCGAAGTGTGGGTCGCGTTTGATCACACAGCACGTCTGCTGCCGGCCCTCAACGACAAGCCGGGTGACTACGTGACCTTCCCTGCACCCTCCGGCATCAAGGGCCGGGGTTTCATGCCAGTCATCGTCGGCATGGCCATCCCCAAGAACTCCGCGGACAAGGCTGCCTCCGAGCGGGTGATCGACTACATGACCAAGCCCGTGACACAGGCTTTGATCCTGAAAGAGATTGGCTTTTTTCCGGTGGTCAAGGCGGACCTGAGTCAGCTCTCCCCGGGCGTTCAGCTCGCCTCACAAGGCATGTCGGCCGTTTTTGCCGCGAAGGATGGGCGCGCCTCACTGTTGCCCGTGTCTTTGGGTTCAAAGGGCGGCGAGTTCAACAAGATCTTTGTAGATACTTTTACCCGCATCGTGCTGCGCAATGAAGACATCAAACTGGTGCTGGGTGAGCAGGGCAAACTGATGGATACACTGATCAAGGAGGCGGGTGCAGCATGCTGGGCGCCAGACGCGAGTAGCGGTACCGCGCCCTGTCCGATTCAGTAGCCCAAACACTGACGCCCGCGTCTGACGGCTGTGAACACCCAGCGCACTCCTTATCTGCTGATTGCGCCCAGCGTGATCTTCCTGCTGGTGTTGTTCATCTGGCCGCTGGCAGAAACCGCGCTGATGGCATTCCGCACGGGTGACGGCGCCTGGACTGGCCAGCATGTTGCCAAGATGCTGGGTGACCTGAACTTTGGCATTGCGCTGAAGAACACGCTGATCCTGGTGGCTATCGTGGTGCCTCTGCAGATGGTCGTCGCGCTGGGCATGGCCATGATGCTGCAGAACCTGGACCGTGGCCGAATGGCGTTTCTGTACATCTGGACAATTCCGCTGGGCGTGAGCGATCTTGCCGCCGGGCTGGCCTGGCTGGCCATCTTCAATGATCGGGGCTATTTCAATACGGTGCTGGCAAGCCTTGGTTTCATCAGCGGGCCAACCTCGTGGCTCAGCTACCAAAATCCGACAGCGCTTTTTGTCTGCGTGGTGATTGCCGAAATATGGCGCGCGACGGCCATCGTGCTGGTGATCCTGGTGGCCGGCGTTCAGCTCATTCCCAAGGAATACAACGAAGCGGCTGAAGTGTTTGGCGCCAGTCCATGGAAGCGCTTTACCAAAATCACTTTGCCGCTCCTCAAGCCCAGCCTGCAAAGCGCTTTGATCCTGCGAACGGTCCTGGCGTTTGAGGTCTTTGCGGTCGTTTATTCGTTTGCAGGGCGCGACCAGCCGGTTCTGGTGGGTGAAGCCTACAACTGGCAGGGCGCCTACCAGAACACGCATGTGGCGTCGGCCTACGCCCTGTTCATTCTCGTCGTGTCGATTGCGTCCACCCTGTTGTACCTCAAAGTGCTCAAGGTCAGGCGGGAGACA
>JANPAZ010000626.1:0-4817 GCA_031430225.1 Rhodoferax sp. | reverse complement strand
CGACGCCGCAGGCAAGATCGTCGCAGCCGTGCACGCGTCGGTGCTGACCACGCGCGCCACCAAGGCGCACGAGCGCAAACTGCTGGCCTCAACGCGTGAGTGCACCGCGCAGATCGAGAAATTGCTGGGCAATACTCACGCTCAGCCTAACGGCACCGTCAAAGCAGCCAAATCGGACAAATCAGTTCGCCGCCGCGTGGCCTGATTCAGCTTCCCGGCAGTGACCTCGCCCTCCCCGGCCAACGGCAGGCTGGCCGTAAGGAGGGAGTGAGCGAGTTCGTTTAAACATTTCCGATATTAGAATTCGTTTTCGTAAACAGGAAATCTACATATGACCACCCATACCCCTGCGTCCCCTGAATCTGTCAAGCATCCGCCGGGTGCACTGGCCGGTCTGAAGGTACTCGATGCCAGTCGCCTGCTACCGGCTGCTTTGTGCACCCAGATGCTGGCAGACCTGGGGGCAGAAGTGCTCAAGGTGGAGGAGCCCGGCCGGGGTGACTACCAGCGCAGCTTTCCTCCAATGGGCAAGGTCGACTCAGGCACGTTCCTGCTATGCAACCGCAACAAGCAGAGCATGACGCTCAACCTAAAGAGCGCAGAGGGCAAGGAAATCTTCAAGCGGCTGGCGGCACAAGCGGACGTGGTCGTCGAAGGCTTTCGTCCCGGTGTGATGAAGCGCCTGGGCCTGGACTACGACACGCTCAAGGCCATCAATCCCCGACTCATCTATTGCGCTGTGTCCGGTTTTGGCCAGGACGGCCCCTACAAGCTCGTGGCGGGGCATGACCTGAATTACATGGGCATTATTGGCGCATTGCCGCTGTTTGGAAAAGCCGGTGAAGGGCCGCTGGTGCCGGGGCTGCTCACCGCCGACATCGGCGGTGGCTCGCTCATGGCTGCCTACGGCATCATGGCGGCGGTGATTGCGCGGCAAGCCAGCGGCGTGGGCCAGATGGTCGACGTGTCAATGATGGACGGTGCGATGTCCTTCCTGGCCTACCATGCCGCCGAACCGCTGTTCGGCAATTGCGAGCCCAAGGGCGGCGAATATCGCAACACCGGCGGCGCGCCTTGCTACAACATTTTCCGTTGCAAAGACCGGCATTTCGTGACGCTAGGCGCGCTTGAAGATCACTTCTGGGAGCGTTTTTGTGACGTGGCGGGTGTGCCAGAACTCAAGGCAGACCCTTTCCCGGAAGGCGAGGCGCGAGATCACCAGTTCGCCCAGCTCGATGCCGTGTTCGCGCAGCGCACACGCAGCGAATGGGTGGCGCTGTTTTTCGAACACGACATTCCCGGTGGGCCGGTCAACACCATGCGGGAGGCCTTTGATGACCCCCAGGTGCGCGCCCGCGAGATGCTGCTGCACGTCGACCATCCGGTGGAAGGCCGCATTCCCCAGTTGGGCTTTCCGGTGAAGTTCTCGGGTACCCCGGGGCGCATCACTTCGCCCCCTCCGTCGCTTGGCGAGCACACGGCGCAAGTCTTGGGTCGCCTTGGCTTTACTGAGCAGGAAATTCAAGCCATGGCCACGGGTGGGGTCACCTGAAAAAAGTTGAGTGCGCAGGGTTGACTAAAAATCCTGATGCAAGTATATTTTCGAAATATGGAAATATGTTTCGGATTTTGAGAATTCTTCCGAAATCTGAACCGCTTACCTTTGCATGCAATTCTCCCAATTGGAGTCTTTATGACAGATCGAAAGAAAACAGTGTTCATGCTCGCGGCTGGCCTGCTTTTGACGGCTGCGGCACAAGCCTTCCCGGAGCGCCCGGTGCGCATGGTCGTGGGCTTTGCGCCCGGAGGCTCCGATATTTCCGGACGGTTGGTTGGGCAAAAGTTATCCGAGTTGTGGGGTCAGCCCGTGGTGGTGGATAACAAGCCTGGCGCGGCTGGCAACATTGGCGCTGACGTCGTGGCCAAAGCAACGCCGGATGGCTACACCATTTTGCTGCTGGTCAACTCTTACACGATCAACACCTCGATTTACCGAAATCTGTCTTGGGATCTGCTGCGTGATTTCGCACCCATCGGCCGGTATGCCACCTCGCCCATGGTGGTGGTGGTCAACGACAAAATACCGGTGAAGAATTTTTCCGAGTTCGTGGCCTATGCCAAAGCCAACCGGGGCAAGGTCAATTACGGCTCAGCGGGCACGGGTACCGCACCTCACCTGGCTGGAGAGCTGTTCGCCATGCGCTCCGGGATCGAGATGACGCACATACCGTACAAAGGCTCCGCACCCTCGGTCACGGCATTGGTGGCGGATGAAGTTCAGGCGTCGTTCGGGGCCATGTCGGCATTTGACGGCATGGTCAAACAAGGCCGTCTGCGCGCCTTGGCCGTCACCACCGCAGCTCGCTTTCCTCAGTTGCCTGACGTGCCCACGGTCTCAGAGAGCGGGATGCCCGGTTTTGACGTTGACATTTGGTACGGGTTTCTGGCCCCCGCCAAAACACCGCCCGCTATCGTGAAAAAGCTCAGTGATGACCTCGCCCGCGTGATGGCAGACCCTGAATTGCAAAGCAAGCTGCGCGAGCGCGGGATGGAGCCCGCTTACCTTGATAGCGAGAAAACAAACGAGCTGATGAAGCGCGACGTGGCGCGTTGGCGCGAAGTGGCCAACAAACTGAAGCTGGTTCTGGAATGACGCCAGACGCACAGGTCGAACCAGCAGTGTGGGAGCGGCTGATCGAGTCGCTGCTACCTGACGCGCCTGTGCGACCTGGAGAAGGACTTGGCTCATACGCTTCAGGCCTGCTGCGGCCTGAATGCGTTTTGACCCATTCTTCTGGTCAGGTGTTCGTGTCGGACCATCGTGGCGGTGTCTCAAAGATTCATCCAAACGGGGCCACAAGCCTCATCGGTGGCCAACGACCTGCTGGCAGCTTGCCCCTTTTAACCAATGGTTTCGCCATGCAGCGAGACGGCTCCTTTCTGGTGGCCAATCTGGGAGAGCAAGGTGGTGTTTGGCACATTGCAGTCGATGGCTCTGCGTCACCCTGGCTCACGGAGGTTGACGGGCGCACGGTTCAACGCGTGAACTTTGTCGTCAATGATCAACAAGGCCGGGTATGGGCCTGCATCAGCGCCATCGATGGCAGCGACGCCTATCCTCTGCGCACTGCGACTGGCCACATTGTCCTGTGCGATGCCACAGGTACTCGGGTGGTGGCCGACGGCCTACATTACACCAACGAATGCAGGGTCAGTGCTGACGGGAAATTCTTGTACGTCAACGAAACCTTTGGTCGGCGCCTTTCACGATTTCGCATGGGGCACCAAGGCGAATTGACGGCGAAGGAAACGGTCGCGACCTTCGGCGACGGCGACTTCCCCGACGGACTGGCGCTGGACTCAGAAGGTGGGGCCTGGGTCGTCTGTGTCGGCAGCAACCGGGTTTACCGCGTTGCACCTGACGGCACGAAAATGATCGTGATCGACGATTCAGTACCCGCCACCACGCAAGCGCTCGAAGCCGCGTTTGTGGCCGGTACCCTGAACCGCCCCCAGTTGTCTGCAGCGCGCGGGCGCAGGCTGCATAACGTGACCAGCATCGCATTCGGCGGTGCGGATCTGCGCACCGCCTACATGGGCTGTCTGGCCGGTGATTCGCTGGCCACCTTTCGCTCACCTGTGGCAGGGACTAAACCCGTGCACTGGAGCTGGCCGTGAGCAGCAACATGATTCTGCTGGAGAGCGTTTTGCAAGCGCTGCTGACCAGCTTGCTCGTTGGCGGCATCTACGGCCTGCTATGCGTGGGCTTGGGGCTGATTTTCAGCGTCATGCGGGTGATCAACTTCGCCCAGGGCGAATTCATGATGATTGGCATGTACGCCGCGCTTATCTTTTTTGATACCTTGGGTTTTGGGCGCGTTCTGGGCGATTGGGGCGGGATGGCTGCCAGCGCCTTGGCTGCCGGTGTTGCGCTGTACCTGTTTGCATCGCTGTTGCACCCTGCCCTGCTGGCCAGGGTCACGGGGTCTCGCGTGACGGGCACCGAGGGTGAAGGCCACTACCCGCAGTTGACCCTGACTTTGGGTCTGTCCCTGGTACTGGCCAATGGTGGCTTGGTCCTATTTGGCTCCTCCCCCCAGACCATCCGCACGGTGCTGTCGTCATCGGCCTGGACGATTGGCCCGCTGGTGGGTGAAGATGGTTTGCTGTTTGTGAACAAAGCGCGGGCACTGGCGTTTGTGGTCACTGCCGTAGTGGTGGCCCTGGTCGCACTGTTCATCACGCGCACTCGCGCTGGCAAAGTGCTGCGCGCGGCGGCGGACAATGCTGAAGCGGCCACCTATATGGGCATTGACGTGACACGTGCGCATCGCTTTGCGTTTGCCATGGGTGCTGCGGTGACCGGTATTGCGGGTGGCCTGATTGCCGCCTACTACCCGTTTCAGCCCTACGTCGGGGTGGAGTTTGTCGTGATCATGTATGCCGGGGTTGTGCTGGGCGGCATGGGCAGTATCAAAGGTGCTTTCTGGGGCGGACTGATCATCGGCCTGGTGCAGCAAATGTCTACCCTGGTGCTTCCCGTGCAATTGCAAAACTCGGCCATTTTTGTGGTGTTTCTGCTGGTGATGCTGTTGCGCCCGCAAGGGCTATTTGGAAAGAGCATTGACCGTGCCTGAAAACAAGCTATCAGCCCAAAAGCGGCAGCCGGTCTGGTTGGCATTGGGCTTGGCTGCACTCTATTTGGCGCTAGCGACCTTCATTGACAACCCCTACATCTTGTTGATCATGACGCTGGTGCCGATTTGGGCCACTGTGGGCGTGTCATGGAACGTCTTCAGTGGGTACTCGGGTCTGCT
>JANPAZ010000625.1:0-20483 GCA_031430225.1 Rhodoferax sp. | reverse complement strand
GCAATGGTGCCAGCAGTCAGCTTTTTACAGGCCAGTTCGATAGAAATTAGGTCGAGTTGACCCAAATAGCCAAATCGGGCAGCAGACGGCATGAATTGGCCTGCAGTCACCAGAATTCCGTCTTCCCGCCGAAGGCGAAGAAGAGCCTCTTCGTGAATGACCCCACCGGTTAAATTCAGCGCGGGGAAACTTGCGATCTCGAAATTTCGTTTTTTGATGGCGACATCAAGAACTTCCCGCCAGTCGGCGAGACTCACGCTTTGGTCGACGTTCATCTCGCCAATGGCATACCGGTTGGCGCCCATGGCGATGGCGGTGCCCAAGACCTGATCGGCCGCTGAAAGTAGCGCGCCCTCCTTCATGCCGCGGCGATAAAACGCGATGCCGCTGTGTGCGATGTTATGTCCGGCGGCAAACTTTTCATCGGCGGAACGAGCCAGTCCCTGTTGCGCCGTGATTGCCCATGCCTCACACTGCTGTGGTGTAACTCCTTGCGCCAGAACGGCGAAGTCCGTGCCATTGAGTCTGGCTAAAAGCCAATCAGGAGAGTCTGGCATCTCTGCCTTCAATTCTCTGGCAATTTGTCGGATCAATGTATCGGCCTGAGCCCGCCCCAGATCCCGATTGACGCCCACCAGGTCATGCAAGCGAATCACTTGAAGAGCGCCCTGAGCAGCAGCTTTTTCGTCTGTCAGTGCCTGGCGCAGACGACCCATGAAAAAATCCCGATTTGGCAGACCGGTCATCGCATCCCGGTTCGCGGATTCACGCAATTCATCAATGCGTGCGGTCTGTTCCGCAAACATTGATTTCACCTTGTCAACCATCAGGTTCATCGTGCGCACAACACGCTTAAGCTCAAAAATATTGGGCTCAGATATGGTGATGAACTGTCGTTCGCCAATGGCCACCGCTTGCCGCATCAATTCATCCAGTGGTCTTCGGACCCAGCGAATCAGCGCGGTCACGGCCAACGCAGTCAGCGCGCCGACCAGCGCCATGACGAACAGGAAGTCCCGCGCTCCTTTCCACAAAGACTCATACGCGAACCGCTCATGGGCCACTACCACGACGCGACCCGCCTGATTCCACCCATTCGACACCATGCCGATACCGGGTTTGACGGACAGTGACATCAACCTCGTGAACCATTGCGGAACCGAATCTGAATGGGTATCGTTGATGCGCTCAACGACGACCTTGCCGCGCACGTCTTCAAAGCGGATCTGACGGAAATGCCCAGAATCAAATAGCGCAGTCACCAGTAATTCAGCGGTCGCCGCATCCGGAGTCTGTTGCGACATCGAAAGGGCCAGTGAAGCGGCGTTGTCGGTACTTTGCGCCAGAAGTTGCTGCTCCAGATACTGGCGTGCGGTGGATAAATTGACAGCAAAGCCGCCCACCAGGGCCAGCGCTGTCGAAAACAGAACCACCAGCCAGAGTTGTCGTAACAGGGACATCAATAAGTCTCCTTATTTCCTAAAAATCAAAGCCTTCGGCTTTCATGCGGGCGACGAGATCAGTCCACCGCGAGAGCTTTTCAACCGACGATTTCGGCTGTGCACCGCCTGGTACCCAGATGCCATCGCTGTTGAAACTGAAAACCGGCAAAAGATCCGGGCGTCGGGATGCTGGCCGAATCTCCGTGATCAGATTGTCAAGCACCAGCGGTTCCGAGTCGGGCTGGGCGTAATACGCCAGCACCATGTGGGCCTGAGTTAGGGTTGAGCTGACACCGCCGATTTTTGCCTTCACATAGGTCAGTCTAAGGCGGGCTGGTTCGACGCCCATTATCTGGAGTGTGAAGTACTTGGCAATCACAAAGTCCTCGCAGTCGCCTGCTCCCTGACCCAGTGTTTCTAACGGTGAAGCCCAGTAATCGGGGGAATTCCAGATTTCGGGGTCGGTACCGAAACGTATTTGCCGGTTGAAGAACTCGTTGACTCGCTTGAGGCGCTCAGCGTCGCTCGCGTTGCCATCGGTTGCTATCAATTGGCGCCAAGCCTGAAACTTGGCGGATGATTCCGGACCCCAGCGCTGCTGCAAAGTCTTGCCCAACTTGTCGAAATCTGTTGCCGAAAAAGCAAGGGAAAAGGCAAGCAAACTGGTCGCCACAAAGCCAAGCCATCGCATATTCCGCCCATGGCAGGTGTGCTTTTGCAGATAGCAGGTGATCGCTGAAACCTTCAAACAGGAAGCCTTGACCTGATTTAAATGCGAGTTTTTAGAACGTAAATTTCACGTTGTGTGGGTAAAACCCCGCTTTGCCACCGCTTTTTTCAAGGACATTTCAGGTTCCGCCTCCTAAAATGCCCTACCGAAGCCGTTGGGTTCAGACCCGGGAAAGCGCTGACCGCTGCGTTTGCAGCATATAACATTAACGTGCCCGCATGATGAAATTCTTAAAAAACAGATTGAATTTTCACCTTGTCAGTCTTGTCCTCTTGCTCTTGATTACGTGTATGCCGGCCGCGTTTGCCCAGAATGCAGTTGCTTTGAGGGATTCCGTTGAGCGCGCCGTTGTCCAGAATCCGGAAGTTAAATTTCGCTACCGCAATCTGGAAGCTGCCAATCAGGAGCAAAAGGTTGCCAAAGGTGGCTGGTTGCCCAAAATCGACATTGAAGCAACCACTGGGCAGCGGCGGTTGAACTCACCCACAGTTCCGGACGCAAACTGGTTCAGCCACTCAGCCGCATCTATTCAGTTGCGCCAGACGCTATTTGACGGTTTTGCAACAGCGTCAGACGTGCGCCGTCTGGGTCACAGCCTGCAGGCGGCGTATTACGAACTTCTCAATGTCAGTGACCAGACAGCCCAGGAAGCGGCCCGTGCGCATGTGGATGTTTTGCGCTACAGGCAACTTCTCGTACTGGCGCGCGACAATTTTGTGACTCATACCGACGTCCATACCCGGCTCACACAGCGTGTGCAAGCGGGTGTAGGGCGGCGTGTTGACCTCGAGCAGTCGGCGGGCAGGTTGGCACTGGCGGAATCAAACTGGTTAACGGAAGCCAGCAACCTGCATGACGTGAGCGCACGCTACCAGCGTATTGTGGGTGTGGTCCCCGCTAATGATCTGGCCAAACTGCCCGTGCTTGATCAGTTTTTGCCCGCGCGTGAGGGTCTCATGCGCGACGCGATCCGCAGCAACCCCGGTTTTCTGGGTGCCGTGTCCACTGTGCGCGCAAATCGTGCAGACGCCGAACTTCGCAAGGCCAACAAATGGCCCACCGTTGAATTGCGAGCCAGCCAGGGGTTTGAGCGCAATCAAAACGGCATTGCAGGCGACTATCGTGACTCCAGCATTCAATTGGTCCTCAACTACAACCTGTACCGCGGCGGGTCGGATACCGCAAAAATTCGCCAGTATGCCGAAAAACTGAATGCCGCCTATGACCTGCGCGACAAAACCTGTCGTGACATCCGCCAGACCGCACTCATTGCGGTTAATGATGTGGACAAACTCGGCGCCCAAATTGGCTTCTTGGCCCAACATGAGCTCTCCACGTCCAAAGCGCGGGACGCCTATCGCCAGCAGTTTGACATCGGCCAGCGGTCATTGTTGGACCTACTGGACACAGAAAATGAACTTTATGAAGCCCGCCGCGCTTTGGCGAATGCCGAAAACGACCTGCAATTTGCCAAGGTGCGGGTTTTGGTGAGTTCGGGAAAATTTCTGGGTTCTCTGCAACTGCGACCTATTTCTGCCGAATTGCCTGAGGCGCCCGGTGGCAACGAAGCGAGCGATGAAGATCTGCTTTGCTCCACTGAACTGCCCATGCAGTTGGCGCTGGACAAGGAGGCGCTCGTAAAGCCTGAGCTTACTCCTGTGAAAACACCGGTCGCGCCCACGCCCGTTGTTGTGGCCACTCCAATACCTGCGCCAATCTTGGCCCCGGCTGGCGATTGCAAGAAACTCGCCTCTGCGACCGACACGTGGATGACCGCCTGGAACAACAAGGATTTTGCGGCTTACCTGGGCGCCTACAGCGCCGGTTTTGTCCCGGCTTTGGGTATGAGCCGCTCGCAGTGGGAGTCCCTTCGCAAGAAGCGCCTGAACCGCTCCGGGCAGATCAACACGACGCTCAAAGACCTGCAAACTCCGAAATGCGACGGTAAAACGGCCGACGTGGCGTTCACCCAGCAGTTCGATTCCAAGGACTACAAAGACGTCGTGCGCAAGACGTTAAGCTTTGAATTCATCAGGGGTGACTGGAAGATTGTCCGTGAAACCGTGACCGAAGGCCGCACCTTCTGATTCGGTCTGGATTTCTAAGCTCAAATTAGCAAAACGCCCACAGAGAGTGGGCGTTTTCAGCTACAAATTCAGTAGCGATTGCAGTAGCAACGGCAGTCGCAATTTTGGTGTCAATTTCCCGGTTAGACGGTGCTTCAGTCTGACGCCACCTGCAACACCAGCTTGCCAAAGTTCTCCCCATTGAACAACTTGAGCAGCGTCTCGGGGAAGGTGTCCAGGCCCACGACCACGTCTTCTTTGCTTTTCATCCGGCCGTCCTTCAGGTAGCCTGCCATTTCGGCAATGGCCAGGTGGTAGCGGTCAGCGTAGTCAAACACCACAATGCCTTCCATGCGGGCACGGTTGACCAGCAGGCTCAGGTAGTTCTTTGGACCCTGCACCGCCGTTGTGCTGTTGTACTGGCTGATGGCACCACAAATGATAATGCGGGCGCCGCGTGTGATCTTGGCCAGCACATCGTCGAGAATCTCTCCGCCCACATTGTCAAAGTACACGTCCACGCCTTTCGGGCAGTGTTCTTTCAGGCCTGCCCGCACAGCACCTGCGCCGCCCTTGTAGTCGATGCAGGCGTCAAAACCCAGCTCCTTTACCACCCACTCGCATTTCGCCGCGCCGCCGGCAATGCCGACCACGCGACAACCCTTGATCTTGGCCATCTGGCCCACTGTTTGCCCGACGGCACCTGCCGCACCGGACACCACCACGGTTTCACCCGGCTTGGGCTGGCCCACGTCCATCAGGCCGAAATAACCCGTCATGCCGGGCATGCCAAGCACGTTGAGCCATTGGGTCAGGCTGCCCATGCGCAGATCAATCTTTGCCAGGCCGTTTCGCTTGATCTCGGCTTCGGCAACCGTGATGTAGTCTTGCACACCAAAGGTGGCGGATACGTAGTCTCCCTCGGCAAACTTCGGGTTTTTGGAGGCGATCACCTTGCCCACGCCGCCGGCACGCATCACCTCACCAATGCCCACGGGCGGGATGTAGCTTTTGCCTTCGTTCATCCACCCACGCATGGCC
Source organism: Rhodoferax sp. (assembly GCA_031430225.1). GTDB lineage: Bacteria > Pseudomonadota > Gammaproteobacteria > Burkholderiales > Burkholderiaceae_C > JANYCG01. The sequence goes on along the minus strand of JANPAZ010000625.1, from coordinate 15,204 downwards.
GGGTCCAGCGACAGGGCCAGGGTCTTGAGCAGCACGCCACCTTCCGCAGGTTCCTGCACGGGCTCAATCGAACTGCTCCAGTTGGCGCGCGTTGGCATGCCCACGGGGCGGGTTGCCAGACGAATCTGGTGATTGGTGAGGCTGGCAATTGAGGTCATGGAAGGCTCCGGGAATTTGAAGGCGCATGGTAGCGCCGCTGGAGGTGCCAAAGGGTAGCGCACGCGACAGGGTTTCAGTTGCAGGGTGGATTGCCCCATGGAAACCGAAATTAACCAGATACGTCTATGCTTGCAGCTCTGTCGGACCATATTCAGGGAAACTGCCATGCCTGGAAAAATCATGCCCCCAAAGCCCCTCGCCATCGTGACTGGTGCGTCTTCCGGTATCGGCGAAGCCTTGGCCGGGTGTTTTGCCGCTGCCGGTCATGACCTTGTTCTGGTGGCGCGCAGCGCTGACAAATTGCGCGCCATCGCCGCAAGCCTGGCGCGCCAGCATGGCGTGACGGCCACGGTGCAGGCGGCTGATCTTTCTCAGCCAGGCGCTGCTGCCGCGCTGGGCGCGACGCTCAAGCGCAAGCGCCGCCTGCCAGATGTGCTGGTCAACTGTGCCGGGGTACTTGAGTACGGCAGCTTTAGCAGCATGACTGCACAGACCCACCAGCAGATCATTGACCTCAATATTTCGGGTTTGACCGCGATGATTTCCGAGTTCCTGCCCGGCATGCTGGCGAATGCGGACCAGGGGCGTGGCACTCAGGCCCGCATCCTCAACGTGGCGTCCATTGCCGCGTTTCAGCCAGTGCCCATGCTGGCTACCTATGCGGCGAGCAAGGCCTACGTGCTGTCGCTGACTGAGTCGCTGTCAGAGGAATTAAAGGGCACCGGTGTAACCGTCACGGCGCTGTGCCCCGGCATCACCGCAACCAATATGCTCAGCACAGCCGCCAGTGCCAACGACAGTCTGGGGCGCATTCCCGCATTCTTGATCAGCGACGTCAATGCCGTGGCCCAACAGGCGTTTGAAGCCTGCCTGCGCGGCGATGTGATCTGCGTGCCGGGCGTTGTTAACCGGGCGGCGATGATTGCATCACGTTCCACCCCGAAATGGCTGGTGCGCAAGCTGGGCGGCTTGGTGGGGCGTCGTTCTGTTTGATGTTTGAAGAAAAATGGCAAATGGCCCACATATCTATTGGATAGTTTGCTATAAAAAATATAGTATCTAAAGGGAACCCATGACAACTGTATCGCGCTCCCGCAAATACGACGTGGTGATCTACGGGGCCTCGGGTTTCGTTGGAAGGCAGGCCGCCGCGTATCTGGCGCAGCGTAATCCTGCCACCGGACCAGGCGGGCGAAAGCGTCTGAGCTGGGCGCTGGCCGGGCGATCTGCCAGCAAGCTTGAAGCGATCCGCCTCACCATGGGTGATGGTGCGCGCCAAGCCGGTATTGTTGTGGCGGAAGCTCACGACGCTCACGCGCTGGACGCGCTGGCCAGCAATGCAACGGTGGTACTCAATACCGCCGGGCCATTTGCGCTGTATGGCAGTGAGCTCGTGGCCGCGTGCGTCCGGCACGGCACCCACTACGTCGACATCACCGGCGAGACCCCGTGGGTGCGTGAGATGATCCAGCGGCACCACGCCACAGCGGTAAAGGCGGGCGTGCGCATCATCCCGTTTTGTGGGTTTGACTCCGTGCCTTCCGATCTTGGCGCCTGGCTGGTTGCACAGACGATGCAGACCACCTACGGCGAGCCGTGTGACAGCATCAAGGCCTGCTTCACGGTGCGTGGTGGCGTCAATGGCGGCACGCTGGCTTCATTGTTCAATATCATGGGATCGGGCCAGTCTGGCGAACTGGCCGATCCTTATCTGCTGAACCCTGCTCCAGGCAAACGCAAAGCAGCGCAGGCAAGCCGTACCAACCCCCTGGACCGCGACCCGATCGCACCGTTGCATGATGCTGACTTCAACGCTTGGTTGGGCCCTTTTTTCATGGGTCCTATCAACACCCGGGTCGTCCGGCGAAGCGCCACGCTTCTTACACCGGCACGCGGCAAGCCCGCAGGCTATGCCCGCGACTTCCACTACCAGGAGTACATGCGCTTTGGCAGCAGTGCGCTGGCAGGTGCGGCGGCCGCGGTCTTCAGCGCGGGCATGGTGGCTTCCCAGGTGGCCATGTCTCTGGGCCCGCTGCGACGCCTCGCCGGGCGGATGGTGCCGGGTCCGGGCTCGGGGCCGTCCGATGCCAGCATGGATGGTGGGTCGTTCCGCTGTGAACTCATTGGCAAGAGTGCGAGTGGGCACATTGTGCGGGGGGTTGTTGCGGACAAAGGCGACCCCGGCAATCGGGCCACGACAAAGATGGTGTGTGAGTCTGCGCTTTGTCTGGCGCTGCAGATCGATGCTCTGCCGGGCGGCCCAGCCCTTGGCGGCGTACTGACGCCAGCGAGTGGCTTGGGTGAGGCGTTATTGGGCCGCCTGCGTGTGGCCGGTATGACACTCGACGCGCAATAAAACCACACAAATGTTGCAACACCGATCCATCAACCACATTGAGTTCGCGCAACGCGGCGAACTGGCGGCGCGCTTTGCCGAAGTGAGATCCCATAGCGTGTCCCTGACCGCCACTCTGTCGGCTGAAGATCAGTGCATTCAATCCATGCCGGATGCGAGCCCCACCAAATGGCACCTGGCCCACACCAGCTGGTTTTTTGAATCCATGTTGCTGCGCCCGCATTTACCGGACTATCAGGCGTTTGATGAACGATTTTTCTATTTATTCAATTCGTATTACGAGACGCTTGGACCACGCCATCCCCGCCCGCAACGCGGTCTTTTGACCCGGCCGTCTTTGCAGGAGGTGCTGTCTTACCGTGCCCATGTTGACCGGGCCATGCAATGTTTCCTGGAGCGGGCGAGCGATGAGGTCTGGCACCAGGCGGTGCCCGTGATGTTGCTGGGACTCAATCATGAGCAGCAGCATCAGGAGTTGTTGCTCGCCGACATATTGCACGCCTTCTCCTGCAACCCCTTGTTGCCGTCGGTTCAGCCCGCCGCTGCGCCGAATGCCTTGCGTCTGGCCACCGCAGCCGATTCCGGCGCGCAGCCGGTGCGCTGGGTTTCAAGGGCTGAAAGAATCGTGGAAATCGGGCATGCGCACACGGCAGTGCATGCCGATGCGGCGGTATTGAGCACTGGCTTTGCGTTTGATAATGAAATGCCGCGTCACAAACGAATGCTGGCTGCGCACCAGATGGCTGACCGGCTGGTGACCTGCGGTGAATACCTTGATTTTGTGTCGGATGGCGGTTACGAGCGCCCTGAGTACTGGCTGTCGGACGGCTGGTCCATGGTTCAGGCCAACCAATGGCGTGCGCCTGCTTATTGGCTCGCACCTGGTGACGCGAGGGCCCCGTCTAACGACTGGCAGGCATTTGGATTGAATGGTGTGGGTTCGCTCGTGGCCCATGAGCCGGTCAGTCACTTGAGTTTTTTTGAGGCCGCGGCCTACGCCGAGTGGGCAGGCGCCCGCTTGCCCACTGAGTTTGAATGGGAAGCGGCTTGCGAGGCGCCCGGGATCACGCAAATGACGGGCCATGCCTGGCAATGGACGCGCTCCTCCTATGACCCGTATCCCGGCTTTCGCCCCCCGGCCGGTGCCGTGGGGGAATACAACGGCAAGTTCATGGTGAGCCAAATGGTGTTGCGTGGTGGCAGTCTGGCAACGCCGCAAGGCCACACGCGGCCCACCTACCGCAACTTTTTTCCGCCGGGTGCGCGCTGGCAGTTCTCTGGCTTGCGGCTGGCCAGGGATATTGGCACGAACTGTTCCTAGTCCCACATTTAAAGGAATCAAAAATGAAAGCAATCTGGAATGGCGCGGTCATCGCGCAAAGTGACGACACTGTGCTGGTCGAGGGCAATCACTATTTCCCTGAAGCCTCACTCAACCGCGCGCTCACCACCTTCAGCAACCACAAAACGATGTGCGCCTGGAAAGGTCAGGCCAGTTACTACTCGCTTATCGTCAACGGCGACATGAATGTGGATGCGGTTTGGTACTACGCTGACCCAAAGCCCGAGGCAGACATGGTACGTGGGCGCGTGGCGTTCTGGAAGGGCGTCAAGGTCGAGCCTTAAACTTGAGGACATGACAACGTCTTTCTCTCCCCCTTCACTGCCCAATCCCGATGTGCTTGGGCAAGTTCTGCAGTCGCAGGGCTATGCCGTGCTGGCTCCGCCCGATTTTTCTTTGCTGTCGCACTGCGATCTTGGTGAACTGAATGCGTTCAAGCCCCACTGGGATTCGTTGCCACCCGACAACTATTTGAAGGACGGTGGCCACTATCGCCGCCGTCGGCATTCCTGCTTTGTCGTGAATGGCGGCGACACGGCGCAGACCGCCCACCGCGCGCATTGGCAGCCGGTGGAGTACAACGCCCTGCATGGTGGCATGCAGCGGTGGTTTGAGCCGATGTTGTCCGACATGGTGAATCAAGCTGTCTGGAGGCAGATGCTGGTCTGGCTGGGCCGTGTGTGCAGCGAACGCAAAGGGATCCAACCCTGGTTCGTTGAAGCGCACCAGTTCCGCATTGACACCACGGATGGCATTGGCCGCCCCACGCCGGAAGGCGCGCACCGTGACGGCGTAGACTTTGTTGCGGTGTTTCTGGTCGACCGCGTCGGCATCAAGGGTGGCGAAACACGCGTGTTTGATTCGGCGGGGCCGTCGGGTCAGCGCTTCACGCTGTCACAAAGCTGGTCGCTGTTGCTGCTGGACGATGCGCGCGTCATTCATGAGTCCACACCGATCCAGCCGGTGGGTGGGCAAGGGGGCTATCGCGATACGCTGGTGGTGACCTTGCGCAGCGGCGCGTTCCAGCAATAGGTTAGCGGTGCAATACGTGCCCCTGCGCACGTTTGAATATCAGACGACGTGTTCGATACGAAGCGCCGCAATGTCGGCGCTGGAGTAGCCCAGTTCTTCAAGAATCACGTCGGTGTGCTCGCCCAGCAAGGGGGCCGTATGGCGAAAACCCACAGGTGTTTCAGTCTTGTCCGACATGTCGACGGGGTGGGGCGTTAGCGGAAACGGTTTCTCCATGTCGCCAAAGGCGCGGGGTGTCAGCAGTCCGGTGGCGGCAATGTGCGGGTCATCCAGCGCTTCTTGCGGTGTATAGACTGGGCCACTCGGAATCTTCGCGGAGGCCAGGGCTGCCAGCGCTTGTTCGCGGGTCCGGTTGGCGCACCAGGCGGCCATGATGGCGCTGATCTCAATACTGTTGGCACCCCGCAGTGCGTCATCTGCAAAACTCGGCTCGAACTTGAGCCCGGGCTGTCCCATCAGATCGCACCAGCGTTCAAACATTCCCTGGCCAATCGACTGAACCAGCAGCCAGCCGGTCTGGCTTTCAAAGACATCGCCCGGTGCCGCCAGGTACCCGCGATTGCCCTGCGGAACCCGGTTGGGTGCCGTGATGGCCTGCTCAATCAGGATAGCGTTGGTGTGGATCAGCGCCGACCGCAGCAGTGAGCCCTCCACCAGCTGTCCTTTGCCCGATTTTTCGCGTGCCCACAGGGCTGCCAGAGTGCCCATGGCACAGGCCTGCGCGGTCGAAAAATCGACATAGTTGGAGCCTGAACGTGCCGGTGAATCGGGCGTGCCCGACATGTACATGGCGGCACTCATGGCCTGGCCGATGCCGTCAAAACCCAGGCGTTCACTGTAGGGCCCTCCCATGCCGTAAGCGGTGACAGCTGTCAGCACAATGCGTGGATTGATGGCCGACAGAGTGGCGTAGTCCAGGCCCAACTGCTTCAAGGTGGAGGGCGGCAAGTTGGCAACCACCACGTCTGCCGTCTTCACCAGACGACGCACAATCTCGCGCCCTTGTTGGCTGGCCAGATCGAGTGTCAGGCAGCGCTTGTTGCGATTCATCTGCATGAAAAGACCGCCTTCTCCGGTGGGCGCAATGGGCGGTACGAACCGGTCTTCGCCGCCTTCCACCCGCTCTATGCGAATGACGTCAGCGCCGTGGTCAGCCAGCAGGGCCGCGCAGTAAGGCCCGGCGATGAAGCGGCCAAAATCCAGAACGCGATAACCGGTAAGCAGACCCATGGCATTCCTTGAGGTGAAGGCCACAGCATACGTGCCCAAAGGCAGCAGTCCCGGTCAAGGCCGGGACACCTCTGTCAGGCGCGTTCAAAAATCGCCGCGATGCCTTGACCACCGCCGATGCACATGGTCACCAAGGCATAGCGTCCGCCAATGCGCTCCAGCTCATAGAGCGCTTTCACCGTGATGAGCGCACCTGTCGCGCCAATGGGGTGACCCAGTGAAATGCCCGAGCCATTGGGGTTGACCTTGGCCGGGTCCAGGCCCAGGTCTTTGGTCACAGCGCAGGCTTGCGCTGCAAAGGCTTCGTTGGCCTCGATCACATCCAGGTCCTTCACGGTCAGGCCGGCTTTCTGCAGGGCCTTCTGCGTGGCAGGCACCGGGCCGATACCCATGTAGGCCGGGTCTACCCCTGCGTGGGCATAAGCCACCAGGCGCGCCAGAGGCTTGAGACCGCGCGCTTTTGCAACGCTGGCTTCCATCAGCACAACGGCCGCAGCGGCATCGTTAATGCCCGATGCGTTACCTGCGGTGACCGTGCCGTTTTCTTTGATGAACACGGGCTTGAGCTTGGCCATGTCAGCCAAGGTGCAGTCAGGGCGAAAGTGTTCGTCCGTGGCGTAAGCGACTTCACCTTTTTTGCTCTTGAGCATCACCGGCATGATCTGGCTGGTGAAGCGGCCTTCTGCCGTGGCCCGCTGGGCGCGGTTATGGCTTTCAACCGCCAGCGCGTCTTGCTGTTCGCGCGTGATGCCCCACTTGGCGGCGATGTTTTCGGCGGTCACGCCCATATGAATGGTCTGAAACGGATCATGCAAGGCACCCACCACCATGTCGATCATCTTGGTGTCACCCATGCGGGCACCCCAGCGGCTGGTCAGGCTCGAATAGGGGCCACGGCTCATGTTCTCGGCACCGCCGCCGATGGCGATGTCAGCATCGCCCAGCGCAATCGCCTGTGCGGCGGACACAATGGCCTGCAGGCCGGAGCCACACAGGCGGTTCACGTTGAACGCGGGCGTGCCCTGCGAGCAACCACCGTTGATGGCCGCCACCCGCGACAGGTACATGTCTTTGGGTTCGGTGTTCACCACATGGCCAAACACCACGTGACCGACGTCGTCACCGCTGACGCTGGCGCGCTTGAGCGATTCACGAACCACCTGCGCGGCCAGTTCGGTGGGGGCAATGTCTTTCAGGCTGCCGCCAAAGGTACCAATGGCGGTGCGCACAGCGCTGACTACTACTACTTCGCGGGTCATAAAGTCTCCTGATGAAAATGGGTTTGAATGAAGTGAATTGCCCAGTGTGCTACCGGAATATTGCTACGGCCTTACTGTTTGGCGTCGCCGAACTTCAATGCGCGTCCCGCACATCGGCCACGGTGTTGGCACCAAAGTCCGGCCGGGCCAGGTAGGCCAATAGGCGGACTGCCGCGTCAGTGGGTGACGTGAGCTGCCCGCCAGCTTTGAGCGCAACAAAACGCCCGTGATCGGGGAAGTCACTGGCATCGGCAGCGCGCAAGTGCGTCTGCATGTCGGTGTCTATAACCCCGGGTGCCAGCGAGCAGACTCGCGCGCCGTTTGGTTTAAGCGCTTCTTCCAGCCCCAGGCAGCGCGTGAAGTGGTCCATGCCGGCCTTGGTGGCGCTGTAAATGGCCTGTGATGCCATGGCGTTACGGCCATTGCCCGATGAGATGTTGAGCACCTTGCGTACGCAGGGCTGGCCTGCACCGCCGGCCCACGCTTCTGTGCCGCGCAAAAAAGCCGCCGTGAGCTGCAGGGGCGCTTCCAGGCCCACACGCAGCGCCCTGGCAAGCTCGCCGCTGTCGGCCTGGCTCAGCGGCGCAATGCGCGGCAGCACAGCAGCGTTGTTGATCAGCGTTGCACTGGCAAACGCACCGGGCTTCTGGCTGCCCAACCACTCAGTCAACCTGGCGGCTGCTTCAACCGTGTGATCGAGGTCCAGCGCCCACTGTTCAAGGCCTGTGCCCACGGTTTTCGCGGCGGCAGCGAGCACCTCGTTTGTATGCCGGGATATGCACAGCAGAAAGTGATCAGGCTTCAGCAACTGCTGCGCCATCGCCAGCCCCATGCCGCGCGAGGCTCCGGTCAGGATGTAGAGGTGTTTTGTCATGATTTCAGGTGCAGATGTGTGCTTTGTGGCGCCTTAATCAGAATTATGTGACAAAAATGGCAAGGGCCCACATGGAAATTCAATAGTTAGCTATAAAAAATATAGCGAGAAATGCGGTGCTAAAACGGAATGTCGCTGGTGAATTGGGTCCACTCACCCGTGACGGGATGCGCCAAACCAAGAGAGCAGGCGTGCAACAGCAGCCGGCTGGCGCGCGCCTGATCCTGCGGCGGCGCATACAAAGGGTCACCCAGGATGGAATGACCCACTGCGGCCAGGTGTACCCGCAACTGATGCGATCGACCTGTGATGGGTTCCAGCATGACGCGCGTGAACGGCCCGCTGCGATCAAAGCTGACAAGCGCTGCAACGCCAACAGAAGGTGTGGCACCCGCTGCCACAGATCCGGCGTCCGGGTTTGCAATCTGCCACCGTGTGACGCTGGGCTTGCCTGTTTGGACATCAATGATGCGCCGGGGCCGGTTGGGCCAGTCCACGATGATGGGCAAGTCGATCACACCCCATTCATCGGCCGGCGGCGTTATCTGGCCGCTGACGATGGCGCCATAGCGTTTGGTGACGTCGCGGCTGGCAAAGGCGTGACTCAGGCTGCGCTGCACGACCGCACCGCGCGCCATCAGCATCAGGCCAGAGGTGGCCATGTCAAGCCGGTGCACGATCAGCGCGTCGGGGTAGATCGCTTGCACACGGGCGCTCAGGCAGTCCTGCTTGTCTTCGCCACGGCCAGGTACTGACAGCAGGCCGGCGGGTTTGTCGAGCACCAGTAGGGCGTTATCGGCGTAGAGAACCTTCAACGTATTTCTTCAAGGCAAATCAAGGCGCTTCGCTGTCCTGAATCAGGCGCTGCACCGTATCGATCAGTTCATCTACATCGTTGGGCTTGTGAATGAGCGCCCGTGCGCCCTCGGCAAACGCGCTCTCCTCGATTTCAGTGGTTACATAGCCGGACGCCAGTGCCACTGGCAGGTCGGGCCGGATCGCCCTTGCTTCTCGCAGCAGGTCAATGCCGCAATAGCCTGGCATGTTGTAGTCGGTCACGACCAGGTCGTAGTCCCGGGCGTTGGCGCGCAAGGCGGCGCAGGCCTTGTGAGGGTCGGTGAACGTCGTGACCTTGAAGCCCTTGCGCGTCAGCGCGCGTTCGACCAGAAACACAAGGGCGTGGTCGTCGTCAACGTACATCACATGTTTGCCCTGCCCCTGCACACTGTTAACCTGCACTGGCTCCACCTCGACTTGGGTTTCGACCGCGTCGGCTGGGGGAAAGTAAAGCGTGAACACGCTGCCTTGCCCTGGCTTGCTGCGTACACCCACCGTGCCCTGATGCGAGCGCATAACGCCATGGACCACGGCCAGGCCCAGCCCGGTGCCTTGACCCATCGGCTTGGTCGTGAAGAAAGGCTCAAACACCCGCTGCAACGTGTCCGAGTCGATGCCGCTGCCCGTGTCCCTGACTGCCAGGGTGACATATTGCTCGCGGGTACTTTCCCGCCGCTCAACTTCACCGGCGTCAGGCTGGCCGCTACCCAGCTCGATACTAACGATACCCCGTTCTGAGCCGATGGCCTGTATGGCATTGGTACACAGGTTGAGAAGCGCCTGCTCGACCTGCGTTTCGTCGGCCAGCACATGGGGCGTGGTGGGGTCGATCTTGACCCGCAACTCCACAGACTGCGGCAGACCGACCCGCAATAGGCGGGCCGTTTCCTGCACGACGGCAGCAAGCTGGATTGAGTTGCGCTTGGGTGACTCGTTGCGGCTGAAAGTCAAAATCTGGCGCACCAGGTCACGGGCTCGGCGACCGGCTTTTTCAATCTCGGTCAGGCTGATCAGGGCCGGCGAATCGATGCCCGCATCTTGCCGTGCCAGATCGACGTTGCCCAGAATGGCGCCCAGAATATTGTTGAAGTCGTGTGCAATGCCGCCAGCCATCGTACCGATGGCCTGCATTTTCTGCGACTCGCGCAGTTGGCCTTCCAGCACATTGCGCTGGGTTTCGATTTTTTTGCGTGCGGTCAAATCCCGTGCAAATACCGTGGTGATGTTGCCCTGGGCATGACGCTCGCACGACACGCTCACTTCAACCGCAAGCACTTTACCCCCCGCCGTACAGCCTTCCATCTCCCCCAGCTGCGCATGGGTGGATACCTGGGTGTAGGCCAGGGTACGTACGGCGTTTGGCAGAAAGCGCTCAAGCTGACTGCCCAGCGCCTGGTCTGACGGGCATTGAAACAACGCCGCCGCTGCCGGATTGAATACAGAGATGGTTCGCTCTGCATCAACGCAGATGATGGCATCCAGCGACGAATTGATAATGGCCGCCAGACGGTTTTCGCTCAGGTGCAGTTCTTCATTGCGGTCCTGCAATTCAGCGGCGCTCAAGCGAAGGGCTTGCCGCTCGGCCAGCAGCGGGCCCTGGTCGATGATGGCGCAGATAAAGTGGGCCAGCTCATCTTGCGGGTTCTCGACCCGGGCAATGTGAAGGTCACCCGTGAAGCTGCCCGCGGTACCCGCCAAAAAAATAATCTCGGTGCTCTCGCTTGTCCCCTGCGAGCGGGCTTGTGCGAACGCAGCGTCAACCCGCTCGCGATAGTCGTCCCGCACGAGCGGCAACAGAAAGTTCAGGGGCGGGTCGGTCTCCAGCGGACGGAACAGGCGCAGTGCCATGGCGTTGCTTTGCAGCACCAGACTCTGTTCGTCGACCACCATCAATGCCAGGGGGACGTTGGAGAAAAGCGCTACGAAGCGCTCTGACGCCCCCTCGGCGGCCAATTGGCTGTAGCGCAGCGCCTTGTTCTGTATTTCAAGTTCTGCCTGGTATTTGCGCAGATCTTTGACCATCTGGGGCAAGGCGTACCCGTCTGACCCACGCCCAGTTGGAAGCGGCGCTTTCGGCAGACCCTTTTTGCGTCCGCCTGAGGCGTTCATGATAGTGGTGACCAACGTGAATGCTGCCCGGAAACCAGTTTGGCAATCAGACTATTTGTTTTTAAGCTTGCCGCGTACTGGCACAACGGTGGTCACCGTTGGACGAACCGCATCGGGCGACACTGGCTTCGGTGGTGACGTGTCCTTCTTGGGTTTCTTGACCATCTTGTTGTTTTGCTGACCTTTTGCCATTTTCATTCTCCTGGGTAAAACACCTGTTCAGGTGGGTTGGGTTGATTGAGTTCGCTTTGCAGACTTTACCTGCGGATCACGGATTCACCCGGCGCGAAGTCGGCCACCCGCAGTGGGCTGAGCGCGGTGATATAAGCACGCAAGACATCAGCGTCGACAAAGCCGGTATCGACAAAACTCTTGTGGGCGGTGAGTTTGGGGTAGCCATCGCCGCCCGCCGCAATGAAGTTGTTGATGGCGAGCTTGTAGGTTTTGGCAGGGTCAACGCGTTGTCCCTTGATGGTGGCACTTTTAACCGCGCCGCTTTCAATCACCACACTGACTCCCGCAAACTGGGGAAACGCACCAGAGCCTGCCGACATTTTTGCGGCGGCACCCAGGTAGTCCAGGACTTCCGTGCCGCTTAAATCTGCCGTCACGATGGTGTTGCCAAACGGGTGCACCTTCAGTACATCCTTGTAGGTCAATTTTCCAGGAGGCATAGAGTCGCGCACGCCGCCCGCGTTGACCACGGCAAAATCAGCGCCGGTCTTTTCCAGCATGGAGCGCCCAATCAGCACCCCCATGGCGGTGGGTTTGGCGCGCACGCTGTCGCGGTCGCCGTCAAACTTGCCATCAGCACTGCCCACTTCAACCAGCAGTTTTTGCTGGCCGAACTCCTGGTAGGGTGCCAGCATGGCCAGCATTTCCCTGTTTTCAACAATCTCACTGGTGTAAGGTGTCTTGCTGGACTTGCCGTCGGCAGTGCGCACCGTCTTTTTCAAGTTAATGGGAATCAGCACATACCGTACCAACTTGAATTGACCATTGCGGAATTCAAAGTCGGCCCGGCCGACATATTTGCCCCATTCATGGGCCTGCACAATCCAGGTGCCATTTTGCAAATCAGGGCGGCATTCGGCACCGGGCTCATAGGCACGGTCCAGCACGTTCTCAGCCTTCATGCAGGCCGGGTTTTGCGTGTGGCCGCCCACCACCAGGTTCAGGCCGTTGACTGCGCGGGCCATCTCGACATCACCGGCAGCCTGGGTGCCATGGTTACCGTTTTCATAATGGCCCATGTGGGTGGCGGCGATCACCACGTCGGCCTGGCTGCGCAGTTCAGGCACCAGTCTGGCGGCCTCAGTGATGGCGTCGCGAAACTCAATATTTTTCAGGTTGTCCGGGTGCGCCATCTTGCGCGTGTCTTCGGTGGTCAGGCCCATCACCGCAACCCGCACGCCACCCAGGTTGAAAATTTTGTAAGGCGCAAACATGCGTTCACTGCCCAGGTAGATGTTGGCCGACAACATGGGAAATTTGGCCAGGTCACGCTGCATGCGCAACACCATGGGCGGCTTGTCAAACTCATGGTTGCCGACCGCCATGGCGTCGTAGCCCAGCAGGTTCATGCCCTTGAAATCGGGCACGGCGTCTTGCAGGTCAGATTCGGGTACGCCGGTATTCACATCGCCGCCATCCAGCAGCAGGCTGTAGCCGCCTGCCGCCTGGACCTCACGGCGGATGTCGTCAATGACCGTTTTACGCGCCGCCATGCCGTACTCGCCGTCCGAATTTTTCCAGAACCGGCCATGATGGTCGTTGGTGTGCATCACCGTGATGCGGTAGGTCTTGTCTTGCTGTGGCCCGTCCGATGGCAGACCTGCACAACCGGCCAGCAACGCCAGCAGGCTTGCAGCCATTACTGATTTTGTGAACGCCATGGACTTCATCGTGTACCTTGATCTGGATGGTGGCACGCGCATACCCTACGCTTTCCGATTTGCGCTTGCCAATCTACGCTTGCCAATTATCTACGCTCCCGTGGCGGTTTCAAGCTTGCCAGGGCGATGATGCTGTTGCTCTGTCGATTACTTTTTTACGCTTCTGAAACGGTTCACGTCCAGTTCAGTCACGGCGGGTGCCGTGTTCCCCCAGGCGCTTCGTATGTAGGTGAGCACGGCGGCGATGTCGGCATCACCCAGCTGCAACACATACGGGGGCATACCGTAGGGGCGCGGATTCCCCTGCGTGGCCGGCGCAAAGCCGCCGTACATCACCACCTGCACCAGATTGGCGACTTGCGGCAGGGTTACAGCACGGTTTCCGGCCAGCGGCGGATAGGCACCCTGCACGCCAGCGCCGGTGCTGCCATGGCAATCGACGCAGTGCTTTTCATAAATCTTTGCACCGCGGTCCAATGCCCTTGCAGATGTTGTGACAGTTGATTGTGGTGATAGTGTCGCCGGGGCTGCAGCGGACGGGCCAGACACTAACGCGCTGCGTGCACCTGGCAAGTCTTTCAGGTAAACCGCCATGGCCGTCAGATCGTCATCGGTCAGGTGTTGCGTGCTGCCCAGCACGACGTCGGCCATCGGCCCAAGCACGGTGCCGCGTTGGGACATACCGGTCTTGAGCAGGGCGACGACTTGGGGCGTGTCCCAACCCCCCACGCTGGCTTCACTGGCGGACGACAGCGACGGCGCGTACCAGTTTTGCATGGGAATCAGGCCACCGGCCATGTCCAACTGTTGCGCCGAGCCACCCAAGGCATTGCGGGTCGTATGGCAGGCACTGCAATGACCCAGGCCCTGCACCAGATAAGCACCCCGGTTCCATGAGGCCGATTTTCCCGAGACGGCTGTGGGTGCGCCTGGTGTGAAATAAAGGCTGCGCCAGGCATACAGCGCGGCTTGGGTGCTGTAGGGCCAGCGTAGCGCATGGTTTCGATTGGCCTGCGCAGTTTTGGGCAGGCTGCGCAGATACGCAAAGAGCGCGTCGGCGTCGGTGCGACTGACCTGGGTGTAATTGGTATACGGAAATGCGGGGTACAGCATGCGGCCCTCTTTGGAGCGGCCATGGTGGAGCGCGCCCCAGAAGTCTTCTGCCGACCAGTTACCAAGCCCTGTGGCCGCATCGGGTGTGAGATTGCTGGAAAACACGGTGCCAAAAGGCGTGTCGATGCCACGCCCTCCTGCCCACGGCACGCCACCGCGGGCGGTGTGACATCCCATGCAGTTGCCTGCGCGCGCAAGGTAGGCGCCACGCGCGACCTGGGCGCTGTTCGCAGCGGGAACCGCTGGGACGGGTGCGGTCAGCCGGCCAGGTGGGGCTGAGGGTGTGGGCACAGCCGCTGAAGTGGGAGATTTGAAGGGTGTTGCACCCGAAGAATTTGCGGCAAAAACCGGGGCACTGCCGCAACTCATCTTGATATCAGCAGCTTGTGCCATGGGCAATGACGTTGCCGGGTGCGTGTCTGCGGGCAACGGCTGCGACGACAGCCACGCTGCGACAGCAGTCACGTCCTGTGCGCTCATTTGCTTTGCAATTTGCGCCATGCAGTCCGGCGCGTGGGCGGCGCGCTGGCCGGTTTGCCAGCCACCCAATTGCGCGTTGATGTAGTCGCGTGGCAGGCCCAGTAGCCCCGGAATGTGGGGTGCCACGCCAGTTAGCGCCTTGCCGTGGCATTGCATACAGGCTGGGATTTTTTTGGCGGCGTCACCGCGCGTGGCCAGCGCCTGGCCGCGCTGCAATTCGGCGGGCTGCGCCGTTGTCGCGGCGGGTGCAGGGTAGGGCACGTCGAGTTTCGAGAAATACTGTGCGATCTCCAGCAGGTAGGTGTCAGAGAGTGGGTCCAGCAAGCCCGTCATCAGTGGGTAATGGCGTCTCCCGTCGCGCAGGTTCAACAACTGGTTGTAAAGGTAGCCGGCCGGCTTGCCGGCAATGCGCGGGTAGTAGCCGTCCGGCCCGGCGCGGCCCTGCTGGCCGTGGCAGGCGGTACAGGCCAGCGTGCGTTGCGCCAGGGTGTCTTCAAAGGGAACGGCCGCATAGGCTG
>JANPAZ010000624.1:0-4037 GCA_031430225.1 Rhodoferax sp. | reverse complement strand
CTTCAGCCCAACTGGTTGCGTCCGTGAAAAGCGATTTTGATCGCAACGCGACCATCGTCAAAGCCTTCAACATCCAGTTGAACCAGTAAGACGTCATTCGTCAATTGCAATTCACCCATTGGGCAAGGAGACACGCATGAGCGCACCCACGGCCACCCGCATCCGCGTTGAACCACTGACTTGCGCCATTGGTGCAGAGCTCATCGGCGCTGACCTTGGTGAGGCATCGCGCGACGATGCCCTGTTCGCAGAGATCAAGTCCCTGCTTCTGAAGCACAAGGTGCTCTTCCTGCGCGACCAGCACATGAGCCGTGCCGAGCATGTGGCCTTTGCGCGCCGCTTTGGCGAGCTTGAAGACCACCCGGTGGCGGGCAGCGACCCCGAGAACCCCGGGCTGGTGCGCATCTACAAGTCACCCGAGGCACCCAATGACCGCTACGAGAACTCGTGGCACACCGATGCCACCTGGCGCGAAAAGCCGCCCATGGGTTGCGTGCTGCGCTGCGTGGAGTGCCCACCGGTGGGAGGTGACACCATGTGGGCCAATATGGCGCTGGCCTATGAAAACCTGCCCGCCAATGTCAAAACCCAGATCGCTGGCCTGCGGGCACGCCACAGCATTGAGTGCACATTTGGTGCCGCCATGCCCATTGAAAAACGCCTGGCCCTGAAAGCCATGTACCCGGATGCTGAACACCCCGTGGTGCGCACCCACCCGGAGACCGGTGAAAAGATCCTTTTTGTGAATGGCTTCACCACCCATTTCACCAACTTTCATACGCCCGACAACGTGCGCGTGGGGCAAGACTTCACGCAAGGAACCAGCGGCCTTTTGCAGTACCTGATCAGCCAGGCCATGATTCCCGAATACCAGGTGCGCTGGCGCTGGAAGCCCAACACGGTCGCCATCTGGGACAACCGCTGCACACAACACTACGCGGTCATGGACTACCCGCCTTGCCACCGAAAAATGGAACGTGCCGGCATCATGGGCGATGCGCCGTTTTGACATCGACCCCCAACCACTTTGACTCCCCTTCAAGGATCGACAATGAATTATCTAGACGGCTCCCTGTATCCTGAAAACCAGCCTCCTTTGGTCATCACGGCGGCGCCTTACGCGCCCTCGTGGATTCCATCGGATTTCCCCGAAGATATTCCGGTGACGATGGCCGAACAGATCCAGAAGGCGGTGGACTGCTACAACGCGGGTGCCACCGTGTTGCACTTGCATGTGCGCGAGCTCGATGGCAAAGGCAGCAAGCGCCTTTCCAAATTCAACGAGCTGATTGCCGGTGTGCGCAAGGCCGTGCCTGACATGGTGATCCAGGTCGGAGGCTCCATCTCATTTGCCCCTGAGACTGACGGCGCTGCTGCCAAGTGGTTGAGCGACGACACGCGCCATATGCTGGCTGAGCTGGACCCCAAACCTGATCAGGTGACGGTAACCATCAATACCTCGCAGATGAACGTGGTTGAGCATTGGGAAGATGCCGACATCAAAGGCACATCGATGGAAGACCCCGCTGTTTACACCGCCTACAAGGAGATGACGGTGCCAGCCCAACCCGGCTGGGCCGAGGAGCACATCCGCCGCTTGAATGCGGCGGGCATCCAGAGCGCTTTCCAGTGCTACAACATCAACAGCTTTGAGTCGGTGGAGCGGTTGATGCGCCGCGGCATCTACAAGGGCCCGCTGGTGATGAACTGGGTGGCTATTGGTGGCGGCATGGATGTACCCAGCGTGCACAACCTGGCCAATTTTGTACGGGCTGTGCCCGATGGTGCGATGCTCACCGTCGAAAGCTCGATGCGCAATGTGTTGCCCGTCAACATGATGGGTATCGCTTTGGGTCTGCATGTGCGCACGGGCATTGAAGACAACCTCTGGGCGCAAGACCGCAAGTCCAAGATGGGTACCGTCAAACAGGTTGAACAATTGGTACGCATGTCGCGTGAATTCGGTCGGGAGATTGCCAATGGCAAGCAAGCCCGCGAGATCTGCAAAATCGGCGTTTTCTACGACACGGTCGAAGAGTCGCTGGCCAAAAATGGCTTCGCACCCAATGCCGTGGGCCGTCAGCAGGGTTACCTGCGCAAGGTTGCATAACGTCATGGCCAAAGCAATACGTTTTTACGAAATCGGCGGCCCCGAAGTCCTCAGGCTCGAAACCGTGGAAGTGGGCGAGCCCGGCCCCGGACAGGCCCGCGTGCGGCACACCGGCATTGCGGTGAACTTCATCGACATCTACTTTCGCACCGGTCGCTACCCGGCAGCGTTGCCCAGCGGCATGGGCTCAGACGCCGTTGGCGTGGTGGAAGCCACTGGCCCTGATGTGACTGACATTGCCGTGGGAGACCGCGTGGGCTACCTCATCGGACCGCAAGGCGCCTATTCGGATGTACGGGTGATGCCAGCTGCAGTGCTGATCAAGCTGCCAGATGGGGTATCTGACAGTACAGCCGCTACGATCATGATGAAGGGCATGACGGCGCAGTACCTGTTTCGCCAGGTGTTTGCGCTCAAGGGCGGTGAAACCATTCTGTACCACGCGGCAGCGGGCGGTGTGGGTCTGATCGCATGCCAGTGGGCGCGAGCCATGGGTGTGACCATGATTGGCACGGTGAGCACGGACGAGAAGGCCGCTGTAGCCAAAGCCAACGGCTGCACGCACACCATCGTGACCTCGCGCGAAAACATTGTGGATCGTGTGAAAGAGATTACCGGTGGCAAAGGCGTGCCGGTGGTTTATGACTCGGTGGGCAAGGACACGCTGGAGGCATCGCTGAGTTGCCTGCAACCCCGCGGCACGCTGGTGAGCAATGGCACGTCGTCAGGCCCGGTCATCATCGACACCATGCAACTGGCAGCCAAGGGGTCGCTGTGGGTCACACGCCCGGCCATGATGCACTACATCATGCCGCGCGCCCACATGCTGGCCATGGCTGACGAGGTGTTTGACATGGTGCTGGCGGGCGAAATCAAGAGCGAGGCATCGCAAACCTTCAGGCTCGACGAAGCCGCTGATGCGCACCGTGCGCTGGAGTCGCGCAAGACCGTGGGCGCTACCGTCTTGATGCCCTGACGCACATCTTTACCCGCGCCCCAGCTCATCATGAATGCCACCTGGCAGGGCGACTTGCGCCTGAAATTTCACGCGCTGTACCCCGGCCTGCTGGCCGCCCTGGTGGTTGCCATTGCTGCCAGCTTTCTGGGCCAGCACTATGGCGCGCCGGTGATGCTGTTTGCCCTGCTGCTGGGCATGGTGATGAACTTTCTTTCACAGGAAGGGCCGTGCAAGGCGGGCATCGAGTTGGCTGCACGCCTGGTGCTTCGCATCGGGGTGGCGTTGCTGGGTTTGCGCATCACCGTGGGTCAAATGGCGTCACTGGGCTGGGAACCTGTGTTGTTGGTGGTGTGCTCGGTGACTTTGACCATTGGCATGGGAATCGTCATGGCACGCCTGATGGGCTTCAACCCATACTTCGGCTTTTTATCAGCCGGCTCCGTGGGCATTTGTGGTGCTTCTGCCGCCATGGCCATCTCGGCCGCGTTGCCCGCACATCCGCTGCGTGAGCGAGCCACGCTGTTCACCGTGATCTGCGTCAGTGTGCTGTCTACCCTGGCCATGATTGCGTACCCCATGGTGGCACGCTGGCTGAATTTGAGCCCCACCGCAGCGGGCATTTTTTTGGGTGCCACCATCCATGATGTCGCGCAGGTAGTGGGCGCAGGCTACGCCATGTCGCCCGCCACCGGTGATGTGGCCACCGTGGTGAAGCTGATGCGGGTGGGCATGTTGCTGCCCGTGATTCTGGTGGCGTCATGGCTGGCGCGCCGCCGGGGCGAACAGGCCACCGGCGTACGCCCGCCGCTGCTGCCGGGCTTTGCTGTAGGCTTTTTGATTCTGGTGCTGGTCAACAGCACGGGGATGCTGCCGACGATGGTCACAGGTTGGGGCAACGATGCCTCGCGCTGGTTCCTGGTGATGGCCATTGCAGCCATCGGCATGAAGACCCAAATCCGCGATATTGTT
>JANPAZ010000623.1:0-4569 GCA_031430225.1 Rhodoferax sp. | reverse complement strand
CGTTTTCTGGTGACCGAGCGCCCCGGCCGCATGCGTGTGATCGAGTCCAATGGCAAGCTGGGTGAACCGCTGGCCGGTGTTCCCGCTGTGGCTTCGGGCGGGCAGGGCGGCTTGCTGGATGTGGTGCTGGATGCAGACTTTGCCAGCAATCGCACCTTGTACTTCTGTTTTTCCGAGGCGGGCCATGGCGGTAACAGCACGGCACTTGCCCGCGCTCAACTGTCTTCTGACCGCACGCGGCTGGACGACCTCAAGATCATCTTCAGCCAAAAACCCAAGGTGGCCAGCAGCCTGCACTTTGGCTGCCGCATCGTTGAAAGCCGCGCGCCTGGTCTGAACGGCAAACCCGATGGACTCTTATTTTTGGCCCTGGGCGAGCGCTACCAGCGCAAAGACGATGCCCAAAAGCTCGACAACCACCACGGCAAAATTGTGCGCATTCGCAAAGATGGCACGGTGCCTGCTGACAACCCGTTTGTGGCCCGCACCGGTGCCTTGCCCGAGATCTGGAGCTACGGGCACCGCAACCCGCAAGGCGCTACGCTGGCACCTGATGGCACTTTGTGGATGAATGAGCACGGCCCACAGGGCGGCGATGAAATCAACCTGCCGCGCCCGGGCCTGAACTACGGCTGGCCTGTTATCACCTTTGGCGAGAACTATGGGGGCGGCAAGATCGGAGATGGCATGACGAAGAAGGATGGCATGGAGCAGCCACTGCATTACTGGGTGCCGTCCATCGCACCGTCGGGCATGGCATTTCTGACCAGTGCCCGGTATGGCCGGGAGTGGACTGGCAACCTGTTTGTTGGCTCGCTCAAGTTTGGCTACCTGAACCGCATTGAACTCTCCGAGCCTTTCAAGGGCCGGGTGGTGCGTGAACACAAATTACTTGAATCCGTGGGTGGGCGCATCCGCGATGTGCGCCAGGGGCCGGATGGGCTGCTGTATGTGCTGACCGACAGCGCGTCAGGGCAACTCATCCGGCTGATGCCGCCCTGATTTGCTTGCCTACCTGAACGGGAAGCCCTGGCTACACCTCTGCGACATCCGAGCCCGCTTTGGCCAGTATGTTCAGTGCACGTTCTGCAGAGCCCCCTTGCGCACGCGCGTCCAGAAACTGCTGTGCTGTTCTGCGGCAGGCCAGCTTCTCGGCTACCGCCACATTAATATATTGGTTGATGGCCACGCCATCGTCTGCCGCGGCCTGACGCACCGCGTCGTAAATGGAGTGGGGTAGTCGCAGGGCAAAGTTATTGGTTTGCATGGTGAACTCCTGTTGCAGTTATGGCTGCGGTGTTGCTGAATAGTAATCGGCGGGTGTGACGCATTGCAAGTGAAAACGGGGCAAAGCTTGTGCAAAATCCCGCACGTTCCAGGTGACGATATGGCTACAACTGCCGTTCACGGCCGCTTCCAGCACCATCTCGTCGCCTGGATCTTTCAACTGGGGGCGCCATAAAAACGAGATGTCTATTGGGTGCAACACACCTGCCAAACCAGAAAGAAATTCATCAACCTCAGCACTGGTCAATCCAAACGCACTGCGCTGCTCGGGCCTTTGCAAAACAGCTTCGTACTCTATAAACAAAGGCACAGACACGCCTGCAGTCAACTCTGATCGCAGTACTTGAGTCAGCATCTTCCGGGACCACCCCGTGCGGGACCGGAGTGCCGAAACCAAGACGTTGGTGTCAATCACAATCATGTTGATATTGTATGCAATATCGAATAATCTGGGAAGTTGGAGTCAGATTCCGGGATCGAACCTCTCGACGAGCTTTAAAGACACGAAAATGCTATCAAATGAAGAGCTAACCACGCCCTTATCACAGGGGCTACAGCCTGATTTGGCCTTGAATCGCGTCTTTCAGCTGCTTCTCAAGGCTTCTTTTTAGTGGGTCCGCCTTGCTAACCTGCACAAAGATGCAGCGCCGATTCCTGCTGGTGGCGGCCCATCGTTCGCCGATTCGGGCCTTTTCTTCCGAATCAATGCCGCCCAGAAGCTGGCCACCCTTGTATTCAACGACCAGCATGCGATCATCTTTGAGTTCGCAAACAAAGTCAGGGTAGTAGTAGTCGCTGGATGTGGGCAGCCAGAATGAATTCACCCGGTCCTGCGGCACATTGCGCACCCACTTTCTGACCTCATCCAGACTTTCAATCGAGCACCTTAAAGTGGGTCGCCGACTATGAGGGCGTGAGTCAGTCAAACTGGGTTCGCGATCGGCTGTTTGTGTACGTCTATGGACGTGTGGCACATTTAGCCCAAAAAATCCGGCAAGAGCGGAACGCCATCCGTTTCAGCCGCAGCGCGGTTGATCGTGGGGCCGGTCGGTGGGTCTACAAAGTGCCGCAGTTGGGCAAGAACACGATTGCATTCAAGGTTTGGATCAGCCAACAGCTGAAAGACGATTTGGAAATACTAGCCAAGCATGCGGGGGTCAGCCTGTCTGCGTTTGTGCGTGAGGCCATCGTGGGCGACTTGCTTGGGCGTGGCAGCCTGCCTGAGCGCCCTGAAATCCTGGGTTCACCGACGCAGGCAGCCATCGCATGGGAGAAGGGTGACGAAGTGGCGATCGAGACGGTCGAAGACGGAGACTTCAATGACCTTGGCGAGGCTGAGCGGGTTTGGGTCGAGGAAGAAAGCTGACCGTATGCCGTCTTTTGCTGGGTCGCTATCTGCTCGATTGTGGTGTTGAGTTGCTATGCAAAACATAGCTAACTATGAACGTTCTACGTGGGCCACTGCCCTATTTGACCCCTAAGTCCCGGTGAAAACCGCTTTGCGGCGCTCCAGAAACGACAGCCCGCCCTCGCGCGCATCGGCGCTGTTGGCAGCCATGCTCTGGTGCTCTGCCTCTGTGTTCAGCGCAGCCTCATAGGTCTGCTCCATCGCCACGGCAATGCCTTTGCGCATCAGGCCCAAAGCCAGAGTAGGGCCGTTGGCCAGCCGCTGGGCCAGTGCAAAGGCCTGGGCCTGTAAATCGGCATCGTCCACGGCCCGGTAGATCAGGCCCCATTGCTCGGCTTTTTCGGCGCTGATGCGCTCGCCCAGCATCATCATCTCGGTGGCGCGTGCCTTGCCGACCAGACGGGTCAGCATCCAGCTCGATCCCCCGTCGGGCACCAGGCCGATATTGACAAACGCCTGCAGAAAATAGGCTGACCGTGCAGCCAGCGTAAAGTCGCCCGCCAGCCCCAGCGAGCAGCCAATGCCTGCCGCCGCGCCATTGACGGCGGTGACCACCGGCATTTCCAGGCGGGATAAAGCCAGCATTGCCGGGCTGTAGCTTTCAGTCAAAACTTTATAGGTCCGTGCGCCGCGCGAGGTGGTCTCGGCGGGTGCTGCGGCGTTGGCCTGCAGGTCGGCCCCGCTGCAAAAAGCGCGGCCCTCGCCGGTGATCAGCAGTGCGCGTGCGCCCAAGCCGGGCAACCGGTTGAGCACATCGTGTATCTCTTCAAACATCAGGGGCGGTGCGGCATTGAGCCGCGCGGGCCGGTTCAGCGTGATGGTGGCTACGTTGCCGGTCTGGGCAAAGCGGATGGTCTCGAAAGCGGGAAGGGTTGCAGTGGTCATGGGGCGCTGTTTCCTGTTTGGCGTGTCAAGTTTGGCCGGTCGATATGTGTTGTTCACGACTCGAGTTTCAATAGGCTGCCCAGCATAAGGCAGTGGGCGAGCCCGGCTTGTCACCTGCTGTACTGAGCCGCGCGGCGCGCTGGCTCACAATGCCCTCACCCCCAATCACTGGAAAAGAACAATGACCGAGGCTCAGGCATCCGCCACCCACACTGACGCGCCAGCTATGCCGCAAACCACAGCGCAAACCACAACGCAGGATCTTTCTCTGGATATTCCCGAAGGCTTCAAGGCGCGCCACATGGGCGACGGGTTCATCGGCGTCAATGGCCCACTTTATACGCGGCGCACCGACACGGGTCTGCAGATGGGCTTCAGGGTGGAGATGCGCCACACCAACCCCATGAAGATTTGCCACGGCGGCATGATGGCGACCTTTTGCGACATGCTGTGCCCCATCACCGCGCATCGGGTGTCCAAAGAAGTCGGCATGCGGTTTTTGCCAACCATCAGTCTTCACGTGGACTACCTTGGCCCCGCGCCACTGGGGGCCTGGGTGCAGGGCGAAGCCCAGGTGCTCAAGGTCACGCGCACCATGGTCTTTATGCAAGGGCTGGTCACGGCCGATGGCGTGAACGTGGCGCGCGTCAGCGGCGTGTTCAAACTGGGCAAGCCGTTTGATTCGTTTTTAAAAGCGCCTGAGTCATGAGCCACATCCTCACCAGTACCGATTTGCATCCCTTTGTCGGGCTGGACGTGGCCTGGCTGGTCGAGGAGCGCGCCCGCACCCGGTGCGATCACCCTTTCATGGTGTGGGTGCCGTTCACCGGCGCAGTACAAACCTGGACCTATGGCCAGTTTCACCAGCGCATGGGCCGCATAGCAGGGGGCTTGCTGCAGCGCGGTGTGCGCGCCGGTGACCGCGTGCTGATTCACCTGGACAACTGCCCCGAGGCATTACTGGCCTGGTACGCCTGTGCCTGGATCGG
>JANPAZ010000622.1:0-3247 GCA_031430225.1 Rhodoferax sp. | reverse complement strand
ATCATGAATGGCGTTGATGGCAATCGCGCCCTGCTCGTGGCCAAACACCACGGCGCCAAGCATGATCTCTTCGGACAGTTGCTGGGCTTCGGACTCGACCATCAGCACGGCGGCTTCAGTGCCTGCCACCACGAGGTCCATGATGGAGTCTTTGCGCTGGGTCTGACCTGGGTTCAGCACGTACTGGCCATTGACATAGCCCACGCGGGCCGCGCCGATGGGGCCGCTGAACGGAATGCCGCTCACCGACAGGGCCGCGCTCACTGCGATCAGCGCGGCAATGTCGGCATCCACTTCCGGGTTGAGCGACACGGTGTGAACCACAACGTGCACTTCATTGAAGAAGCCTTCGGGGAACAGAGGACGAATAGGGCGATCGATCAGGCGGCTGGTCAGCGTCTCAAACTCGCTGGGGCGGCCTTCGCGCTTGAAGAAGCTGCCTGGGATCTTGCCCGCGGCGTAGGTCTTTTCAAGGTAGTCAACCGTCAAAGGGAAGAAATCTTGCCCGGCCTTGCCTTCGGTTTTGGCAACCACGGTCGCCAGTACCACGGTGCCTTCCATGTCCAGCAGCACGGCGCCGGTGGACTGACGTGCGATCTCGCCGGTTTCCATGGTGACCTTGTGCTGGCCCCACTGGAAGGTTTTTGTCACTTTATTGAAAATGCTCATGGTGTTCTCCTGATCAATTTGGGAATAAGTTCTAACGATGTTGGCGGGGTGTTGGCCACCTCGCCCGAGCCAGGGAATCAGCTTCACAGAACACGATGCCATTCCCTAAAAATTCGCCGGAATCTTTATGGAATGACACAGCTTCGCTCCGTTTTAGACAGTTCCGAAGTGAAAAACGCCTGAGCTAGCTTGCTAACTCAGGCGCCGGTCATTAAAAACGCGAATCGGACACTTACTTGCGCAGGCCCAGTTTGGCGATCAGTGCGGTGTAACGGTCGTGGTCTTTGGAATTCAGGTAGTCCAGCAGCTTGCGGCGGCGGCTCACCATGCGAAGCAGACCACGGCGACCGTGGTGGTCTTTGGCGTGGGTCTTGAAGTGGGGGGTCAGCTCGTTGATACGGGCCGTCAGAAGTGCAACTTGCACTTCCGGACTACCGGTGTCACCGGCTTTGCGTGCGTTGTCTTTGACGACAGCGGCTTTGATGCTGGATGCGATCATTTCAATTTCCTAAATATCGGGCTAAGCGCATGCGCGTGACCCAGTGTTTCATGAACTTGCGCTCAAGGCTGGAACTGCCCTAAGCGTGCGTCTTGCGAAATGCAAAACCATGGGATTATAACCCGCCCCCCGGGATCCCACGTTTACTGTGCGGCCAGCCAGGTCTTCAGGCGCTCTACGCCGTGCACCAGTCGCTGCGGATCTTTGGACGCAAAGCACCAACGTAGCCAGCCCTGGGCTTCAGGCCCGAACGCGTTGCCGGGTGCCAGTCCCAGACCGGCTTCGACCACCAGGCGTTTGGCCGTGACCAGCGAGTCGTCATACCCGTCAAGCTTGAAAAACGCGTACATGCCCCCTTTGGCTGGCATGACGTGAATGCCCGGCACGGCCTGCAACAGCGGCAACAGGGTATCGCGGCACAGCTTCAGGTGTGCCACCACCTGCGGGGTGATGTCATCTGTGCGCTGTAGCGCCAGCACTCCGGCCCGCTGCACAAACACCGGTGAACAGGAGGTGTTGAATTCCAGCAGCTTGCCCATGTGGTGCGTCATGGCAGGTGGCATCACCAGCCAGCCCAAACGCCAGCCAGTCATTAAAAAACTTTTGGAAAAGCTGTGCACCACCACCAGGCGGTCATCTGGCTGGGTCACATCCAGAAAGCTGGGTGCACATGCATTTGTCGTGGGTTCGTAATACAGCCGCTCGTAAACCTCGTCGGCCAGTATCCAGGTACCGGTTTTGCGACAGTGGTCGGCAATGGTTTGCTGCTCCGCGCGGGTCAGCGTCCAGCCGGTGGGGTTGTTCGGGGCATTGATGATGAGCAGTTTGGTGACCGGGGTGATGGCGCCCAGCAGCTCCGCCATGTCCAGCGTCCACGCGCCCTGATTGGGCTTGAGCGCTACACAACGCAGACGCGCGCCCATGATGACAGCCTGCGCCGTGAGGTTGGGCCACACCGGGGTGACAGCGACCACCTCGTCACCCGCATCGACCAGGGCCTGCACGGCCAGCATCAGCGCATTCACGCCGCCACTGGTGACGGCCAGACGGTTGGCGTCCACCTTGGCGTGGCGCTCGCTCATGTAGGAGGCGATGGCGGCGCGCAACTCGGGCAGGCCCAGGTTGTGTGAGTAAAACGTCTCTCCGCTGTGCAGGGACTTGACTGCCGCGTCACGAATGAAGTCAGGCGTGACCTCATCGCTTTCACCAAACCAGAAGGCCAGCACATCAGTGCGACCCATGCCAGCATTGGCAACTTCACGAATTTTGGATTCTTCAAGGTTCTCAATGACGCTTCGCATTTGATGACTCATGTTGGGTTCGGTTGGGTTGGGTTGGATCACCTTGACTCTACTGTACGCACCTACCGCGCGGGACGCTGCATGACGCAGGTGGTGGGCTGCTCGGCGCGTTGGGCCGCCAGTGTCTTGATGACCCGAAAGCCGTAGCCCGAGCCCTCCACGTCAAACTTCACACCTGGGGTACCCGCCTTGTCCATCACCCCTACCACCAACGGTTGCTGGACCTGATGATCAGTCGCACGCATGACCGCGGTTTGCGATGCAAATGAGACGTTGGCCTTCTCCAATTGTTCGGCGATAGCTCCTATATTCATAGCAGATGGCATTGATGCCTGAGATACAGCGGGGGCTCGATCAACTACTTTTTCAATGGCCTGCGCCAACGCCGCCACCATCAAATGCAGGCGCAGGTGCACATAGTCATCCGCCGGGTTGGGGAAACGGGCGCGAAACGATTGGTAGAAGGCTTCGCTCTGAGGTGTTTGAACGTTGGGCAGCCAGTCGGCCACCGCAATCACTTTGCCAATGCCCGCGTCACCCATGGCTGCGGGCGCACCCAGTGCGTTGCCATAGAAAGTGTAAAACTTGCCGGCAAAACCAGCCTCTTTTGCTGCCTTCACCAGGAGCGTGAGGTCGGTGCTGAAGTTGCCCGTCATCACAGCGTCGGCCCCGCTGGCCTGGATCTTGGCCGCGTAGGGGGCAAAGTCTTTCACCCGCATCATGGGGTGCAGCTCATCGCCCACAATTTTCACGTCGGGCCGGGCCAATGCCAATTGGC
>JANPAZ010000621.1:0-3634 GCA_031430225.1 Rhodoferax sp. | reverse complement strand
GAAGAAACCATCTTTATCCTGCGTGAAGTGGCTGCTGCATTTGAGCGCCCCACTCTGCTGTTTTCTGGTGGAAAAGACTCGCTGGTGATGCTGAAATGCGCCGAAAAAGCCTTCGGCGTGGGGCGAATCCCTTATCCGCTTTTAATGATCGACACCGGCCACAACTTCCATGAGGTCACCGACTTCCGCGATTCGCGTGCCCAAGAGTTAGGTGCCGAGTTGATCGTGCGCAATGTCGAGGAGTCGATGAAACGCGGCACGGTGCGTCTGGCGCATCCGGGTGAAAGCCGTAACGTGCACCAGTCAGTCACTCTGCTGGAAGCCATTGAGGAATTTCGCTTTGATGCACTTATCGGCGGTGCACGCCGCGATGAAGAGAAAGCGCGCGCCAAAGAACGCATCTTTTCTCACCGCGACAGCTTTGGCCAGTGGCAACCCAAGGCACAGCGCCCCGAGCTGTGGACCCTCTTCAATACCAAGCTGCAGCAGGGTGAGCATTTCCGCGTGTTCCCCATCAGCAACTGGACCGAACTGGACGTGTGGCAATACATCGAGCGCGAAAAAATCGCCCTGCCGTCGTTGTATTACTCGCATAAGCGCGAGGTGGTGGAACGCAAGGGCCTGCTGGTGCCCGTGACCGAGCTCACACCGCTGCGAGATGGCGAGCAGGCCGAATCGCGCGACGTGCGTTTTCGCACTGTGGGTGATATCACTTGTACCTGCCCGGTGGCGAGCTTGGCCGGCACAGCCGCCGAGATCGTGATTGAGACACTGGCAGCCGACGTGAGTGAGCGGGGTGCCACGCGCATGGACGACAAAACTTCCGATGCATCCATGGAGAAGCGCAAGAAAGATGGGTACTTTTAATATGACTACTGCTACTATTTCTATAGCTGATTACGTTTATTCGACGGGGGCTACAGGCCAAAATAGCCAAAATGACCTTCGTTCCGCGCTCAAGTTCATTACTTGCGGCTCGGTGGACGATGGCAAGAGCACACTGATTGGGCGCCTCCTTGTCGACAGCAAGGCTGTCCTGCAAGACCACCTGGCCGGCGTGCAGCGTCAGGGCGAGACAGATCTGGCATTGCTGACGGACGGGCTGTCTGCCGAGCGTGAGCAGGGCATCACCATTGACGTGGCATACCGCTACTTCAACACCGAGGCCCGCAAGTTCATCATTGGCGACGCGCCAGGGCATGAGCAGTACACACGCAACATGGTCACTGCCGCCAGCAGTGCCGACGCTGCGGTCGTTCTGGTTGATGCCACGAAGCTCGACTGGACCAACCCCCAACTCGAGTTGCTGGTGCAAACCCGCCGCCATAGCTTGCTGGCTAATCTACTGCGTGTGCCCAGCATGGTGTTCGCCGTGAACAAGCTGGATGCCGTGGCTGACTCCAAGCTGGCTTATAAAAACATCAGTACCGCTTTGAACCGCTTTGCCCAGGCGGCGCAAATTCCAGTGCAGGCGATTGTTCCTGTGTCGGCTCTCAAGGGCTGGAACGTGGTGGACCGCTGTGGTGAGGGCCTGGCGGCCCAGTTTGAGGGCTGGTGTGGTTACAAGGGCCCCAGTCTGTTGCAGATTCTGGAGCACTTACCCACCACCCGGTCAGAGACCACAGCACCGTTTTCTTTTCCGGTGCAGTGGGTTGAGAAGTTTTCGTCCAGCAGCGATACATCCCAGGGTCGGCGCGTGTTCTGGGGTCGCGTCGCCACGGGCGGCGTACAGGTTGGTCAGCAGATATCCATCATGCCCAGTGGCCAGACTGCCACGGTGGCGCAGGTGCTGAACCATGTGCGCGTGCCGGGTGCCGTGTTGGCCGGCCACAGTGCCGGTATCGTGCTGGATCGCGAAGTGGATGTGTCTCGTGGCGACTGGATTCTGTCGAATGTAGCCCCCGTGCTTGTCGCTACTGCCTCTGCACTGCCCCCCGAGGGCGCCCTCGCGCCTTGGACCGGCCCGGCACCGCTCGATATGCCCTTCATGATGTCGCGGGAACTCAAAACCACGGTCGCCTGGATGGACGACGAGCCCCTGGTGGCGGGCCGCGTGTACTGGGCGCTGCACGGGCACCGCTGGATCAAGGCCAAGGTCAAGCGTATCGTGCACAAGCTCAACGTCAACACGCTTGCTGAAGAAGACGCGAGCCAACTGGACCCCAATGCCATAGGCCACGTGGAGCTAAGCCTGCAGGAGCCAGTGGCCGCTCTGCCCTACAGCCAGTCGCGGGTGCTGGGTGCCATGGTTTTGGTCGACACGGCTTCGCACAAAACGGCCGGTGCAGTACTTTTGAACTGACCTGAATCAAGCAACTTCAGGGTTTTGGGGTGACCCCCCAGATCTCGTATTGGAAACCCAATAAAATCGAGGGTTTCCACCTCCCTGTCGCGAATTACAAAATGACCCACACCGTCACCGAAGCCTGCATCAAATGCAAATACACCGATTGCGTGGACGTTTGCCCAGTGGACTGCTTTCGCGAAGGCCCCAATTTTTTGACCATTGATCCCGATGAATGCATTGATTGCGCCGTGTGCATCCCCGAGTGCCCGGTCAATGCCATTTACGCCGAAGAAGATGTGCCAGCGGACCAGCAGCACATGACCAAGCTCAATGCCGAGCTGGCCAAGCTCTCCGGATGGAAGAGTATCACCAAGCGCAAAACACCACCGGCAGATGCCGACGACTGGAAAGACAAGACGGGCAAGCTGCATTTGCTGGAGCGCTAGGCGCCATGACGACTCTCGTGGAGACCGATGCCGTCATCATCGGTGCCGGGCCCGTGGGCCTGTTCCAGGTCTTTGAACTGGGTCTGCTGGAGATCAAGGCGCACGTGATTGACTCTCTGGACTATCCTGGCGGGCAATGCGTGGAGCTTTACCCTGACAAACCCATTTACGACATCCCGGCGGTACCGGTTTGTACGGGGCAAGAGCTCACTGACAACTTGCTCAAGCAGATCGAGCCGTTTGGCGCTATTTTCCATTTTGGCCAGGAAGTTACCAAGGTCGAAAAGCAGACCGACGACCGGTTTTTTGTAGAAACCTCCAAGGGCACGCAGTTTCTAGCGCGCACCATCTTCATAGCGGCGGGCGTGGGCGCGTTTCAGCCGCGCACCCTCAAGGTGGACGGCCTGGACAAATTCGATGGCACCCAGCTTTTTTACCGCGTCAAGGACCGCAGCGAATTTGCCGGAAAGAACCTCGTGATTCTGGGCGGTGGTGATTCTGCTCTGGACTGGGCGCTGGACTTCGTGAAAGATAGCCCCCATAAAGCGGAAAGCGTGATCCTGATCCATCGGCGTGACGGCTTTCAGGCCGCGCCTGCCAGTATCGCCAAGATGAAGGCCTTGTGCGACGCCTATGAGATGCAGTTCATCATTGGCCAGGCCACCGGTTTCGAAGAACACGACAGCAAACTCAGTGGCCTGAAAGTCACCGGTGCTGATGGCATTACCCGCGTCGTGCCGCTTGACATGTTGCTGGTGTTTTTTGGCCTGTCGCCCAAGCTCGGGCCCATTGCCGAATGGGGCCTGGACATTGAGCGCAAGCAACTCAAGGTCGATACCGAAAAATTCTCCACCAGTGTGCCCGGCATTTTCGCCGTGGGCGACATCAACGTCTATCCCGG
>JANPAZ010000620.1:0-1651 GCA_031430225.1 Rhodoferax sp. | reverse complement strand
CCGCAGGCTTAAACCATGCCGGACTTCACCATGGTGGCGCGAAGTGAGGCGAAATCGTCATCCACGAACTTTTCAAAATCAGCACCGGTCAGCAAAGCGGCCGTCCAGTTGTTTTTTTCCAGCGCTTCAGCCCAGGCTTTGGACTTCACGGCCTTGGCCAGAATTTCAATCAGCGCCTTGCGCTGGTCTGGCGTGATGCCGGGAGCACCGTACACACCGCGCCAGTTGCCAATTTCAACATTGATGCCCTGCTCTTTCAACGTGGGCACGCTGACACCCTTGAGGCGCGCGCCCGAGGTCACGGCCAAGGCACGCATCTTGCCGCTGGCGATGTACTCGGAAAACTCGCTGTAGCCGCTGCCGCCAATGGTCACGTTGCCACCCAAAATAGCCGCCGTCGCCTCACCGCCCCCACGGAATGCCACGTAATTGATCTTGGCGGGGTCGACCCCCACTTCGCGGGCAATCATGGCGGCGGCAATGTGCTCTGTAGAGCCGCGTGAACCGCCGCCCCACTTCACGCTGCCGGGGTCTTTTTTAAGCTGCTCCACCACGTCTTTCATGGTCTTGAAAGGCGAGTTGGCAGGCAAGACAAACACGTTGTACTCGCTGGTCAGGCGTGCGAGTGGCGTGGCGGCACTCAGGGACACCGGTGGCTTGCCGGTAATGATGCCGCCCAGCATGACAGCCCCCATCACCATCATGGCGTTGGCATCGCCTTTGCTACCGTTGACGAACTGGGCCAAGCCCAGCGCACCGGCAGCACCACCTTTGTTTTCGTAGGTCACGGTATCGGCAACCTTGGCATCCTGCATGGCCTTGCCCAACGCGCGGCCTGTGGTGTCCCAACCGCCGCCCGGGTTGGCGGGGATCATCATCTTCACGTTGGTAGCAGCCAGGGCCGACAGGGGCAAGGCACCGGTGGCAGCCAGGGCCGCCATGGATTTGATAAAGGTATCGCGACGCATGAATGTCTCCTGAGGTTATTCAACCCTGTGATGATGCGGTCTTTAGCTGTCAAATGGCTGTCCCTGAACCCTAGGGGAAACCCCTGATTAGGCTCTCCGAGGCCGAAGGAACTGCCATTCGCCGTGCTATGGTCATGCCATGAAACTGCTTCTGGTCGAGGACGACCCCGCATTGCACACCTCACTGCTGCGTGCACTGACAAGCCTGGGCTGGGTGGTGGAGGTGTGTACGGACGGCCGCGCGGCGCTGGCCCGCTGGAAAGACAGCCAGCCCGACGTGGTCCTGCTGGACCTGACCCTGCCCGGCCGCGATGGCCTGCTGGTGCTGGAGCAGGCCCGCGAGGACGGCCTGACCACCCCGGTGTTGATACTGACCGCCCGCGGTACTGTGGGTGACCGCGTGCTCGGCCTGAACGCCGGGGCAGACGACTACCTGCCCAAGCCGTTCGACCTGGACGAGCTGGAGGCCCGCGTTCGCGCCTTGCACCGCAGGCGCACCGATATCTATGCCGAATCGGGTGTTAGCCAACGTGATACAAGCAGTATTAGCTATGATAAAGATAGCGGCGCAATTTACCACCAGGGCCAGGTGCTGGATGTCACCCCGCGCGAGCTGGCTTTGCTGAAGGCCTTGCTGGCCCGTCCGGGCCATGCCGTCAGCAAAGAGCGGCTGTTTGAGCTGG
>JANPAZ010000619.1:0-4304 GCA_031430225.1 Rhodoferax sp. | reverse complement strand
CCGCCATCACCGCCAGCGCGCCCGAAGACAAGGCCGCATTCTTCGACCCGGCGGGCGACAAGATCTACCGCCACCCCACGTTCTATCAAATCCCTGACGAAGTGGGCCACATGTGATGGCGAAGGTAAAAGAGGAAGCAGTAGCCGCGGTAAGCCATGCGCACATCGAGTACCTGTTGCACCTGGCCGACAACGCTCTGGTGCTGGGCCAGCGCAACGCCGAGTGGTGCGGCCACGGCCCGGTACTTGAAGAAGACATCGCCCTGGCGAATATCAGCGTGGACCTGATTGGGCAAGCGCGATTGCTCTATCAGCATGTGGCGAACATGGCCCCCACGCTTGCCGCTTCGCGTGCTGCGCTGGCCCCCGAGGGGGCGAATTTGCCTAGGGGCGGCCCGTCGGCAAATTTCCTGCCCCTCGCGCTTGCCACTATCAGTGCTGCGCCCCCCCCCGTCACTGAAGACACCTTGGCCTACTTCCGTGACGCCCCCGCGTTTCGCAACTACACCCTGCTGGAACTGCCCCACAGTGTGGCCGATGGTGAGCGTGATTACGCCGTCACCATCGTGCGCAACTTCCTCTACAGTGCCCTCATGGTACTGGTGTGGGACGCATTGCATAGCTCCAGCGACCCGCAACTGGCTGCCATTGCCGAGCGATCGGTCAAAGAAGCGCGCTATCACTTGCGCCACAGTCGCGACTGGCTGGTGCGTCTGGGCGACGGCACGGCCGAGTCAAACCGCCGCGCGCAAGCCGCCCTGGATCATTTAATGCCGTTTGCCCCCGAATTCTGGGCAGAGTCTGCTATGGAAAATGAAGCGTTTGCTTTGGGCGTGGCTGTCTCTACCGCCGGTCTAAAGAGCACCTGGAACGCCCTTGTTGACAGCGCGCTGCTTGAGGCCACGCTCACGCGGCCGGCGTCAAAGGCGACTCCGCCTCAAGGCAAAACCGGCCACCACACAGAACACCTGACACGTCTCCTGGACGAAATGCAAAGCCTGGCCAGGCAGCACCCTGAGGCCGTCTGGTGAAACCTGCACCGTCATCTGAACCCTCGGGTGAGTCCTCATCGGGTGCGCCGACCGCCCCCGGCGCCGATCTACTGGCGCTGGCCTGGTCCGTGCTGGAATCCGTGCCAGACCCGGAAATCCCCGTAGTCAGCAT
This sequence comes from Rhodoferax sp., assembly GCA_031430225.1. Lineage (GTDB taxonomy): Bacteria > Pseudomonadota > Gammaproteobacteria > Burkholderiales > Burkholderiaceae_C > JANYCG01. The sequence goes on along the minus strand of JANPAZ010000619.1, from coordinate 3,141 downwards.
TCGCGAACTGGGCATTCTGCGGGATGTGCGCCAAGGCGAGCATGGTCTGGAAGTCATCATCACCCCCACCTACAGCGGCTGCCCGGCCATGGAGCAGATTCGGGACGATGTGGCTGCGGCGTTGGCAAGTCATGCAATCAAAGCGACGGTCACCCTGCAACTCTCTCCCGCCTGGACCACAGACTGGATGACGGCGTCAGCGCGCGAGAAGCTGCGGGCCTACGGCATTGCGCCACCCCATGCTGCAGGTGGCAGCCGGGCAGGCGAAAACGTGATCCGGTTTGCTCCCAAAAAAATAGCTAACAATGCACGTTTTATGGGGGCCAATGGCCTATTTGCCTCACAAAACCCAGTGAATTGCCCCCAGTGCGGCTCTGACAACACCACGGAGACCTCACACTTCGGCTCCACCGCCTGCAAGGCGCTGTACAAGTGTCTGGACTGCCTGGAGCCGTTTGACTACTTCAAACCCTATTGAATCAGGCGCTGCTGACAAGGCATGCACACTGGCACCCTGCCCCAAAGCCCCAAGCTGCTCCATCACGACCTATGTCAACACCGCACTTTCACACACTGACCATCAAGCGTGTCACGCCAGAAGCCGCCGGCGCAGTCGCCGTCACCCTGGCCATTCCACCTGATTTGACGACTGCCTTCGACTACCAGCCCGGTCAGTTTCTGACGCTGCGCGCCCTGCTCAATGGTGAATCCGTGCGCCGCTCGTATTCCATTTGCAGCAGTGTGCAGCGCTACGCAAAGTCCCACGAAATCGAAGTGGGTATCAAGCCCGTGGCGGGTGGCGTGTTTTCCAACTGGGCTACGACCTTGCAGCCAGGCGACGTGCTGGACGTGATGACACCTCAGGGGCGGTTCACACCGAAACCTGTCGATGCCCCGGCCAATGATGAGCTGGCGGCAGACCGCTCGTCCCTGCACCGCGTGGCATTTGCAGCTGGCTCAGGCATCACACCGGTGCTGTCCATCATGGCCAGCACGCTGCAGGCAGAGCCTGAGTCCCGCTTCACCCTGGTTTATGCCAACCAGACGGTGAACACCATCATGTTCAACGAGGCCCTGCAAGACCTGAAAGACAGCTACCCGGCCCGTGTGACGCTGATTCACATTTTGTCGCGTCAGGCGCAGGAGGTTGACCTGCTGGGTGGGCGACTGGATGCAGCCAAGGTGCCCGAGTTATTGCGGGCGCTATTGCCCGTCGCTCACATTGACGAAGCGTTTGTCTGCGGCCCTGAGGGCATGATTGACGCGACTGAACAAGCCCTGCTGGCAGCGGGTCTGCCCAAGGAGCGGATTCACACAGAACGGTTCTTCTCACCCGACCAAGCCTTGGTCAAGCCAGCAAACGCTACTAACTTGGTAGCAAACAATTCAACAGATACGGGGGCCAATGGCCCAAAAAGCAAAATATTTTCATTGCAGGTGGTGCTGGATGGCAAAACGCACGCCATGGCCATTGGCGAGCAAGACAAAGTGCTTGACGTGGCGCTGGCCGCCGGGCTGGACCTGCCCTACGCCTGCCGCGGTGGCGTGTGCTGCACTTGCCGGGCCCGCGTGCTGCAAGGGCAGGTGGTGATGGACAAAAACTTTACTCTGGAGCGATGGGAACTCGAAAAAGGTTTTGTACTGACTTGCCAGGCCCGCCCATTGACGCCCGAGGTCGTTGTGAGTTTTGACGAGCGTTAACTACTCACCCCCCGGCTACGCGCACTGCCCCGGGATCGGCCCAAAGGGCCGATAACGCAAGTCGCTTCGCTTTCCCCCTTGATGGAGGCACACCAGCAGCCTGGCAGAGCCAGTTCTGCGGTGTTTCTGGTACTTGAAAAGCCCGCAGGGGAGTCGGTCACACGATGACGCTACGCTCGGCACGAAGTCTGGCTGTGGCGGGCAGTCCGTCAGGCTAAACTTCTTGTAACTTCACATGCACACACCCCAACCATGATTCTTGTTACGGGCGGCGCAGGCTACATTGGCTCTCACACCTGCGTTGAATTGCTGAACGCGGGCGAAGACGTCACAGTTTTCGACAACTTCTGCAATAGCCAGCCAGAATCCCTGGCGCGCGTGGAACGCATCACGGGCAAGAAGCCCCTGCTGATTCAGGGTGACATTCGCGACCGCGCGGCGCTGGTCTCTACGCTGCGCCAGAGCGGCGCCACGGCGGTCATCCACTTTGCAGGACTCAAGGCAGTGGGCGAATCGGTCGAAAAACCACTGGCCTATTACGACAACAACGTGGTGGGCACAGTGCGCTTGCTGGAGGCCATGGACGAATGCGGCGTAAAGACGCTGGTGTTCAGCTCATCTGCCACGGTGTATGGCGACCCGCAGCGGTTGCCCCTCACCGAAGACCACCCCCTGTCTGCCACCAATCCCTACGGGCAGACCAAGCTGGTGATCGAAGACATGCTGCGTGCCTTGCACCACAGTGACCCCAGCTGGCGCATCGGCATCCTGCGCTACTTCAACCCGGTGGGCGCTCACGAAAGCGGTCTCATGGGTGAAGACCCTCAGGGCACGCCCAACAACCTGCTGCCTTTCGTGGCTCAGGTAGCCGTGGGTCGACGCGAGTTCCTCAATGTGTGGGGCAATGACTACGACACGCCCGACGGCACCGGCGTGCGCGACTACATCCATGTGGTGGACCTGGCGCTAGGTCATCTCAAAGCGCTTGGGCGGTTGGAAACCCACGCAGAGTGCGCCTGCATTAACCTGGGCACGGGTACCGGTTACAGCGTGTTAGATATGGTCAAGGCGTTTGAGCTCGCCAGCGGCAGGCCCGTGCCTTACAGGGTGGCGCCGCGGCGGGCGGGCGACATCGCTTCCTGTTATGCCGACCCGGCGCAGGCCATGGCCCTGCTCGGCTGGCAAGCACAGCGCGGGCTGGAAACCATGTGTGCGGATGCCTGGCGCTGGCAAAGCAACAATCCCAATGGGTATTCAGCAACCTGAATATCAACCACAATGACTCCAGGCGACAGCGTGTACACGACAAATTAATAAAAGCGAGGTGAGGAATGGCAAAAGGAATGATTCTGGCGGCGGGGCAAGGGACACGGGTTCGGCCCTTGACCAAAGACCTGCCCAAACCGATGGTGCCCATTTTGGGCAAGCCGGTGATGGAGT
>JANPAZ010000618.1:0-8073 GCA_031430225.1 Rhodoferax sp. | reverse complement strand
TGCAGCACAGGTACAGCAGGTTCGCCAGCAGGTGGCCGAGCGTTTGCGTGGCGTCGATCTGCCGCCGGGTGTAGAGGCCGACATCGCGCCCAATGCCACACCCGTGGGGGAGATCATGCGCTACCGTGTGCGGGGTGACGGCCTCACCACCACCGAGCTGCGCACGCTGGAAGACTGGGTCATCGAGCGAAGCTTGCGCCAGGTGCCTGGTGTGGCTGATGTGGTGGCCATGGGCGGCTTCATCAAGCAGTATGAGGTGCAGCCGGACCTGGACAAGCTGCGGGCCTACAAACTGACTTTTCAAAACCTGCTCGACGCGCTGGGTCGTGGCAACTCCAATGCGGGCGGTAGCTACGTCGCGCAGGGTGCCCAGCAGTACGCCATCCGTGGCATCGGCCTGTTGCGCTCGGCTGATGATATTGGTCGTATCGTGGTGGCGGCCCGAACCGGCACACCCATTTTGGTTCGCGACGTTGCGCAGGTGAAGATTGGTGCGGTGCCGCGTCTGGGCACGGTGGGCCAAGATCTGGACGATGACGTGGTGACCGGCATTGTGGTCATGCGAAAGGGTGAGAACCCCAGCGTCGTGCTCAAGGGCGTGAAGGCCAGGATCGAAGAGCTCAATACCCGCGGACTACCCAAGGGCGTAGAGATCGTGCCGTATTACGACCGCACCTGGCTGATGGACAAGACACTGACCACCGTCTTCAAGAACCTGGTGGAAGGCGCGCTGCTGGTGTCCCTTGTGTTGTACCTGTTCCTGTCAAACATGCGGGCGTCGCTGGCCGTGGTGGTGGTCATACCGCTGGCGCTTCTGTCGACTTTTCTGGGCCTGAAGATCATGGGCGTACCGGCCAATCTGCTGAGTCTGGGTGCGATGGACTTCGGCATCATTGTGGACGGCGCGGTGATCGTGATCGAGAACATCATGCACCGGCTTGCTGAAAAGAAGGAGACGATGAGCGACGACGAACGGCGCACGGTCATCACCGAAGCAGCCAATGAGGTCGGGCGACCCACGCTGTTCTCGATGCTTATCATCATCGCAGCCCATATTCCCATCTTCGCATTGCAACGCCACGAAGGCCGTATTTTCCAGCCCATGGCGTTGTCGGTCACCACTGCGCTGGTGGGGTCGCTCATTTTTTCGCTCACGCTGGTGCCGCTGCTGGCCTACTGGATGCTGCGCAAGAAGCTTCCGCATGGGGACAACCGCGTGGTCACTTCTGCCAAGCGGATCTACAAGCCGGTGCTGGACTGGGCGCTGGGCAATCGCAAACTCGTGGTGGTCCTCGCACTGGGCGTGTTCGGGCTGGCAATCGGCGCGGCGTCGCGTCTTGGCAGCGAGTTCCTGCCCGAACTCAATGAAGGCACCATCTGGGTGAATCTGCGCCTGCCGGCCAGCGTCTCCAATGACGAAGCTGCCCGTGTGTTGCGAACGGTGCGCAAGGCACTGCTGAAGGTGCCGGAAGTGCGAACGGTGGTGTCCAAGGCCGGACAGCCAGAGGACGGAACCGATCCCAAGACCATCAGCATGGCCGAAGTGTTTGTGGACCTTAAACCGGCAGATCAATGGCGAACCGGTCTGACCAAGGAGCAGGTGATTGACGACATGGACCGCGCGGTGTCGGCCATACCTGGGATGGAGCCCAGCTTCTCGCAGCCGATCCGTGACAACGTGCTGGAATCCATCTCGCAAATTGACGGCCAGATTGTGATCAAGGTGTCGGGTGACGACCTGGTCGAACTGCGCCAGATCACTGAGGCCGTCGAGCGTGAAATCAAACAGGTGCCGGGCGTGTTCCGGGCCGAGATTGACCGCCAGGGCGAATTGCCGCAACTGGTGATTGACATTGACCGTGACCGAGCGGCGCGCCTTGGGCTCAATGTGCAGGACATTCAGGACGTTATCGAGGCGGCACTGGGTGGCAAGGTGGCGACCCAGCTTTGGGAAGGTGAACGCAAGTTTGCCGTGGCCGTGCGTCTGCCTGAAAACCGCCGAAGCATTGCAAGCCTGGCCGCTACCCCGATACCCACCCCGGACGGCGGCTACGCGGCATTGGGCAGCGTGGCGACGATTCGCGAGACCAGCGGCGCCATGAACATTGCCCGTGAGGCCGGCCGACGCACGATGGCCGTAGGTATCTTTATCAAGAATCGCGACATGGGCTCCGTGGTGGCGGACATGCAGGCCCGGGTGTCGGCCAATGTCAAACTGCCTACAGGCTACAAGGTCACCTGGTCTGGCGAGTTTGAAAACCAGGAGCGCGCCATGAAGAGGCTGTCAGTGGTGGTACCCATCTCTCTGCTACTGATCTTCGTGTTGCTCTTTGATGCGTTTGGCTCGTTCAAACGGGCGGCACTGATATTGCTCAACGTGCCGTTAGCGCTGATTGGTGGCTTCGTTGCGCTTTGGGTGTTCAGCATCCCGCTGTCGGTATCGGCTGCCATTGGCTTCATCGCCCTGTCCGGGCAGGCCGTACTCAATGGCGTGGTCATGGTCACGGTGTTTCAGCAACTCACTGCACGCGGCATGACCGTGATGGAGTCCGTGCTGGAAGGCTCCATGCAGCGTCTGCGCACCGTGTTGATGACGGCCATGCTTGCGGCACTGGGGCTGCTTCCCATGGCGCTGAGTCACGATATTGGATCGGAGACTCAGAGGCCACTGGCCATTGTCGTGATTGGAGGCCTGTTCACGGCAACACTGCTGACCTTGATCGTTTTGCCGGCGCTGTATGTGAGCTGGTTCGGGCGTGAAAAGGCCATCGAGCGCGAATCCCCGGTGGCGCCCCAATAGTTCAATGTCGCTATCAACTTGAAATGGAGAAGCAATGAAGTTCAATCACTTTGCCCTGATGGCTCTTGCTGCCACCACGCTTGCCGGATGTTCCACTGTTTACGACGGTGGGCATGCGTTCGAAGAAGGTTGGCGTAAGGCAGAAGTCCTGCGGATCGCCAAAGCCGCCGACATTGCACGACCCCAGTTTTCTGACTGTCGTGATGGCGTGTCAGCTGAAAGGCTTGCTTCCGGGCAATTCGCCGTTTTGACTTTCAGCCGTATGGGGCGATCCCGGGTTCATGTCGCGCCGGTACCTGCTGGTAGCCAATGGCATGCAGGCGATCTTGTCTATGCGAACGTGTTGAACTGCACCTCAGCACTCGTTTCGCGAAATACATCAGCTGCAGGTTCACGAAACTGAATCCAGAGAAATGAGATCCTGAACCACACTTTAATTGTGACATCGTCATCTGCCCAAAAAGTTCTTCCTGCAATGGCAGCTTGCGCCTTGGCGATGTCGCTACATGCCCAAGCGGAGACTGGTGAGGACTCTCCGGTCGCGATTCACGGCCAGACTACGTTCATCTGGCAGGCTAAGCCGGCATTCAATGCCGCGTACAGCGGGCCCAACTCAATGAGTCCGTTGCGCGAAGAGTCGTATTCCTTCACGCTAACGGGAGACTTCGGCCTTCGCCTATGGAAAGGTGCCCAGTTGCATCTGAACCCGGAGGGGGCACAAGGAGTTCCGTTTTCCAGTCTTTTGGGCGCGGGCGGGCTAAGCAATGGCGAGCTGGCTCGCGGCAGCAGCACCAGTCTGCAGACCTATCCAGCCCGCTTTTATATTCAACAGCGGATCAATGCGGGTGGCGAGCTTGAAACCATCGAACCGGATTTCAATGAGCTGGGTGGCAAGTTTTCCGGCAAACGCTGGACTATCACACTCGGCAGTTTCAGTCTTCTGGATTTTTTCGATAACAATCCTTATGCCAAGGACCCACGCGAGCAGTTTTCTAATTGGGCGTTTCTGACCCACGGCGCTTGGGACTACGCCGCCGATTCCCGGGGGTATACCACTGGTGCAATCGTCGAATACCGCACACCTTCCTGGGCCGTTCGCGCTGCGCGAGTCATGCAGCCTGTCGAGAGCAACGGGCTAGCGCTGGATACCTCGATGCGCCATTTCGGAGATCAGATTGAAGCAGAAACTGATCTGCCTTGGCGTGCACCTGGCGGGCCGATGCGGATGCGTGCACTTTTTTTCCGCAACGCGGTGTTCGCGGGTAGTTTTTCCGAAGCGCTGGCCTTGCGGGGAATCCCCGATGTTGGCCTTGTACGGCGGGAACAAGTCAAGACCGGCATGGGTGTGACACTGGAGGCCCCGCTGAGCGAGGATTCTGGTGTTTTCCTGCGCGCCAGTCGCAATAGCGGCAATGTTGAGACATACGCCTTCACGGAAATCGACAGCCAACTCGCCGTTGGTGGGCAGTTCACCGGGTCACCTTGGGGCCGCGCGCGTGATCGATGGGGAGTGGCTTATGCGGTGAACGGTTTGTCGGAGGATCACCGCGCCTATCTTTCCGCTGGCGGCGTTGGCTTCTTTCTGGGGGACGGTCGGCTTAACTACGATAGTGAACGCGTGTTCGAGACCTACTACCGCATCGTGCTGCCCGACCTGAAGCGAGGGTCGTCCAAACTTCAATCAGCGCTCAGCCTTGCCTATCAGCACATCACCAACCCGGGCTACAACGCTGATCGTGGGCCGGTGGTCGCTTATATGTTTCGTTGGCACAGCGAATTTTGAAGTCTGCTTTAGGGGACTTCGGGAACTTGTCAAAAACGCATGCCAACACCAACGCGCACTGCGTCATCGATCGTGAAGTTGGTGTTGGGGTCAAATGCCAGGCGCACAAAATACCGAGGCCAGTCATAGGTCACGGTCACCCCGGTCCTGTCGATGGTGTTGCCGTTGACAAAACCTTGTTTGAGGAGAATATCAAGCGTCAGCCTGTCGCTTGCGTTCACCGGCGCACGATACACAAGATGCAGATGCTGCTGGTCTGGATTTTCACGGTTGTCGCGGGTGTAACTTAGCGAATAGCTGACACCGCCAGTGGTCCTGTAACCTCCGGAAAGCGACCAGGCGTCGTTGGGGTCGTAATTCAGATTGAAGTAGGGTCGAAGGTTGGTACGCCCGAAGCCAGCACCGACGAACCAGGTTTTTCCAGTCTCCACATTCAGGCTACCGCCCACAAAGCCGCCAGACGCAACTTGCAGGGAGGCTTGTACCCGCACTACGTCGCCATAAGTGTGATCCCATCCGCCACGCCATTGCTGGGTCTCAAACCCTCCGGCTTCAAAGTAGCCGACCCAGGCGTTTCCAAAGGCCGAGGTATGGCGCAGGTTGATATCCAGGCTGTTGCCATTTTGGCTGTAGCGCTGCTGGCCGATGGTCAGCTTGAACTGCGGATCCTCGGCTTTCTCATCGGCGAGGACCGAGCTGTGGCCAGCCAAACCAATGATGGTCAAGGCAAGTGTTCCCAAGGCGCGCTGGGCAAGTTGTGGGGAGGGCATGATGCTCTTTCGGGGTAGGCGTTGAAATACTGGTAATCTGTGGCGCACGCCTGAGCGGTCGCCGTGTTTTGCCGAATAGGCATCGTGCAGATTTACACGACGCAATTGTCGTTGCTGTCATATCTAAATTGGTTGATTTTTGGGAGGAGATTTAGTGGAAATTGATCCGATGGATGTGGTTGAATCCGCCCGGTCCAAAGCGGCCCTTAGGCGATCAGCCTGGCTCAATCCTGCGGTAGCCGTCACAGTGGCTCTGTTGGCCACATTCATGGGCATTTGCAAAGTGAAGGACGACAACATTGTTCAGGCCATGCAGCAGGCGCAGGCAGACAAACTGGACCACTGGCAGTTTTATCAGGCGCGCAATATCCGCGAGGAAGTGGCCAAATCGACGCTGGTCCAATTGCGCCTTCAGGACCTGAGTGCAACACCCATTCAGAAGTCAGCTATTGCCGATCAAATCCGGATCTATGAGGCGTTGGTGAAGGATCAAAATCTGAAGAAGGAAGAGTTGAAGGTGCAGGCCGAAAAGGACCAGGCCACCTACGATGCCTTGAATTTCAGGGACGACCAATTTGACCTGTCTGATGCGTCAATCGCAATTGCGATTTCCTTGTTGGCTGTAGCCTCACTGACCCAATTGCCCTGGCTCTATATGCTGGCACTCTTGCCGTCTGGTTTTGGTGCCTTGATGGGCCTGGCCGGACTGATTGGCTGGCGGGTTCATCCCGATGTATTGGTCAGGTTGCTGAGCTGAAGCGCCAGTGCGTTAGAAGATAATTGCGCCATGAAGTTCCGCGTGCCGTCAACCAAAAATGCCAAGCCCATCGCGTCGACAAAGTTCGATGCCGACCAGACCCAGGCCTACCAGGTCAAGATGAACCACAAAGCCCCCGTCTGGTTTGCGTCCATGCTAGCGGGTACGCACCGCGAGAAGGCTCGTGTGCGCGATGAGCTCGGGCGGCTAAAAGGCGCGGTGCCCTTGCTGATGAAGCAGCGCAATGGCGGTAAGTGGACCCTTGAAGAACGCCAGCAATTGCGAACCATGCTGCGTTCAGCCTCCAATGTCAGTCCCTACCTGCTGGTTTGGGCCTTGCCTGGGTCCGTTCTGATCCTGCCGTTTCTGGCCTGGCACCTTGATACCCGTCGCAAGCATCGCGATGCCAAAACCCATTAGGCGCACCCTCGCACATGCCGGCCTATTCATTTGAAGCGCTGACGTCCGACGGCGAAATCCGCAAGGGCGTCATGCAGGCTGACACGGCCAAGGCAGCACGTGGCTTGCTGCGTGCCCAGGCGCTCGTGCCAGTTCAGGTTGAGGCTGTGAGTGGCGGGGTGAACCCTGAAGCCGGCAAGGCCGGCGAGGGTGGACTCAATCTCAACACCAAACTGTTTGAGCGGCGCGCGTTCAACACCACGGCGCTGGCCATTTGGACACGCCAGATTGCGGGGCTGGTGTCATCGGGCCTGCCTCTTGAGCGGGCGCTGGCCTCATTGAGCGACGAGGCCCCGATTGAGTCGCAGCGCAACCTGGTGGCCACGTTGCGGGCCGAGGTCAATGGTGGTGCCACGTTTGCCAAGGCGCTGTCACAGCACCCGCGTGAGTTCTCCAGTATTTATGTCGCGGTGATTGGTGCGGGCGAGCAAAGCGGCAACCTGGGCCTGGTGCTGGAGCGCCTGGCCGATGACCTGGAAGAGCAACAAGCGCTCAAGGCCAAGCTGATCGGCGCGGCGCTGTACCCCGCCATCGTCACACTGGTCGCAATTGTCATCGTGATGTTCCTGCTGGGCTACGTGGTGCCACAGGTCGCGAACGTGTTTGCGGGCAGCAAGCGGGCCCTGCCCATGCTCACTGTCATCATGCTGGGCTTGGGCAACGTGGTGCGTGACTACGGTTGGCTGATGTTGCTCGCTATTATTTTTATAGCTATCTTTGCACGCTTTATGTGGGCCAGTGCCAGTTTTCGTGAAAAATTTGATGCGTTCTGGCTGACCGTGCCTGTATTGGGCCGTTTGAGCTGTGGCTATAACGCGGCGCGTTTCGCCAGCACGCTGGCCATGCTGGCGGCGGCCGGGGTGCCTATCCTCAAGGCCTTGCAAGCGGCCGCCGACACCCTCTCAAACCGCGCCATGCACGCGGATGCTTTGCAGATTCTGGTGCTGGTGCGCGAGGGTGCACCGCTGGCCTCGGCATTGGCGCAAAAGAAACGCTTCCCTGGTCTGCTGGGCATGTTCGCGCGCCTGGGTGAGCAGACGGGCCAACTGCCCGTCATGCTGGGCCGGGGCGCCAAGCAGCTCAGCACCGAAGTGCAACGCCGTGCCATGCAACTGGCCACCATTGCCGAGCCGCTGCTGATTGTGGGCATGGGGCTTGTGGTGATGCTGATCGTGCTGGCCGTGTTGCTGCCCATCATCCAGCTCAACCAACTTGTGAAGTGATCTGATATGGCCACCACGCTGGACGGCAAATTGGTGGTGGCGATCTCATCGCGGGCCCTGTTCGATTTTGAAGAAGAGAACGAGGTGTTTGAACACGGCGAAGGGCCGCACAAAGACCGCGCCTACATGGATCTTCAGTTGCAGCGGCTGGAGGAGCCCGCCAAACCGGGTGTGGCGTTTTCGCTGGTTAAAAAACTGTTGGCTTTCAATGACGTGGCGGCCCGCCGTGTTGAAGTGGTGATCCTGTCGCGCAACGACCCGGTCTCGGGCATGCGGGTGTT
>JANPAZ010000617.1:0-1729 GCA_031430225.1 Rhodoferax sp. | reverse complement strand
GGGGGGCCCCACCTTGGGGTGGCCCGTCGGCGGGTCGCTCAAACACGCCCCTAGCGCGCAGCTCAGCTCGCAGCGCCAGCAGCACGTAAAACATCACGCCCACACCGGCGATTGACTTGCTCGCAAAGCCGCAACCGGGTTGGTTGGGGTTGACGATCACGTCTGCATCGGGCAGCACGATCTGGCCGCTGATGAGCGCGGGCAGGTGGTGGTCTGTGACCAGCACCTGCAAGCCTAAAGCGCGCGCGCGGGCCACACCCTCCATGCTGGCAATGCCGTTGTCGACGGTGATCAACACGTCGGCTCCGCTGTCTTTCACGCGCTGGGAGATGGGTGCTGTCAGGCCGTAGCCGTCCACCACGCGATCGGGCACGATGTAGCTCACATGCTTCGCGCCCAGCAGGCGCAGGCCACGCAGGCCCACGACGCAGGCGGTGGCACCGTCGCAGTCATAGTCAGCCACGATGCACAGTTTTTTGTCCTGGGCAATGGCGTCGGCCAGCAACACAGCAGCCTCACGGGTGCCCTTCATCGAATCGGGTGGCAGTAACAGAGCCAGGCCATCATCGAGCTCGGCCTTGCTTTGCACGCCGCGTGCTGCGTACAGGCGTGCCAGCAGGGGGTGAATGCCGGCCTGCTCCAGTGCCCAGACGGCACGGGGTGGGATATCGCGCGCTACTATTTTCATAGCGAACTAAGCAAGTTATACGTGGGCTTGTGGCCGATTTGACGCATCAATCTGTGCGCAAGCCGCGTCAGGGCATTGCGGTGGCTTGTCCGATAGGTCTGGCTGCTGCGCTCACCGCACAGGGTGAGCGTGACCAGTGCGCGGTCGTCAAATGCATTGAGTAGCGCGGCGCATTCAGTCGCGTCCAGCTGCTGCCAGGCCTGCGCCCAGGTACTCCAATCTTCATGCACGGCGGCATCACGCAGGGCGGTGGGCGCAATGACCGGTGGCGCAGGCATGTCCCAGGTGTGCGCCCGGGCCGGGTGCTGTGCGGGCAAAGCGCCGGTGCCGCTGACCCAAAAAGAATTGACCGCCAGCAGGCCCTGGTCCGTGCGCGCGTCGGTCAGCGGGTGGGTATAGAGCAGCATCTGCATTTCCTGTTGCAGGCGGCGCAGGCTCTTGGTGGTGTCGCCTTTGGGAATCCAGTCGTCCACCCTGGCACCCACCGCCCGGTAGGGCGAGGCCGTGGCCAGGCCAGCAAACACGTCACCGCGTGCCAGCCAGCGGGTGGGTGTGTCGTACAGCAACGCAATGCCATCTTCCCCAAAATACGGCTGCATGGCGGCCATCAAGGCACGTGATTCACCGTCCATCAAGTTCAAATCCTGAGGCGGGGTCATGGTGATGTGGTTGGTCTGCACGGCCCAATGGCAGGGCGTGATGACCGCCCACGAATCACCCGGTGCTAAGGCTTGCCCTGCCTGCACCGCATACCAGGCGCCCCAGGGTACTTGCCCGTCGGGTGTCGTCTTGGGCATGCTGATGCCATAGGCCTCACCCAGTGCCCTCTCATGCGGCGGGATCAGCGTGTTTTCGTCAGCGTTGTCGGTTGCGACCAGTGTCAATTGGCCCAGCAGCTTATCCAGGTTGGGGAGTTTCAGGGTGGCAAGAGCTTGCTGGCATCCAGGCGACAGGCTGGATGCATACGGAATCAGGAGGTGCATGGGGTGATTGTCGGGGATGCCACAATCTCCCCAATGCAATTCCCCTACGAACTCACCC
>JANPAZ010000616.1:0-5933 GCA_031430225.1 Rhodoferax sp. | reverse complement strand
GACTACGAGGCTTTGCTGGAAGCTCGCAGAGCCGCCATTCCGGCCAAACGGCTCGGAACCCCTGAAGAGTTCGGTGCCATCTGTGCGTTCTTGTGCAGCCAGCATGGTGCCTACATCAACGGCCAGAACGTGTTGGCCGATGGCGGGGCTTATCCCGGCACTTATTGACATCCAAGAAAAAGGGCATTTATCAAACACGATTGATTTTTTTGGACTTGGTAGTTGAATAAGAGCATGATTTAACTACTGGTCAGATAGCAGCTGATTGCATTAGCTAAAGGTTCACAAATGGGCAACACAATGCAAGACCTCGTAGCGGACGATTTGGACGGGCTTTTCGCCCTGTTGCTTGAAAGCGTGCCCATTGGTGTAGCCGTGATTGATCGGGAACTGCGGCTGAAATACATCAATGCCCGCCACGCCAAGCTCAATAACCTGAGCGTTGCAGATCACATTGGCAAACATATCGTTGATTTTTTGCCACAAGCGGCTGACGTTGTGGCCCCCAAAATCCGCTTTGTCCTGGACACCGGAGTGCCGTTGCTCAACCAGGAAATTAAGGGGAGTCAGCCCGGGTTGGGTGAAAATCGCCTACACCGGGTAGCGTCGTATTACCCTTGGCGCGGGCACGATGGATCTGTCAAAGGCGTACTAGCCATTATTCTGGACTCGCAGATTGACGATTTTTCTCGGCAACTGGTGGAAGACAGCCAGCACCGGCTGCTCAAGGTGCTTGACAACCTTTTTGCCTTTGTGGGTGTTATGGAGATCGACGGCACACTCACCCACGCCAATCTGGCGCCACTTGAGGCGGCCGGACTGGTACTTGACGACGTGCGTGGCCAGAAATTCTGGGACACCTTCTGGTTTGCTTACGACAGCGAGCTACAGGTCTGGTTGAAAGAAGCCACCCGGCGTTGCCTTGCAGGTGAGGTAATCCGGCGTGATGTACAGGTTCGCATGCTGAATGATCAGTTGATGTGGATCGATTTCATGTTGGCACCCCTCAAGGACAAGGACGGGCACATCACCCATCTCATACCGTCTGCCATGGATATTTCCCAGCGGCATGACAGTGAAGCGGCCCTGAAGCAATCCGAAGAACGCTTTCAGTCGGTCTTTGAGTCGTCGGCTGACGCGATCATCACCAAATCGCTCGATGGCATCATCACCGGATGGAATCCCGCCGCAACCAAATTGCTCGGGTACACCGAGGCCGAGGCGGTGGGTCGCTCCATCACCATTTTGTTTCCGAATGAAAAGCTGGATGAAGAAGCCGCGATCATGAAAACCATTACGGCTGGGCACCAGATCCCGTCGTTTGAGACGGTCCGTCTGCATAAAGACGGGCGGCACCTGGATGTTTCGGTCACTTTGTCGCCGTTGCGCGACCGACGCGGTGCCGTCGTCGGTGCCTGCAAGCTGGCACGCGATGTCTCCATGCAGAAACGTCATCTCAGCATGATTGAGACTGCGCTGGAAGAGAAAACAGCGCTGCTCCATGAGGTTCACCACCGCGTCAAGAACAATTTGCAAATCGTCTCCAGTTTGATGAATATGCAATCACGCAAAGTGGCGCCTGCGGCTGCGCAAGCCTTGGCAGAGTGCCAGGGACGAATACGGGCCATGTCGCTGGTTCACCAGCTACTTTATGAATCCAGCAACCTAGCCGAGGTTGATCTGTCGGATTACATTGGTCGCCTGGTTGTTTTGACCGAGGGCACCTACGACTCGTCGGACTCGGGCATTCATTTCTCTTTCTCGGATTCTGGCGAAAAAGTAACACTGGACATCCATAGAACCATTCCCTGTGGCCTGGTCATCAACGAGCTGATAAGTAACGCGTTGAAACACGCTTTTAAAGAGCCAAAATTGCCGAATGAGGGCCGCATCGAAGTCAAAATGCAGCTCAATCAATCAGGCCATTTGTTGCTGTCCGTTAGCGACAACGGGTGTGGGTTGCCCGCAGATTTCAAATGGAGCGGTTCTGCCGGTTTGGGTACTCAATTGATACCCATGTTTGTCAACCAATTGCGGGGCAAAATGCACACAGAAACGTCAAGCGCTGGTGCCTGTTTCACCATTGAACTTAACCCTGATGACAAGGAGTCCGACAATGACAGTTGAACGAATTTTGGTGGTCGAGGATGAGCCTGTCGTGGCGCTGGACATACAGCAAACGCTGATGGAGATGGGTCATGAGGTGTGCTCCATCCGCACCAGTTTCAAATCAGCGATTGAGGCTGTGGAGGAGTTCAGCCCCAGTCTGGTGTTGATGGATATTCATTTGCAGGGCGCCGGTGACGGCATCGACGCCTGCAAGATGATTTACGAGCGCTGGAAATTACCCGTCATTTTTCTGACGGCTTTTGCCGATGAAAAAACGGTCAATCGGGCGGCTGCCTGCAAGCCCTTTGGCTATTTGACCAAGCCGTTTTTGTCAAAGGAGCTTTACACCGTGTTGCAGGTCGCCCGTTCGCGCCACGATGCAGAGATGTTGCTGGTGCGATCCGAGGAGCGCTTGGCACTGGTTGTGGCGTCGGCCAATATGGGGACTTGGGAGTGGGAGTCCAGCGTCAATCAGATTCATGGCGACGCCCGTTTTGATGAAATTTGGGACAGTGCGCTGCACCCATTTTCGACCGGCCTCAATGGCATGATTGAACGCATTCACCCGGACGACCGATCGCTGGTTACCGCCCAACTGCTGACCCCCGGATTCTTTACCTGTACTTTTCGGGCGGTACGGGCTTCAGGGGCGTACGCGTGGCTAGAAATGCATGGCAACCTGAGAAGTCGTGGGCCGGGCAACCAGGTGGTGGTGGGTGCGCTGCGTGACATCACGGCACGCAAAGTGATGGAAGAGCGCCTGCGTCAGGCCAGCGTCGTGTTCACCACCATTGCCGAAGGCATCATGATTCTTGATGCCTCGGGGCTGCTGAATTCTGTCAACCCCGCCTTTGCCAGACTCACGGGCTATGAGGAAGCCGACGTCTGCGGTCTCTCACCGGCTGAGTTCCTGCTGGTTCAGCGCGACGGTGACCTCACTTATTTGGAAATTGCCCGAACCGAGCAAGGCTACTGGACCAGCGAGGCGTTGTGCAAAGCCAAAGATGGCCGGGTCTTTAACGCGCTGCAACAGATTTGCGTGGTGCGGGATGACCAAGGCCAACCCGTGCACTTTGTGCATACGATTTCTGACCTGACGGCCATCCGGTCCACTGAACGCCAGCTGGTTCATCTGGCCTACCATGACCCACTCACCAAGCTGCCCAACCGGCGTCTATTGCTCGACCGTTTGAAGCAAGCGGTCGCAGCGGCCGGCCGAAGCGAACAGGTCGGCGCACTGTTGTTCATTGACCTTGACGACTTCAAGACGCTCAACGACACGCTGGGGCACGACATGGGCGATATGCTGCTGGAGCAGGTCGCGGTGCGGCTCATGTCGTGTGTGCGTGAAGGTGACACAGTGGCGCGTTTTGGTGGCGACGAGTTCATGATCATGCTGGAACAGTTGGGTTCGACCCTGTCTGACGCAGCCGCATTTGCCGAGTACGTGGCCCGAAAAGTAATTGCCGCCCTGAACGAGAGCTATCGGCTAGACACACATGAGCACATTTGCACTTGCAGCATTGGTGCCACCTTGTTTGACGGCAACGGCCAGCGCGTTGATGAACTGGTCAAGCAGGCTGACATTGCCATGTACCAGTCCAAAAAAGACGGCCGCAACACGGTGAGCTTTTTTGACCCCAAGATGCAGGAATCCGTGGAACGGCGCGCCTGCCTGGCGTCTGAGCTCCACAAGGCGGTACACAACCAGCAGTTCCAGCTTTATTTTCAGATTCAGGTGGATGCCTGGCGCCAACCGATTGGCGCCGAGGCACTGATCCGGTGGCAGCACCCGGAGCGCGGGACCATTTCACCGGCTGAATTCATCCCGCTGGCGGAAAGCTCCGGTTTGATTTTGCCAATGGGTACGTGGGTGCTTGAAACAGCCTGCGCCCAGATCAAGACCTGGCAAAAGGACCCGTTGACGAAGCGCCTGGTGCTCGCCGTCAATGTGAGCGCGCGTCAACTGCGGCAGAATGACTTTGTGGAGCAGGTTCGTGCACAGATCAAAAAGCACGCCATTCCGGCGCATTTGCTCAAGATCGAGATTACCGAAAGCATGTTGCTCGACAGTGTCGAATACACCATCACCATCATGTTGGCCCTGCATGAAATGGGCGTGCAGTTTTCACTGGACGACTTCGGAACTGGCTATTCATCGCTCGCCTATTTGAAGCGGCTGCCGCTGGACCAGCTGAAGATCGACCAGTCGTTTGTTCGTGATCTTGCCGTCGACCAGAGCGATCGGGCCATCGTCAAGACCATCATCACCATGGCGCAAAGCCTGAATCTGGATGTGATTGCCGAAGGGGTCGAGACGGAGGAGCAGAGGCAGTTGCTTCAAAGCAAGGGTTGCGTTCATTTCCAGGGCTACCTGTTTGGCAAACCCATGCCAATTAGTCAGTTTGATGCTGCCCTGCGGTGATGTGACAGACCGGAACTATCGGGTTGGCATCGTCATCAGACGCCTGCAAGCCCCAAGTTATCGATTCACCACCTCACATTTCAAGGAATTGACATGCCAATGAAAACTGCACAAGACTTCGACCAGGAACTGCTGATTCTTTTTGACGCCTACGTGCACGGCGTGATTGATCGCCGAGGCTTTCTGGACCGCGCCCAGAAGTTCGCCGTGGGCGGTCTCACCGCAGTGGGCCTGCTGGCCGCGCTAAGCCCCAACTTCGCGCTGGCGCAAGTGGTACCCAAGGACGACAAGCGCCTCAAAACCGAGATGCTGGAGTACGCCTCACCCAACGGCTACGGCGCCATGAAGGGCTATCTGGCCCGTCCCGCCAACACTACGGTGCGCTTGCCTGGTGTGCTGGTGGTGCATGAAAACCGGGGGCTGAACCCGCACATAGAAGACATTACGCGCCGCCTGGCGCTGGACGGCTACATGGCTTTTGCGCCAGACGCACTGACCCCTCTGGGCGGATACCCTGGTGACGAAGACAAGGCGCGTGAGCTGTTCCCCAAGCTCGACCAGGCCAAGACACGCGAAGACTTCGTTACCGCCGCCAATCTGCTTAAGAACCGTGCCGATTGCACCGGAAAAATCGGCGTGGTGGGCTTTTGCTACGGCGGTGGCATGGCCCACACGCTGGCAGTGCGCCTGCCTGATCTGGCCGCTGCCGTGCCGTTTTATGGCAACCACCCGGCGGCTGAGGATGCAGCCAAGGTCAAGGCCCCGTTGCTGATTCATTTTGCCGGGGTCGATGAGCGCATCAACGCGGCCTGGCCCGCCTATGAGGCGGCCCTGAAGGCGGCTGGTACACGCTACACGGCGCACCAGTATGCGGGCACGCAGCATGGCTTCAACAATGACACCACGCCCCGGTTTGACGCAGCCGCTGCCAAGCTGGCGTGGGAGCGCACCATGGCGTTTTTTAACCAGACCCTGAAGACTTGATGGTCAAAATGGCATGCAGGCCCACATAGAACGTGCATAGTTTGCTATGAAGAATATAGCAATTTGATTTTGAAGCCGCGCGCGTACCAGGTCACAGCCGGTACACCCGGCGCGCGTTCTCGCCCATAACCGCGTTGCGCGCGGGTGTGTTCAGTGTGCTCAGGATCTGCTGGGTCTCTCCCCACCAATGAGCGTAAGAGCCGGCAAGTGGGCCCGCAAGTTCCAGCACCGGCCAGTCGCTGCCCCACAGCAGGCGCTGGCTGCCAAAGCTCGCCAATACATGGTTGGCCCAGCGCGTCACCGTGCCCGGTGCGGGATCAGTCCCGGCCACAGTCCTGGCCTCTGTCAGCAATCCGGACAGTTTGCAGACTGCTGTTGTTTCCTCGGCCAGACGCGTGATGCCGTCTGCCCAGGG
>JANPAZ010000615.1:0-2206 GCA_031430225.1 Rhodoferax sp. | reverse complement strand
GGCCGATGTGCACGTGGGGAGCAACTGCGTACTGGTGGCACCCGTCACCATCGGCGCGGGCGGCACGGTCGGTGGCGGCTCTACCATCACCAAAGACACGCCACCGGGTGCCTTGAGTGTGGCGCGTGGCAAGCAGGCCGTGATCGCCAACTGGAAGCGCCCGGCCAAATGAGCTCGCCGTCAGACGCCAAGCCGCCGGAAGATGATGCGATAGAGGTGCTGCGTCGCGAGAACGCACAACTCAAGTCGCAGCTTAAAGAGGCCAAGGCCGAGCTGGAAAGCTTCACCTACTCGGTCTCGCACGATTTGCGAGCTTCCTTGCGGCATATCAGCGCGTTTGTCAAAATTCTCAACGAAGACTTGGGTGCCCAGGTCGATGCCGGCATCGCCAGCCATCTCAAGATCATCTCGGGTGCAGCCAGCCAGATGACGCTCATGATTGACGGGCTGATGGAGTTATCTCGCTTGGGCCGTGCAGATTTGAGACCCTCCCGGATCGAGCTGCGCCCGCTCATTGACGAGGCCTGTGCAGCGCTTGAGCGCGATCTTGCAAATGCAGACCCTGGCAAACCAATTCAATGGCAGATAGCCGAGGATTTTCCGGCTGTGCAGGGCGATATCGTGATGGCCCGTGAGATCCTTCGCAACCTGCTGTCCAACGCCATCAAGTTCACCCGGCCCGCCTTGGCGGTCAGTGCCGTCTATGACACGCGTGTCGCCGTGACTTGGCACCTGGACGACGCAGGCCAGTGCGAAATTCAGATCAAGGACAACGGTGTGGGCTTTGACCCCAAATACCAGGGCAAGCTGTTTCAGGTCTTCTCGCGCTTGCACAGCGCAGAAGAGTTTCCCGGTATTGGCATGGGCCTGGCGCTCACCCGGCGGATGGTGGAGCGTCTCGGCGGCCGTATCTCGGCCACAGCCGAAAAAAGTGGTGGCTGCGAGGTGCGTTTCACACTGCCGCTCAGTCAATCAGTGAGTCAAGAACTCAGTCAAACTTGACATTGTTTTCACGCACGGTGCTCACGAAGCCGTCGTATTGTTTCTTGAAAAATGCGCTGAATTCGGCCGGCGTCATGCCATAGCTGGAGAACCCCTGGCCCACCAGCTGGTCTCGCACGTCAGGCCGTGCCAACGCATTGCGCAGTTCCAGACTTATTTTTTCGGCAATATCCGGTGGCATGCCAGCCGGACCAAAGAAGCCTGCCCAAGGCGTGATGGTGAGCTTGCCGATGCCCAGCTCGGCGGCGGTAGGCACATCAGGCAACAAAGGGCTGCGCTTGGGCAGCAGAGTCAGCAGTGATTTGATCTTGCCGTCTTTCACAAATGTTGGCGTTAGCGTGCCGGTTGAAAACATCATCTGAATCTGACCCCCCACCAGGTCTGTCATGGCTTGCACGTCGCCTTTGTAGCGGGCGTTGACGACTTTGGCGCTACGGGTGCCCAGCAGTTGCAGCATGGCCAGCTCGGCCGCACTGTTGCTGGAGCCCGAGTTGAACTTCCCCGGATTGGCCGCCACGTGGTCCAGGAACTCGTTCAGGTTTCGTGATGGCAGCGCTGGCGAGACGGCCAGAAACATCGAGAACTCACCGGCGGTGCTCAGCGGTGTGAAGACTTTGAACGGGTCGTAGGGTGAGGGCGACCGCAGCGCGGGCACCGCCACCGTGGCGGTGTTGGTACCCATCATGAGCGTGTAGCCGTCCGGCGCTGACTTGATCAGCTCTTGCGAGGCAATGATGCCTTCGGCGCCGGGCTTGTTGTCCACCATCACCTGCTGGCCAAGTTGCGTACCCAAACCTTTGGCAATGATGCGGGCCATGACATCTGCCGCGCCACCGGGGGCAAAACCCACAATCATGCGCAGGGGCTTGTTGGGAAAAGCCTGCGCGTTGGCCATTGGCACGGCCAGTGCCGCAGCACCCACGGCCAGCGACCTGAGCGCATTGCGGCGGGTGTAGTCACGCGTGATTTGCCGAGCGATGAAGGGTGAGGTCATGGTGGGTGTCTCCTGTGTTGTGGATGGATGTCGCTGCATGGCACTAATGTGCGAATAAAACTTCTTCTGTGGTGGCCCGGCGCAACTCGCGGCGCTGGGCAAAATCAAAATAGCGGCCCCGGTGCAAAGTAGCCGTGTTGTCCCACATCACAAGGTCACCCACCTGCCACTTGTGGCGATAGATGAAGTCGCGCTGGGTGGCGTGCTCCA
>JANPAZ010000614.1:0-2397 GCA_031430225.1 Rhodoferax sp. | reverse complement strand
CGCGAGTGGCACAGCCCAGGTTGTCGATGGCTCGGGCAAGTTCCTGGTACCGGGCTACCTCGACATGCACACCCATGCGATGACGGGCGTCGACCTGCAACCCAGCTACTGGCCCCTCATGATCGCCAATGGAATCACAGGAATCCGGGAGATGGGTGGGTCAGCATCCCTCATCCAGCGCGCGCGGCAATTGAACACTGACAGCACTGCCGGCAAGGTCGACGCGCCTGAAGTGCTGGCCATTCCCAGCGATATTTTCCAGGGTCAGGCACCAACGAACGCCTTGGCAACCGCCTTCGTGAAGCAGCAAAAGACCGATGGCGCCGACTTTGTGAAGGTGGCGGCCGGTGGCCGCGAAGCGATCTTGGCAATTTTGGCGGAAGCAAGGAATCAGGGCCTTGGCGTGGTCGGGCATCTGACCACGGGCGTGAGCGCACTGGAGTCGTCCAATGCAGGCTGGAAGGCGATCGAACACCTGGGCGCTGGCTGGGGCTTGCTGCTTGGCTGTACGACGGAAGAAGACAGCATTCGCACCGCGCTTCTGAGTGGTCAGGGAGCCAACCCGCCATTCCCCGCAACCTATGTTCTGAACCCCCGCATTTATGACGGCACAGTGAATGCGCCGTTCTATCAAAAAATACTCGACACCTACAGCGACGCAAAATGCAAGGACCTGGCCCAGGCGTTTGCGAAAAACGGCACATGGCAGGTACCCACCATGATCCGCCTGCGCACGCAGGACTTTGGCGACTCGCAAGCTTATCGCACCGACCCCAACCTGGCCTACGTCAACAAATCAACGCGGGGCCTTTGGGAACTGCTGGGTCAGGCCTTCACGACCACGTTGCCGACAACCGCCGTGACCACCTTATCCAACTTCTATGCCATGCAACAGAAGACCCTCAAGATGATGAAGCAGAACGGCGTGAAGATGCTGGCCGGTTCGGACCTCGGTGGGGTTTGGGTGATTCCCGGCTTCAGCCTGCACCAGGAGTTCCGCGAACTGGCCGCTTCTGGCCTGACGCCGCTTGAAATCCTCCAGATGACCACGCTCAATGGCGCCGAGTTCATGAATCGCACGTCGACGATGGGCACCGTGGACGAAGGCAAAAACGCAGACCTGGTGATGCTGGACGCCAACCCGGTCGACGATGTTGCCAACCTCAGCAAGATCTCTGCCGTGGTGTTGAAAGGCAAGTACTTCTCGAAAGCGGCTTTGGACAAGCTCAAGAGCGACGTGGCAGCCGCCTACCAGTAATTGACGTTAGCCGTGCCCCGCGCGTGCCGATGCCAAACTGGCATCAGCACCTGAACACTGGGGTCTACCGATATGGCGACCGAACCCATAGCATTCGTTCGTACTGAAACTGCAAAGCCCCGGAGCCGAACTGATGCACACTAAAACACAAGTCCTGATCGTGGGTGCCGGGCCTGCAGGCCAGGGCTTGGCCATTGAACTGGGGCACCGCGGCATTGACTGTCTGGTCATGGAAAAGAACCCGCGCATCGGCGTGGCACCTCGCGCCAAAACCACCAACGTCAGAACCCGTGAGCACTTCCGGCGCTGGGGTATTGCAGACGCCCTGCGTGCGGCAGCCCCTTTTGGGGTGGACTACCCGTCCACCATCATGTTCACCACCCGGCTGGCAGGCCACCTGCTGGCGCAGTTTGATAACGCGCTGTACTGCGCACCCGGCCGCAACCCGCTCTACGCCGAGCACGCACAGTGGATTCCGCAGTACACGGTTGAGCGCGTCATGCGCGAACACCTTGATACCGTGGAATCAGTCCGGGTTCAGGTGAACTGCGAGCTGTTGGGGTTTGTACAACGTGATGATGGGGTGCTGGCGACGGTTCGCCATCTGGAAACGGGCGACCAACAAGAGGTTGAAGCGCAGTATCTGGTGGGCTGCGACGGCGGCCGCAGCACTGTGCGCAATGCCATTGGCGCGAAGATGGAAGGCACATTCGGCCTTTCAAGAAACTACAACATCGTGTTTCGTGCGCCTGGCCTTCTTGATGCCCATGCTCACGGCCGGGGAATCATGTACTGGCAAATCAACGACGACGTGCCCAGTTTGATCGGCCCCATGGATACAGGCGACCGATGGTTCTTCATGCCCACCGGACTGAAGCCGGGCGTCGAGGTCACGAAAGACACGGCGGCCGACCTGATACGCAAGGCCACCGGAATCGATCTGCCCTATGAAGTGCTCAGCATTGATGAATGGGTCGCCCACCGTGTGGTGGCTGATGGCTACCGCGACCGACGGGTATTCCTGGCAGGAGATGCCTGCCACCTGCACCCACCTTACGGGGGCTTTGGCATGAACATGGGTGTGAGCGATGCCGTGGACCTGGGCTGGAAACTTGCCGCCGTGCTGCAGGGTTGGGGTG
>JANPAZ010000613.1:0-1579 GCA_031430225.1 Rhodoferax sp. | reverse complement strand
GGCTCGCCCGTAAGCATGGACTCATCCACCTGGGTGCGGCCTTCCAGCAGCGTGCCGTCCACCGGAAAGCGTTCACCGGGTCTGACCACGACGCGGTCGCCCACCAGAACCTCCAGCACCGGCACATCCACCTCGCCGTCCACACCCATCAGATGTGCGACTTCAGGGCGCAGGGCGTGCAGTGCGCGGATCGCTGCCGTGGTCTGCCGCTTGGCCCGCGCTTCCAGCCACTTGCCCAGCATGACCAGGGTGACCACAACTGCGGAGCCTTCAAAATACAGATGCACCATGGTGTCAGGCTCGGCTGTGAGCCACAACCACATCGATAAGGCCCAGCCCGCCGTCGTGCCAATGGCCACCAGTAAATCCATATTGCCGGTGAACGCTTTGAGCGCGCTCCAGCCGGCCTTGTAGAAATGGGCGCCGAGCACAAATTGCACCGGTGTAGCCAGCAGAAACTGCCACATCGCAGGCAGCATCCAGTGCTTGCCGAACAAATCGCCCACCATGGGCAGCACCAGTGGAGCCGACAATGCCAGGCCAATGCCCACGGGCATAAAGCCGGCCCAGGGTGAGGTGTCCTCAGAGGTTACCGCCGCATCCGCAGCACGCGGCTCGTAGCCCGCGTCGCGCACCGCCCGGCGCAAAAGGGCCTCCATCTGCAAACCCGGGGTGAAGGCAATACGAGCCGATTCGGTGGCGAGATTCACCGTGGCTTCGTTAACGCCAGGCACTTTTTTAAGCGCTTTCTCAACGCGCGAGACGCAGGAGGCACAGGTCATGCCACCAATGCCAATGTCTAGCGAGGCTGGAGAAATGAGGGTGTTTGGAGGGGCAGAAATCGTGGTCATATTCATAAGCCTAATCCTTTCCATGATGGGAAGGTCAAGCCTTGATGCAAATCAAGCTTTTGTCTGACAGGGGATTAGTTTGTTCACTTGACCTTCCCATGATGGCAAGGTTCAAGATATGCTCTTCCTCAACCTGTTTACCCCACACTTTCAAACGGAGTGATCCATGAACCAGACCTTTACCGTCACCGGCATGACCTGCGGCCACTGCGAGAAAGCCGTGACCCGCGCTGTGAAGCAGCTCGACCCGCAGGCGGAAGTCAAAATTGACCGCCCGGCCAACAAAGTGGAGGTGCAATCTGACAAGCCGCGCGATCAGCTCGCCAAGGCGATCGTCGAAGAAGGCTACGCCGTCGCGGCATGAAAGCCCCTGTCCCAGTGGACGTCGCAAAGCCAACGGCGGCCAGCACGTCGTGGCCGGTGACGATTGGCGAAGCGGCCCGGCTGTCGGGTGTATCCGCCAAGATGGTGCGGCACTATGAGGCGCTGGGCCTGCTGGCCAAAGTGGCACGTACAGACAGCGGCTACCGCCTTCACAGTGAAGCCGATGTGCGCACGCTGCAGTTCATCAAGCGAAGCCGTGACCTGGGTTTTTCGATGGCAGAAATTGCCGAGCTTGTGAGCCTGTGGAACAACCGTAGGCGTGCCAGCGCCAGCGTGAAACGCATTGCGCAAAAGCACGTCATTGAACTGCACCAGCGCATTGAAGCGATGCAAGCCATGCAGCG
>JANPAZ010000612.1:0-3656 GCA_031430225.1 Rhodoferax sp. | reverse complement strand
CCGCGTGGAATCATCGAGTTGCGCTAGTATTTTTGTAGCGCCCGGAAACCCGCCCGCTCTGGCACCTCCCGCACGGCGCACCTTTTGCATAGCCCAGTTCAGGCCCGCTTCCACCGGCGTGGTGGTCGCGTCAATGTCATTGCCGTAAAGGCACAGCCCAGCCTCCAGCCTCAGGGAGTTTCGCGCACCCAGCCCAATGGGTTTGACCTCAGGCTGTGCCAGCAAGGCGTGGGCCAGCGCTTCAGCCTGCATCTCATGCACAGATATTTCAAACCCGTCTTCACCGGTGTAGCCGCTGCGGGTGACAAAGCATTCAATCAACTGATGGGGGCCGGCGCTGCTGCAGGCGATCTGGAATTTGCCGCCCGTCATGAACACCAGCTTTTCAATGCCGGGGCACAGACGCTGCATCACGCTGACGGCTCGCGGACCTTGCAACGCCATCAAGGCCATCTCGGGCATGGGGATGACCTGGCAGCGATGGCCGATTCTTGCCTGAATGTGGGCGATGTCGCCCGCCTTGCAGGCCCCATTGACGATGATGAAGATGTCACCTTCACGCTTGAAAAACATCAGGTCATCCATGATGCCGCCCTCGTCGTTGAGCAGCAGGCCATAGCGCTGCTTGCCCACGGGCAGGTCGATCACATCCACCGGCATCAGTGTCTCAAATGCGGCTGCTGCATCAGGCCCCACCAGGCGGAGTTGACCCATGTGGGACACGTCAAACAGTCCAGCCGAAACACGGGTGTGAAGGTGCTCGGCCATCAGCCCTGATGGGTATTGCACCGGCATGCTGTAGCCGGCAAAGGGCACCATGCGGGCACCCTGCGACATATGCAGCTCGTGCAGCGGTGTTTGTAAAAGGGTCGTGGGGTCGGACACAAGAACCTCCAGGGGCAAGACGGATTCCAGGGCCTGAACCAAGTCCAGACCATGGGCTGCCCCCGCTGTCCGCTTTACCTGAGAGATTCACCCGCTGCCGTCACGCCGGCCCAGCAGGTTTGCTCCTTCGGTGGGCTGCAACTGGTACAGCCTCTCTCCAGTGGGGAAACGCATCTAGGCATGTCTGCGCGGATGCGTGTGTCAGTCCTTTTGCCTGAGCGTTCATACCGCTGCAATCAGCCGTCCTGCGCCTTCGGCGGCGCCCGTTGCGGGGCGCTCTCTCCTGACGCTTCGAATTCTACCTGCGATCAGATGCGCCTTTTGACGACTTGCGTGCCAACCTTGCCATTGAAATTGGTTGCCGGCTTTCTGCTGGTCAGCAAATAGCATTTCCGGGATACTGTATCCACCCATTCATGCCCAACGTCGGCCCCACAATTGTCAAACAGGTCAATCGCCATGCCCATTCGTGACGCCTTTTCGTCAAGTTATGTTCAGGCCCGGAAAAAGTTTCTGAGTGCTGCGGCAACCGCGAATGCCTCGGTTCAAAGCTATGTGCACCCGATGCGCGGCGTCGACGGTGAAGAACTGGCGCTGGATATCGCCGTAGTGGGCTCCAGGGACCCCAAACGCCTGCTCATGGTCAGTAGCGGGTGTCACGGTGTGGAAGGCTATTGCGGCAGCGGGGTGCAGGTGCATGCACTGCAAGATGCGGTATTCAATGCGCGCTGTGTCAGTGCGGGGGTCGCTGTGGCTTATTTGCACGCGATCAATCCGTATGGTTTCTCGCACACCCGGCGCGTCACCCATGAAAACGTGGACTTGAACCGTAACTTTCAGGACTTCTCGAAACCATTGCCTGAAAACCCGGCCTATCGAAGTCTGCATCCGCTGCTGCTGCCAGCGCAGTGGCCACCGGGGCCATTGAATATGGCGCGGCTATTTTGGTACATCGCGACCCATGGAATGAAAGCCGCGCAGGCGGCCTTGTCGGGCGGGCAGTACGAATTGGACGATGGCCTTTTCTTTGGTGGCAAGACGCCCACCTGGAGCAACCTGACCTTGCGCCAGGTTTTGCGGGATGTCGGCTCAAGCGCAGATCAACTGGCGTGGATCGACGTCCACAGCGGGCTTGGTGAAGAGGGCGCTTGCGAGCGCACATTTGCGATGAGGACCGGTGATCTGCCCGGTCAGGCGCGCGCCCGCGCCTGGTGGGAAGGCGGAGGTGCCACGCCTCTGAAATCGCTGGACGATGGTTCGTCGGTGTCTTCGGCATTGAGTGGCCTCATGTGGCCCGCCATTTATGAGGAATGCCCGAATTCTGAGGTCACCATGATGGCCATGGAGTTTGGCACCCAAAGCAAGATGCAGGTGCTGAAAGCCCTGCGGGGTGACCACTGGCTTTACCAGCACCCCGGGGCTGCTCCTAAATTGGTGGCCGCCATCAAGAAGACGTTACGTGACGCCTTCTACGTGGACACGGATGACTGGAAGGAAAGGATCGTGGCACAGGGCAGGCAGGCTATCGACCAGGGCGTTCAAGGCCTTCTGGGCCTTTCTTCGCGCTGATGGCCATGCGTTCGCGTTGTGCTGCGTGCCAAACCGTCTGCGACCGGCCTTTTTTCTATTTGGCGTAAACCAGATCCCTTAGCGTAAGAGACAAGGCTGGCACATAGGTCACCACCATCAGGCAGGCCAGAATGACCAGCACAAAGGGCACCAGATGGGTGACGATACGGTCCAGGGAGATCTTGGCCACCGTGCAGGCCGCAAACAGGTTGACGCCAAATGGCGGCGTGATCATACCCAATGCCAGGTTAACGACCATGACCATACCGAAGTGCACGGGGTCAATCCCAAAGTGCACGGCAACCGGCGCGAGAATGGGGGCGAGCACGATGATGGCCGCGCTGGTTTCGATGAACATGCCAATGATAAATAGCGCCGCATTGACGCCGAGCAGAAACATCGCGGGGCTTTGCAGGACTTCCTGCAACCAGCGGCCGATGGCATCAGGCACCCCCGCGCGCGTGATCAGGAATGCAAACAAGCCCGCATTGGCAATGATGAACATGATCACTGCGCTGGACAGCACGGATTTGCGCAGGATGGCAAACAGGTTGGACAGATTAATTTCGCGGTAAACCACCATGCCCACGATCAGTGCGTAAAACACCGCCACGGCCGAGGCTTCCGTTGGCGTGAAAATGCCTCCGTAGATGCCACCCAAGATGATCACCGGCATCAGCAGCGCCCAGCCAGCTTGCCACGTGGCCTTTCCGAAGCTGAGGCGACCATCACCATCATTCTTGCCCCAGCCCTTGTACCTGCAATACAGGTAAACAAACAGCATCAGGGCACCGCCGATCAACAAGCCGGGCCCGAAGCCCGCAATGAACAGTTCGCCAATCGATACTTCTGCGCTGACCCCATACAGGATCATGGGAATGGACGGTGGAATGATGACGCCGAGCTCTGCGCTCGTGGCCTGCAAGGCGGCGGCATAAGCCGTGGGATAGCCATGTTTGATGAGCGCGGGAATCAGGATGGCGCCAATGGCAAAGGTGGTTGCCACCGACGAGCCGGACACGGCAGCAAAGATCATGCAGGTGAGCACACAGGTCATCGGAAGGCCACCCTGCACGCCGCCCACGATGCTCTTGGCAAACTCAACCAGGCGGCGCGAAATGCCGCCGGTTTCCATCAGATTGCCCGCCAGGATAAAGAATGGGATGGCCGCCAACGGGAATTTGTTGATCGAGGAGAACATC
>JANPAZ010000611.1:0-2563 GCA_031430225.1 Rhodoferax sp. | reverse complement strand
CCCCCGCCTGCACAAGGCACAATCAAAGTCATGCAACTTCCTGCCATGGCCGTCTGGGCCTGGATCCCCATCGTCATCTGGGCCGCGTTTGCCCAAACCATCCGCAATGCTGCACAACGCACGCTGACCAGCGAGGTGGGTACGCTGCCAGCCACCCTGGTGCGTTTTCTGTTCGGCCTGCCGTTTGCCTTGATTTGGATATGGCTCGTATTCCGATTTTCAGGAGCCGACGCAAAAACGCCTGACTTCAGCGCCACTTACCTGGCCTGGCTGGCGCTTGGTGCAGTGAGCCAGTTGGTGGCCACCGCACTGCTGCTGCGGGCTATGAAGGAGCGCAACTTCATTGTGGCGGTGGCCTATTCGAAAACCGAGGTTCTGCAGATTGCCCTGTTTGCTGCAATTTTTCTGCACGAGATTCCGGGATGGGCGTCGGCATTGGCGATGCTTGTGGCCACGGCAGGTGTCGTGATTCTCTCCATGCCCAATGCCGCTGTGCCTGGCGGCATGCCCGCCACCTCTTGGCTAAGCCGTACCGCTGTATTTGGTTTGGGTTCGGGTGCTCTTTTCGCGCTGGCCGGTGTGGGGTACCGGGGTGCTTCACTGGCCTTGCCCGGCGTTTCGCCATGGATGATTGGTGCGATCAATGTGCTGATGGCTCAATTGCTCCAAAGCTTCCTGTTGGGTGGCTATCTGGCATGGCGCCAGCCAGGTTCGCTACTCGCCATCGCACGGGCGTGGCGGCTCTCCACAGTGGCGGGCACCATGGGCGCACTGGCCTCCATTGGCTGGCTCACGGCTTATGCCATGCGCCCTGCGGCAGACGTGCGGACCCTTGGCATGGTGGAGGTCATCTTCAGCTTCATGGTGTCGCACCGCCTGTTCAAGGAAAAGCTCAGCAGACCCGAGCTGGTTGGGCTGGCACTGGTCACGGTGGGCCTGGTCGTTGTCTGCTCGCAACTTTGAAACCCTGAAGCCACTCACTACCGTGCGCCGCATTGCCCACCTTGATATGGATGCGTTTTACGCGTCGGTAGAGTTGCTTCGCTACCCGCAGCTCAAGGGCTTGCCCGTGGTGATTGGTGGCGGGCGGCGGGCCGAAGACGAAACCCTGCGCCAGACCTATGAAGGTCACACGCTGGCCGATATTCCGGTGGCCTCTTTCCCGCTGCTGGAGGGCTACACCGGGCGCGGTGTGATCACCACCGCCACCTACGCCGCACGACAGTTTGGCGTCGGCTCGGCACTGGGGCTGATGAAAGCCGCCAAGCTCTGCCCGCAGGCGATTTTGCTGCCCGTCGACTTCAACGAATACCGCAAGTACTCCCGACTGTTCAAGGCCACGATTCTGGAAATTGCCCCGCTGATGGAAGACAGGGGCGTGGACGAGGTCTACATCGACTTCACCGACGTGCCGGGTGGTCAGCGCGAAGGGGGTCGTGTACTGGCGCGACTGATTCAAAAAACGATTTTTGAAGAAACCGGCCTGACCTGCTCGGTGGGCGTGGCCCCCAATAAATTGCTTGCCAAAATGGCCAGCGAGTTCAACAAACCCAATGGTATCTCCATCGTTTTTGAAGACGACATTGAGAACCGCATCTGGCCTCTGGCATGCCGCAAGATCAACGGCATTGGCCCTAAAGCTGACGAGAAGTTGCAGAGTCACGGTATTCGCACCATCGGTGAGCTGGCCGCCAGAGACCAGCAATGGCTGATGGACACTTTCGGTCAGAAAACCGGTGCCTGGATGCATGAGGCCTCGCATGGTCGCGATAGCCGCCCGGTGGTCACCGAGAGCGAACCCGTCAGCATCAGCCGCGAAACCACGTTTGACCGCGACCTGCACGCGGTGCGCGATAAAGCCGAGCTGGGTGCGATCTTCACCCGGCTGTGCGAGCAACTGGCGGGAGACCTGCAACGCAAGGGCTATGTGGGCAAGACCATCGGCATCAAGCTGCGCTACGACAACTTCAAGGCCGCCACGCGCGACATCACGATTGACACTTACACCGCCGACGCCGCCACAATCCGCAAAGTGGCCGGCCAATGCCTCAAGCGCGTGCCCCTTGAGCGCCGCCTGCGCCTGCTTGGGGTACGAATTGGGTCACTGGCCCACGTATCCACTCAAGAGTTAGCTACTGAAAACGTAGCAAATCAAGAATCTGAGGCAGCTGCGCCAGGTCTGTTCTAAAGCATTTTTCAAAAATTAGCCGTCATCGCCACGCTAAACGAGCGCGATTCAATCGGATGGAAATGGACATCACTGACACGTATGTAGTCAGGCCAGAATGACATTAAGCGTCATGAGCCTTTGTAGCCCAATATTTCCATGGCATCGCTCAAGCCGCACGCGGACTTTGCATAGCCGTCCCACACGCTGTTGCCCACAGCAATACGCTCGGCGGTGTTTTCAACGCTCCAGTGAGAACTGCTGGTCAACCCCTGTAACTCAGCCCACGCAATCGGAACTGACACACCCAATCCAGGCCGCGCTCTTGCTGACCACGCGCTGACTGTGGTGGCACCCAAGCCATTGCGCAAGTAGTCCACAAATATTTTGCCGACT
>JANPAZ010000610.1:0-2960 GCA_031430225.1 Rhodoferax sp. | reverse complement strand
TGCGTGCGGCGCTGGCTTTGCCGTTCTCGATCCTGGTGTCGTCGTCACTGTTTATGGGTATTCCACGCGAACTGGAAGAGGCCGCTTGGACCCTGGGTTGCACCCGGGTGCAGACGTTTATGAAAATCGTCATGCCACTCGCCCTGCCCGGTATGGCCGCCACCATGATTTTCAGTTTTGTCATTTCATGGAACGAGGTTTTCTCGGCCAGCGTACTGACGCTTAACAACCGCACACTGACGGCGTTCCTGTTTGCCAGCCTGGAAGAAAGCCCATTGCACTTCCGCTATGCCGGTGGTTTTTTCCTGATCCTGCCGTCACTGATCTTCATCTTCATCGTGCGCAAGTATTTGTTCAGCATGTGGGGCATCTCCAACCGATAAAGAAACAGCATGTCGTCCATATCCATCAAGGGAGTCCGCAAGGACTTCAAGGGTCATCAGGCCCTCAAATCAATTGACCTCGAGGTCAAGGATCAAGAGTTTTGTGTGCTGCTCGGTCCCTCGGGCTGCGGCAAGACCACCTTGATGCGCATCGTGGCCGGGCTCGAAACCGAGACGGCTGGCGAGGTGCTGATTGGTGGCAAGCGCATGAACGGTCTGCCCCCGCGCGAACGCAATATTGCCATGGTGTTCCAGAACTATGCCGTGTTCCCGCATATGACGATTGATGAGAACATCGGCTTCGGACTGCGCATGAAGAAGGTTCCTGACGCCACGGTACGCGAGCAGGTCAGAAGGGCTGCCGAGCTGATGCATATTGAGCATCTGCTGGAGCGCTACGCCGGCCAGTTGTCTGGCGGCCAGCGCCAGCGTGTGGCCGTGGCCCGGGCGTTGGCGGTGCAGCCGGACGTGTTGCTGATGGACGAGCCGCTAAGCAACCTCGACGCGTTGCTGCGTCTGGAAATGCGCAGCGAGCTCAAAGGTCTGCTGCGCGAAATCAAGACCACGACCATTTATGTCACGCATGACCAGACCGAAGCCATGAGCCTTGGCGACCGCATTGCCGTCATGCATGGTGGCGAAATCGTTCAGTACGATGCGCCGCCCATTGTCTATGTGCAGCCCGCGACAACGTTTGTCGGCGGCTTTATCGGCAGCCCACCCATGAATTTCATCGCGTCATCCGACACTCACACCGCCCTCGGTCTTACCGCGCCTGCGGGCGCAGCATCATTGGGTATTCGTCCGGAAGATATGGAACTTGTCCCGAGCGGAGGTCTGGCATTGCAGGCCAAGGTGGTTGAAATGCTGGGGGCATCCCAGCAGGTCAATAGCCGCGTCGCTGGCGAACTCATCCGCCTCAGCACCAACGCGACCCCCACCATTGCGCCGGACCAGACCGTGCATGTCACGGCCAAAACTGGCAAGGCACGCTGGTACGACACGAACGGCCGCTTGATCGCATGAGCCCCAAGGAGCAGGCGCGCGCCATTCTCAACGCCAATGACCGCGGTGGCTACACATTGCCCACTGACGGGTTGTATCCTTTCCAGTGGAATTGGGATGCCAGCGTCACCGCACTGGGCTGGATGACCTTTGACCCGCGCCGTGCGTGGGAAGAATTGCGCTGGCTTTTCAAGGGGCAATGGCA
This sequence comes from Rhodoferax sp., assembly GCA_031430225.1. GTDB lineage: Bacteria > Pseudomonadota > Gammaproteobacteria > Burkholderiales > Burkholderiaceae_C > JANYCG01. The sequence continues at coordinate 1,367 of JANPAZ010000610.1, read as the reverse complement.
GGGCGGACCGAATGACGGCTTTGTGGCGCAAATCAACTTCCATGCTGACAGCGACAGTTATTTTCCCGGGCCCGAAGAGTGGGGCACGGACGGCGCGCCGGGCACCGAAGGCATCGGCACGCGCACCAGCAGCATCAGCCAGCAGCCACTTCATTCGACCATGGTGCGCTGGATGTGGCAGCGCGCCTGTCAGGTTTCAACCGCAACCGGTGTAAAAGCGTTTTCGCAGGACCAGGTTCGGTTACTGCTGCCCAAGCTGGTGGCGCACCACCGCTGGTGGTACCGGGCGCGCGATCCCGAGCAGACGGGTCTGGTCGTGAACATTCACCCTTGGGAAACCGGCATGGACAATTCACCTGCGTGGGATGTGCCGCTGGCCCATGTGCCGGAAACCACGCGGCCCTATACCCGGCGCGACCTGGGTCATGTGGACGCGTCCATGCGGCCGCCCAAGAGTTTTTATGACCGGGTGGTGTTCTTGATGGATTTCAACCGGGCGCAAAATTTTGACCCACAGACGATCATGGCCGCTTGCCCCTATCGTGTGAACGATATCGGCATCATCTGCATCCTGCAGCGGGCGTCAATGGACCTGATTGCCTTGTGTGAGGAATTTGGGTTGCGGGAGGAGGCACTGGAAATGGCGGCCCGTGTGCAACGAACGCACAGCGCCGCAGGCGCGCTGTGGTCAAGCCGTTGGCAGCAGTATGTATCGCGTGACTTAATCACCGGTGAATTGCTGGATGTGCCCACATCGGCTGGGCTGCTCAGCGCCTATGCCGGGTTCGAACGGAACATCGCAGCCACGGTCCGTCAATGGCTGGCAGAAACGCCGTTCGGATTGCCGTCCACGCGCAGCACCAGCCCTGGCTTTGAACCATTGCGGTATTGGCGCGGCCCGGTCTGGCAGCACATCAATATGTTGATCGCCGCTGGCCTGAATGATCAGGGGCACAATACCGAGGCGAGTGAAATCAGGGATCGGTCGGAGCGCCTGTTTTCAACTTCGGGATTCGATGAATACTACGATCCGTTGACGGGGAATGGCCTTGGTGGAAAGAGTTTCTCGTGGACGGCAGCCACCTATTTGCACTGGATAGCGGATTGACGATTGAAGTGAACAAAAGCACAGATGCTTTTTCCCGACTGCTTGGTGTCAAGGCCTGCGTCGATATTGGAGGCACCAAGGTCGCTGTCAGCATGGCCGACTGCAACGGCATTCGGGGGCGTGTCACTGAACCGACTGTGAAGGAGGGCGCGCCAGATGCCCTGGGCCTTCAAATCATCCGGCTGATCGGGCTGAGTTGTCAGAGTGCGGATGTGGCAGTTGCTGACATTTCGGCGGTTGGCGTGTCCTCGTGCGGGCC
>JANPAZ010000609.1:0-7553 GCA_031430225.1 Rhodoferax sp. | reverse complement strand
GGGCATCATGGACGCCGAGGACGCGCGCCTCGCGGTGGCTGCCGGTGCCGATGCCATCGTGGTCAGCAACCATGGCGGGCGCCAGCTCGACGGCGCGCCCTCCAGCATTGCGGCGCTGCCCGCCATCGTGGCGGCGGTGGGTAGCCAAACGGAGGTCTGGATGGATGGCGGCATCCGTTCCGGGCAGGACGTGCTGAAGGCCAGGGCGCTGGGCGCGCGTGGCACCATGATCGGCCGCGCCATGGTCTACGGCCTGGGCGCCATGGGCGAGGCCGGCGTGACCAAGGCCCTGCAGATCATCCACAAGGAACTCGACGTGACCATGGCGTTTTGCGGGCACACCAATATCAAGACCGTCGACAAAGGTATCTTGCTGCCGGGCACCTTCTAAGACCCAACTTGGTGCGATAGCGACTTCAACCAGTTACCGCCCCCGCAGCGCCGTCCGTGCTACGCTAGACGCCAGTGTGGCTATCTGGATTAACAGGTTGCAAATGGCTTACCTTTTTCGCTGCTTGTGGGTGTTAGTGGTGCTTGTTGCCGTCTCGCACGGCCATGCCCAAGTGCCTGCGCGCCAGGCAACGTCTGACTGGGCCAACCTCATGTCCGCAGGCAGCCGTGAACGCGAGCAAGGTCGGGTGGACTTGGCGATCAATCACTTGCAGAAAGCCCGTAGCCTGGCCCGGGGTGCATTACAGCAAATGCAATCGGCGGGCGAACTCGGTGCTGCCCTTTTGCAGGCCCGCAGGCTTGATCAAGCCGAAGCCCCGCTACGCGAGGCGCGTGAACTGGCACAAGACGACGGCCAACGGGCTGCGTATACGCTGGCTCTGGGCAATCTGGCCAACCTTCGAAAGGACGCCTTCACGGCCAACCGCCACTACTATGAAACCCAGCAACTGGCCGGCGAGCTGTCCGTTGAATCGATCAAGGCCGGGCTGAATCTGGCTCGCTCTGCAGAGCCTGCCGAGCGGATGGACAAGCTGTTGGCGCTGTCGGGCTTGATAGCCCGTTCACCCGCTGCGCGTGCTGAAGCATCACTGCATCTCAATCTGGGCCACCAGGCGCAAGCACTTGGCACGCCAGGCCTGCCGCTGGCGCACCGCAGTATGGAGCAGGCGCGTCTGATGACGTCCTCACAGCCGGCCACAAGGCTGCATCTGGAGAGCCTGGACGGACTGGCCCAACTCTACGAAGGGCAGCGCCGCTTGCCTGAAGCCATGCGCTTGACACGGCTGGCGCTTGATACCCTGCGGCGTGACGCGCTTCACACCGGGGCAGATCTGCAGATTGCGCAGGAATGGCGGCTTGCGCGCCTCTACCGCCTGCAAGGGCAGGAAGCCCAGGCATTGGCCGCCTACCAGCGAGCCGTGGACCAGATCGAGCTATTGCGCCAGGACATTCCCATCGACTATGACGACGGACAGTCGTCATACCGGAGCACACTGGAGCCCGTCTACCTCGGGCTGGTGGACAGTCTGCTGCGCAGCACTGACGCCCAGCCCGTAAGCCAGCAGCAGGCGATATTGCGCCGTGCACGCGACGCCGTGGAACTCATCAAGCAGACAGAGTTGCAGGACTACCTGGGTGACCGCTGCGTGGTGGATGCCGTCAAGGGCGGAAGCCTCACCGTGATCCCGCGCGGCACTGCTGTTCTGTACCCCATCCAGTTCGCTGATCGGCTTGAGCTACTGGTGGAGACTACAGAGGGGCTGCAACGCGTCACCACGGTCGTTCCAAGTGCCACCCTGCAACAGGCCGCCGATTCACTGGCGCGCGAAGTACGTAGCGAGCGTGGCAACTACCTTGCCGACGCGCGCAAGTTGCACGACTGGATTCTGAAACCATTGGACGCCTTGATGGCCCGGGCTGGCATTGACACACTCGTTGTGATTCCTGACGCCACGCTGCGCACCGTGCCGATTGCCGCGCTGCACGATGGCAACCGGTTTGCCATCGAGAAGTACGCCATTGCCATCGCGACCGGCCTTTCGATGACCAATACCAACCCGCCACCACGCGGCGCGATGTCAGCGCTGGTGGCCGGCGCATCCCGTTTTGGCGGCGTGGTGGACAAAATGGGCACCGAGCGCATCGACGCGATGATGCGCTCGACAACGCCTGTCGTAGCACCAGGGCGTATGTTGCGCTCAGCCCGCGCTCTCACTTCAACCGCCGCTGCGCCAGCCACCCCATCTGCAAGGAGTGATGCTCGCGGCGAGGTCAGTCGGGAGACGCTGCGCGAGTCGTTGGCTCTGCCGGGGGTGACACGCGAGGTTGTGGCATTGCAAGGCATCTTGAATGGCACGAATCTCCAAGACGCAGATTTCACGCTGGAGGCGTTCCGCAAGGCTACAGCATCGGCACCTTACAGCGTCATCCATGTGGCGTCGCATGGCATCTTTGGTGGTACGGCGGCTTCCAGCTACATCCTGACCTATGACGACCTGCTCACACTCGACGGACTCCAAGACATGCTCAAGGGCGCGCAATCGCAGAAGAACCCGATTGAAATCCTGAGCCTGTCAGCCTGCGAAACGGCGGCCGGCAACGACCGCGCACCTCTGGGTATTTCCGGTGCGGCCATGAAAGCCCGCGCGAAGAGCGTTCTGGGTACGTTGTGGCCCGTAGACGACGACGCAGCTGTCAGCGTGATGTCGCAGTTTTACCGGGGGATTGCTCAGGAAGGGCAAAGCAAGGCCCGGGCACTGCAACAGGCAAAACTACAATTGATGCGTAATCCGCAACTGGCCCACCCGTTTTACTGGGCGCCGTTTGAACTCATCGGGAACTGGCTGTGAACACGCCGCGCATGACCTGTCAAATTACACCCTTGGCTATTGCACTTCCTCTTGCATTTGCTCTGGCGCAGTTGCTGGTGGTTGGTGTGACACATAGCCAGATCCGTACTGACACCAGTCTGGGTAAAACAGCGCAGACGCTGGCTGGCCCCAACTATCAGATCACCCAAACGTTGGGCCAGCTTTCGGGCAGTAACCTGTTCCACAGCTTTCAGACATTTAATTTGGGTAGCGGAGAAGTCGCCAACTTCTCCACAACGAGCACGGGCATTGCGAACGTCATCAGCCGGGTAACAGGCGGCGACAGATCGCAGATTAATGGCACGCTGCGGCTCACCGCGGCTAGCGGCACACCCGCGTTTTTCTTTATCAACCCGGCGGGCGTGACCTTTGGTGCCGGGGCCAGTGTGGATGTGCCAGGCGCTTTTCATGTGAGTACCGCCAATTCAGTCAATTTTGTGGATGGGCGCTTTAACGCGGACTTGAGCAAAGCCAGCACGTTGTCTGTGGCGCCGCCGGAGGCTTTTGGTTTTCTGGGTAGCAGTCGTGCAGCGGTTGCAGTTCAGACCGGCGCAGTATTGAATTCCAAGAATGGATTCCCGATCAGCGTGGTCGCAAGCGATGTGTTGATCGATGGCGGGTTCGTCGGCGCTCGCGCTGGCGACATCCGGGTTGTCGCGGTTGGGTCCGCACTGTCGGACATAGCGCTTAACAACTCAGTCACTTCCACCGATGGCAAAGCGACCATCCGCAATGGTGGCATCGTTGGTTCGGGTAATACTGCCGCAAAGGCGGGTGGCCTCATCACGGTGCGGGGCGGCGACATCACCATCGATTCCGCCGGGCAAATTATCAGCACCAGCGACGTGGCCGGAACGGGTGGTGCCGGTGGCGTGGACCTGGTGGCGACGTCCGCCGTGAGCCTCTTGAATGGCGGCAACGTGTCATCGTTCACAGGGTCTCTCGGCAATGCTGGCGCCGTATCAATACAAGGTGGGCAAATCACACTGGACTCGACCGGCTATGTCTACACCTCGGCACTGGAGTCCAGCGCGGGACAAGGTGCCAGCATCAGCTTGCAGGCCAGCCGCGGCTTGACAGTTTCCGGTGGTGGCAGTGTGTCGACCGATACGGCATCAGCCGGGCATGCCGGCTCCATTCAAATTGGCGGGCGCACCGTGGCCCTGCAGTCTCAGGGCTACGTTGCCAGCAATACGTTTGCGGGCAGTACGGGCGACTCTGGCGCCATTGCGATCCAGGCCAGCGACAGCATCAGCCTGGCGGATCGCGCGCGAACCTATGTGAGCACAGCGTCTTCAGGGCGCGCCGGAACCTTGTCGCTGCGCGCTGGTGATATTTCTCTCAGCGGCGAAGGTGCCATCGCGAGCGTGGCTTTTGCAGGCGCTGGCAGCGCAGGTACTATCGATGTGCAGGCGGACCGAATCCTTTCTCTGGCAGGCAATTCCGCGATCCTGTCGACCTCTGCCTCGACGAGCAATTCGGGGGCAATACGGCTCGCGGCAACTGACATTGCGCTGGATGGCAGCAGCAAGGTGACCACGGCCGCAGCATCTGGTACCGGCAATGCAGGGTCCATTGAAGTCGTCGCAACGGGCAGTCTGCTTATGCGCAACAGCAGCCTGATCGACTCCAGCACGTTTTCGTCGGGCCAGGGCGGGCATTTGCAGATAAGAGCGAAAGACCTCACCCTAGACACCAACAGCGGTGTTTCGAGCATCGCCATCTCTGGCACCGGAAACTCCGGCACCATCGACGTCGAAAGCACCGGCCATTTGCTGCTAACCAATAGGGGTAGCATCATTGCGAATACCAGCACCACGGGCAATGCCGGTTCGATCCGTGTCGCTGCAAACAATCTTTCCATAAATTCTGGCGCGTCGATTTCAACCGGCTCACTCGGAAGCACCACTTCAGCGGGAAATTCGGGGACCGTCGTAGTTAATGCGAGCGGTGCAGTGTCCATCTCTGAAGGCTTCATTTCATCCAGCACGTTTAGCGCTGGCCGGGCAGGTTCCATTGATGTAAATGCCGCCAGCATCGCCATCGCCGGCCCGAAAAGCCGGATCGATGCGGTTGCCGGGGATGCCTCTTCCGGGCAAACGGGCACCGTCTCGCTGCGGGCAGCCGAGAGCATCAGCCTGTCTGACGGCGCCTTGGTAGTCACCAGCAACTCTGCCAGCCTGCCTTCAGCCACAAAGCCGGCCTCGACCGTGTTATCCCTTGCAGCGCCACGAATATCCTTGTCGGGCGACGCCTGGGTGTCCACGGTATCTACCGGAAACGTCGCGGCTGGTGATATCGATATCCGGTTTACTGACCAGTTGCGGCTCTCATCCAGCCGGATCACCACAAGCGCCAATGATGGCAACGGCGGGCGCATCCGTATTCTGGGCGGCAGCGTGGTATCGCTGAACCAGTCAAAAGTGAACACCTCGGTGGTCGGCACATCAGGCAATGGCGGAGACATCCTGATCAGTGCTGATGCCATGGCCCTCAACAGCGGCTTCATTCAGGCCAACACATCGGCGAATCTGGCGTCTGGCGGCCTTGTCAATATCAACCTGAAAACCCTTGCAGCCAGCGGTAACACGGCATTCGTTGGCGGACCCACGCCCTATCTGTTCGCACCCGATGTGTTTGGCTTTAACGTCATTCAGGCTGCTGCGCCCACAGGTTTGAATGGCGTGATCCAGGTCAGCAGCCCGGTGCTCGATCTCTCAGGCAGTTTGGGGCGCCTGGGCGCTCCGGTGACGGACGTAGCCCAACTGGGGCGAACGCCTTGCCAAGCTGTCAGTGGGAGTTCGCTGGCGCAGTCTGGTCAGGGTGGTCTGCCAGTGTCATACCGTGGTCTGCTGGGTCCGCAGAGCGCCATGTCAGCCGGGCAACCCGGTGGACTGCGCCGCGCGCCCATTCGTATTGCCATGCTGGAGACAGGTTGCCAATGAAGGCCAGGCGAAACAGACAAGGTGCCCTGCCCCTTTTGAGGGTTGGCCTTGTGGTGGGCCTGATGCTGACACCGGTCGCAACAATGGCGCAGGCCCCCTTCAAATTGCCTCCGCTTGGTGCATCTGGGGGTCCGGCAGTTGCCCCGACCATCACGGTACGAAACGTGAGCTTTTCCGGCAACACGGTGATCGCCACCTCCGAACTGCAAGCCCTGGCAGCACCCTATCTGTCACGCCCCATCACCTCAGATGAGGTGGAAGAGCTACGGCAGAAACTCAGCCGCCTATATGTCGACCGGGGCTACGTCAGCTCAGGCGTGTTGCGCAACCCTTTGGGTGCCAGTGACACCTTGGCCTTTGATGTGGTGGAAGGCCGTCTCACGGAGATACGCGTGCTCAACAATGGCCGGCTTGACCCGCGGTACATCACGCGGCGCTTGAGCCGTCATGCAGGCCCCGATGCCGATGGCCCGTTCAACATGGAGGTTTTGCGCGAACGCTATCAGCTATTGCTGACCGACCCCCTGATTGAACACATGAACTCCCGCGTGATGCCGGGCGAACAGCCCGGCGAGGCCACGCTTGAGGTGGATGTGACTTTGGCGCGACCCTACCAGTTCACGGTATTTGCCAACAACTACCGGCCACCGTCCGTCGGGGCCAACTCACTGGGCCTTAACGCGAGCTTTCGCAATCTCACGGGGTATGGCGACCTGCTCGAAGCCAGTCTCCAGAATGCGCCACCTTCCGGCGCCATTGGCCGCGCCAGCCTGGCCTGGAACATGCCATTGGGTTTTTCGGGCACACGGTTTTCACTCGCGCTGGAACAAGGTGACTCTTCGGTGGTCGAGCAGCCCGCAGCGGCGCTGGGCATCAGCAGCCGGTTGACCAGCATCGATGCTGGCGTGAGCCACACGCCTGCGGAATCGCTCACCCAGAAGTTCACACTGGGGCTGAATCACGTCCGCCGCGAGAGCCGCACCCAACTGATGGGCGCGCCATTTTCATTCACGCCCAATGAACCAGAAGGCGTGATCCGCGAGACCTTATGGCGCTTGTGGCAAGACTACAGCTACCGCACTCCCAGCCAGGTGCTGGCACTGCGATCGACCTTCACGAGGGGGAACAATAACCTCACCGACGTGCCTGGCCTTCCCGTGGTGGCAGACAGCGCGGCACGTTCATTCACCACCTGGATGGGTCAATTGCAATGGGCCAGGCAGGTCGCCACAAATGGTGCACAAGTCATGGCACGCGTCACGCTGCAACGCAGCGCCGACCGTTTGCTGGCATTGGATGGCCTTTCGGTGGGTGGAATCAATTCAGTGCGCGGCTTTCGCGAAAACGAACTTGTGCGTGATGAGGGCGCGTATATCAATCTCGAGTACGACTACCCTGCCCTGCGCCGAGCATCCGGGATGAACCTAAATCTGATTCCGTTTCTCGACTATGGCGATGCGCATAACCTGCGCGGGACCCACAGCACGCTTTCGTCTGCCGGGCTGGCCATCCGCTTCCTTTACCAAGCCTTCACAACTGACTTGGTGTTGGCCAAACGCTTGCAACAGCCGGACTCCACCAGCAACACAGGTGGCACGCTGCAGGACGCTGGTATCCACTTGCAGGTGGCCTGGAAGTTCTGATTCCCCCGCCTGCACAAGGCACAATCAAAGTCATGCAACTTCCTGCCATGGCCGTCTGGGCCTGGATCCCCATCGTCATCTGGGCCGCGTTTGCCCAAACCATCCGCAATGCTGCACAACGCACGCTGACCAGCGAGGTGGGT
>JANPAZ010000608.1:0-2263 GCA_031430225.1 Rhodoferax sp. | reverse complement strand
ACCCACCTCGCTGGTCAGCGTGCGTTGTGCAGCATTGCGGATGGTTTGGGCAAACGCGGCCCAGATGACGATGGGGATCCAGGCCCAGACGGCCATGGCAGGAAGTTGCATGACTTTGATTGTGCCTTGTGCAGGCGGGGGGAATCAGAACCTCCAGGCCACCTGCAAGTGGATCGCTATCGCACCAAGTTGGGTCTTAGAAGGTGCCCGGGAGCAAGATACCTTTGTCGACGGTCTTGATATTGGTGTGCCCGCAAAACGCCATGGTCAGGTCAAGCTCCTTGTGGATGATCTCCAGCGCTTTCGTGACACCGGCTTCGCCCATGGCTCCCAGACCATAGAGAAACGAGCGCCCGATGTAGGTGCCACGAGCGCCCAGGGCACTGGCTTTGAGGACATCTTGCCCGCTGCGGATGCCGCCATCCATGTGCACCTCGATTTGGCTGCCGACCGCATCCACGATGGCGGGCAGGGCGCGGATGGATGACGATGCCCCATCGAGCTGGCGCCCACCGTGATTTGACACAATTAAAGCGTCTGCGCCGCTATTGACTGCCATGCGTGCGTCTTCAACATCCTGAATGCCTTTGAGGATGAGCTTGCCGCCCCAGCGGTTTTTGATCCACTCCACATCTCCCCAGTTGAGGGCAGGGTCGAACTGCTTGGCTGTCCACTCGCTCAAGGAGCCCATGTTCTCCACGCCCTTCACATGGCCGACGATGTTGCCGAAGCCGTGGCGCTTGGTGCCCAGCATCCCCAACCCCCAACGCGGCTTGGACATCATGTTGATGATGTTGGCAATGGTCAGCTTGGGCGGCGCTGACAGCCCGTTTTTCAAATCCTTGTGGCGCTGGCCGATGATTTGCAAATCCAGCGTCAGCACCAATGCCGAACAATGGGCCGCTTTGGCGCGGTTGATGAGGCGCTCAATATAGTCTCGATCTTTCATCATGTACAACTGAAACCAGAAGGGGTGACCGCCAGTTTCCTGCGCCACGTCCTCAATGGAGCAGATGCTCATGGTGGACAAAGTGAACGGAATGCCAAACTTCTTGGCAGCGCGTGCCGCCAGAATTTCGCCGTCCGCGTGCTGCATGCCGGTCAAGCCAGTGGGCGCAATCGCCACGGGCATGGCGACATCCTGCCCGATCATGGTGGTGGCTGTACTGCGATTTTCCATGTTCACGGCCACGCGCTGGCGCAGCTTGATGCTCTGAAAGTCAGCCTCGTTGGCGCGGTAGGTGCTCTCGGTCCAGCTGCCGGAATCCGCATACTCATAAAACATGCGGGGAACGCGCTTTTGCGCGAGAACGCGCAGGTCTTCTATATTGGTGATGACGGGCATCAAAGTCTCCATTGGGTTTTCGTCAATGGTAACGGGTGCGACGACGATTTCTGTGCGAGTTTGCTGCCTCTCAAATTTCTGGCAAGCTGACAAAGGGCGCTAGAACGGCGCTGTCCGGAACCAGCGATTCACCAATTTTTGGGCCTTGACCATAAGTTTGTAATGAAAATGGCTAAAGGCCCACATAGAACGTACATAGTTTGCTATCAAAAGTATAGTTTTTTAACGATGTGAGACGTCTCAACGTTTGCGGCAATAAATTGGAACGCGTGCACTATCACGAGACGACTCATTGGGTCGTTGTGAATAATTTCGTTCCAACTCAACTTCAATCGGCATCATGACTGACAAACCCACCGCTGAAGAAACCGTCACCTGGAAGAAGCGTCTCGCGTCGCAAGCCAACAATCGCAGCTGGGCGCTGGCGGAGCAGCCGAAGCGCACGCCAGAAGAAGATGAGGAAATGCTGCAGGCTGCGCATGCCGCAAGCTTCTTCTGGAACCAAATCGGCACCGCAAGCAATCATGCACATGCCTGGCAATTGCTCGCGCACGCCTATGCGTTACAGGGCATTGCGGGGCCGGCGCAACATTACGGAACGAGAGCATTCAATTTTTTTACGCAGAATCCGTGCGAACCGTGGGAACTGGCATTTGCACACGCCGTTGCGGCCAACGTAGCGGCTTGCGCCGGAATCAAAGACGCACATCGCTTTCACTATGCCCAAGCCCAAGCGCTGATTGCGGCCCTGTCGGACCCTGAGGACGCCAATATTCTCGACGCCACACTGCGTGTGGTGCCTGTCCCCAAGGCTTAGTGAGCGGGCTGTTGCGCCCGTATGAACCACGTGGCGGGATCTGACAGGCCAGAACTGCCCATGGTGCGAATGGCGCGTTTGATGCCCTGTGCGGCACTGGC
>JANPAZ010000607.1:0-1964 GCA_031430225.1 Rhodoferax sp. | reverse complement strand
ATCTGGCGCACGGCACCGTCAATTTGCGGCAGAGCCCGCGTGACGGCCACCAACAATTGCGCGCCCGCACTGGTTAGTTCCACTGCCCGGGTGTGGCGCAAGAAAAGGCTGGCACCCACGTCTTCCTCAAGCGTTTGAATCTGGCGACTCACAGCGGATTGAGTGAGCGAGAGTTCTTCTGAGGCCGCCCGAAAGTTAAGGTGCCGGGCGACGGCCTCGAACGCGCGCAGATGGCCCGCCGCGATGGGGCGGGTGCGCAAATTGGTTTGAGAGTGTTGCATGACGTGCTGTTTGATTAGTGCGTGAATCGCATTAATAGTGTCGCCCATTTTCATTGGACTAACAAGCCATGTAGGTGGATCATTCATTCCCAATCTGATGAATTGGTAACCCCACTGGAGAGCATCATGACATCGCTACCCGTACTGAAATCGCAACAATCCTTCGCGCAGTCTGTGGCTGCCACGACCGGCGGCAACTGGAAGCTGGGCTCTGGCCGCGCCATCACATTGCACAGCCAAGACGAAGGTATTTTGCGCATTGCAAAGGGACGGGTGTGGGCGACCCTTGATGGCCCCCGAATCGGGCCAGTGAACGATTCGGGTGATTTTTTCCTAGACGTTGGTGACAGCCTGACACTGCGTGCGGGCCAGCCTGTCGTGATCGAATCCTGGAATGCCTGCGCAGATGAAGCAACCTATTTCAGCTGGGACCCCGAGACGTCTGCACAGCGGACGCGCATGAGGGTTGATTCCCGTTGGCAAGTGGCCGTGGCCCACCCGCTGCGAGATTTTGGATTGGCACTGATCATGGCTGCCCACGCACTGGGTCGGCTGGCCTGGGGCATTGTCGGGTTCGGCGAGTTTCTGGTGGCAGGGCGAGGCAGGGTGATGCCGCGCATGGAATCCAACCCGCCTTGAATTAAGCTGTCTTGGACTTGGGCGTTGCTTTGACTTTGACCGCCGGTTTGGGGGCAGGTTTTGCCTTTGCCTTTGGTTTGGGCTTGGTTTTTAGAGCCCTGGCTTTCAACGCGGCTTCCAGTGCCAGACGCGCCCAGGGAGCCATCTGGTGCGGTGCCTCCATGGCGTCTTCTGGCGCACTGTAGTAGTTCATGCTCTTGGGCACCCCTTTGACCGGGTAGGTGAAACGCTGGCAACCGGCCGCCTCGAACTGGTGACGTGACGCTTCATCTGCTTTGAGCCAGAGTTTGTCGCCACTGCCAAGGTTGGTCATGAGAGCCACCGTCAGTCCGTCAATACTGATGCCAAAACCCCCAAACATCCGGCGTGCTACACACGGCCCAATGTTTGCCAGCAGCTCGCAGCAGTACAGTGCAAATTCATTTTTTGAGGACGGCATGGGTGAAAGGATAATTGATCCATGGCCCGACCGAAATCTGCAAGTTTTGAGCTCAAGCGAGACGACATCCTGGAGCGTGCAGCGTTGTGCTTTGCCGACAAGAGCTACCCTGCGACCAGCATGAATGACATCGCAGCCGCCAATGGCACCTCCAAAGCGCGGCTTTATCATTATTACGACGCCAAAGAAGCCATTTTGTTTGACCTGCTTGACCGCTACACCCAACGCTTGCTCATTTTGATTGGCCAGGTAGAAGCCACATCGCAGCGCCGCAACCTGGACGATCGGGCCGCGCTGCATGAGTTGATTCGCAGTTTTTTGCAGGAGTACCAGACTTCGGCCACACGCCACGTGGCCCTGCTGAACGACACCAAGTTTCTGGGTGAGGAGCAGCGCGAGCTGATTCTTGACCGCCAGCGCGACGTGGTCTCAGCCGTAACCCGTTTTTTGTGCCGTGCTTACCCGCGTCGGGTCAATGCCGGCAACCAGACCGCCATAACCATGATGCTTTTTGGCATGATCAACTGGACATTTACCTGGCTGCGCCCTGGCGGCAACATGAGCTATGCGGCGTTTGCCGATGAAGTCATTGCCATGCTGGAAGG